>NZ_BCNF01000051.1 GCF_001485495.1 Gordonia desulfuricans NBRC 100010 | reverse complement strand
AAGGATCGAGTCCGGACCCGACGAAGGCCGAACCTGGTGGCAACACAACGCCGAACCCGGCGCCCCACCCACCGAACGCCTCGTCAACCGACTACCCGACGTGGCACACAACTATTTCGCCAACCTCGAACAGGTACGCGCCGAGATCCACGGCCGTACCCCACTCGAACGTGCCGGATTCACCCTCAACCGGATCAACGTGTTCGACGTGATCACGCCCGGACTGTTCACCGCAGACACACCCCACGCCCACGCATTCCGGGCGGCGATGAAATCAGCCGGACTATGAACCGCGGTCACCGACACCGCCGGGTCACGAGGTTTCGACACGGGTCCTCGCTACGCTCGGTCCCGGCTCAACCACCAACCGTGGTGCTCTATCAATCATGTTGCCGCCGTTGATGGTTGAGCCGATGCGGAGCGTAGCGACAAGTCGTGTCGAAACCTCCGCCGGCCGGGTTCGGAACGCAACCACCCGGTTTGAGGTGGTCACCGACACCGTCGACTCGCCGGGTTTCGACTCGGGTCCTCGCGATGCTCGGTCCCGGCTCAACCACCAAATTGTGCCGTGATTGCGGACACTGGACCTTGAGCTTCGGGGTCGGGCCCGGCCCAACCATCGAATCATGGTGTTGATGCCGATGGTTGAGCCGAAACCTCCGCCGATGTCAGGTGCCGGCGCGAACCGACTTCGCTGCGGCGACCATGTTGGTCAGCGCTTCGGTGACCTCATCGGTTGTCCTGGTCTTCAGGCCACAGTCCGGGTTCACCCAGAGACGCTGCGGGCCGACGGCCTTGAGTGCCTCGGCCAGCGAGGTCTCGATCTCCGAGGTGCCGGGCACGCGCGGGGAGTGGATGTCGTAGACACCCGGACCCACGGCGTTGGCGAACCCGACGCTGTTGAGGTCGTCGAGCACCTCCATATGCGACCGGGCCGCCTCGATCGAGGTGACGTCGGCGTCGAGCTCGGCGATCGCGTCGATGACCTCACCGAACTCCGAGTAGCACAGATGCGTGTGGATCTGGGTTGCATCCTCGACACCGGCCGTCGACAGCCGGAACGCCCGCACCGCCCAGTCCAGGTACGCCTGCTTGTCGGCGTTGCGCAGCGGCAGCAGCTCGCGCAGGGCCGGCTCGTCGACCTGGATGATGCCGACGCCGGCCTTCTCCAGATCCACCGTCTCGTCGCGGATCGCCAGGGCGATCTGATCGGCGGACTCCGACAACGGCTGATCGTTGCGGACGAACGACCACGCCAGAATGGTGACCGGACCGGTCAGCATGCCCTTGACCGGCTTTGCCGTCAGCGTCTGGGCGAAGGTGATCCAGTCGACGGTCATCGGGCGCGGACGCACCACATCGCCGAACAGGATCGGCGGGCGCACACAACGCGTGCCGTACGACTGCACCCAGCCGTTGACGGTCGCGAAGAACCCGTCGAGCTGCTCGGCGAAGTACTGCACCATGTCGTTGCGCTCCGGCTCACCGTGAACCAGGACGTCCAGGCCGATCTGCTCCTGCAGGTCGACGACGGACTTGATCTCGTCGCGCATCTTCTGCTCGTAGCCGGCCTGATCGATCTCGCCCTTGCGCAGTGCCGCACGCGCCAGACGGATCGCCGAGGTCTGCGGGTACGAGCCGATCGTCGTGGTCGGCAACGCCGGCAGGTCCAGCCGCTCGTTCTGCGCGGCCAGACGGGTGGCGGCCTCGCCACGAGTGACGTCGGCATCGTTCACCGCAGCCAGACGCTCACGGACGGCGTCGACGTGCACGCGCGGATCGGTGGCGCGGGTGGCCAACGCAGCCGCACAGGCGTCGAACGCGGCGGCCTCTGCCTCACGTCCGCCGGTCAGCGCCCGCGACAGGGTGGCGACCTCGGTGTACTTCTCGGCACCGAACGCCAGCCAGCCCCGCAGGTTGTCGTCGAGCTCGGTCTCCGGCTCCAGCGAGTAGGGGACATGCAGCGTCGAGCACGACGTCGACACCGCCAGCGAACCGGTCGAACCCAGCAGGGTACCCAGGGTGGCGAGAGCCTTCTCCAGATCGGTGCGCCAGATGTTGCGGCCGTCGACCACACCGGCGACCACATGCAGACGCGACAGCTCCGGGACGTCGACGACGCTCTCCAGGCGGCCCTCGATCAGATCCACCGCCACACCGTCGACACCGGAACGGGCCAGTGCCGGCAGTGCCTCTCCGGCGTCACCGAAGTAGGTGGCGACCAGGATTTTCGGACGCGCCGACGCCTGTGCCAGCGCCGAGTACACCGACCCGGCCAGCGCGGGCAGACCCGAGGCGATATCGGTGACCAGGGCGGGCTCGTCGATCTGCACCCACTCGACACCCGCCTCGGCCAGCACACGCAGCAGCTCCAGGTAGCAGGGGAGCAGCTCGTTGATCCGGTCCAGCGGCGAACCCGCACCGATCGGCTTGGACAGCGCCAGGAAGGTGATCGGCCCGACCACCACGGGGCGTGCGTTCACCCCGGCGGTGCGCGCCTCGGCGACCTCGGCCAGCACCTTCTCCGGGTTCAGCGTGAAGGTGGTGTCGGGACCGATCTCCGGCACCAGGTAGTGGTAGTTGGTGTCGAACCACTTGGTCATCTCCAGCGGAGCGACGTCGGCGGTACCGCGCGCGGCGGCGAAATACCGGTCCAGCGGATCGGAGATCGCGGCGACCCGCTCGGGCAGGGCGCCCAGCATCACCGCGGTGTCGAGCACCTGGTCGTAGTAGGAGAAGGTGTTGACCGGGATCGAGTCGAGCCCGGCGGCCGACAGCTGGGCGATGGTGTCGGCACGCAGGCCGGCAGCGGTCGCCTCGAGCTCGGCGGCGTCCACACGGCCCGCCCAGTAGCCCTCGATGGCACGCTTGAGTTCACGACGCGGACCGATCCGGGGAGCACCGAGTACGGTCGCGGTAAAGGGTGAGTTGGTCCTCTCGGACATGAGACATTCACTCCTGCAATGGTTTCCGACGGTCGTCGCCATTGCAGGTGCGGCGGGCAGCCCCAGAGAGGTACGTGAGAAGACGACCTCGAAGTCAGCATGTCCGACCTGCACCCAGTCCACGAGGCGACGAGCCACCGACCGCGGCGCGGCCGGTACAGGAGGCAGGTCTTCGGACTCGGCGACAGGCGCGGATCACTCCGCGGAACCTACTGGCCGTCGCTTCCCGGGCGCGGGGCCCAGTGCATGTGACGGCGGTCGTTTCGACATACCGCTGCGGGACAGTTCCGGAGTCACACCGGATTCCCTCTCACCCGCCCGACGCCGTGAGGCATCGCACGGGCTCGACGCCGACGATCGGGTGTAGGGGCTCCATGACATCCCGGCCGGCGAACCAACTGCGCCGCCCATCATAGGCCAGCCATACCGCAGCACGGCAAACGGCTCTGCTATCGGCACCGATGTCGCGGGCCCGTACGCGTGGGTGGCCGGATCCCGGCGTGACGTTGCAGAGGTTTCGACGGACGGTCGGCCTCGCTAGCGCGAGGACGTCCTGCTCAACCATCGTTTGTGGCTGATTGGTCTGATGAGGAGCGGAGCGAGGGTGCGTTCCAGCGGTGGGTGAGGGAGGTTTCGACGGACGGTCGGCCTCGCTGCGCGAGGACGTCCTGCTCAACCATCGTGGGGGGTGCGTCGCGCTCAACCATCGTGGGGGGTGCGTCGTGCTCAACCATCGTGGGGGGTGCGTCGCGCTCAACCATCGTGAGGAGTCTGCTCGACCGCCCGAGGACGCCGGCTCGATCACCGTCGGGTCAGCTGCCCCGATACGTCGAGTAGGCGAACGGGCTCAGCAACACCGGCACGTGGTAGTGGCGATCGGCGTCGTCGACGGTGAAGCAGATGTCGACCTCGGGGTAGAAGGCCTCGATGTCGTTGTCGGAGAACCATTCACCGGTCTCGAACACCAGGTGATAGATGCCCGGGACCAGTGGCTGCGTGCTCACCTGCGCGATCCGGCCGTCGGCGTCGGTGACCCCCGACGCCAGCTCGCCGCCGGCGGCGTCCTGCAGGATCACCGACATCCCGACGGCGGGGGTACCGGATGTGGCATCCAGGACATGGGTGGACAAACCGGTCATCGCGTTGCTGCTCCTCTGCTCGGATCAGTCGTCAACATACTCGACCGCGGGCGTGAGCATCCGGGTCAGGCGGCTGCGGTTGATCTTGCCCAGTTCCATGCGCATCACCCGGCGCTCGGTGTCCGGGTCGTTGCGCATGCGTTCCTTGAGGATGCCCAGCAGCTCCGCGGCGGGACGACCGTTGGCGAACACCAGATAGACGTGGCCGAAGCGCTCTTCGTAGGCCGCGTTGAGTTCCTTCAACTCGGACAGCACCGCGGCCTCGGCGCCGACGACGCCCGACTGCTCGCGCTGCGAGGACGGATTGTCGGCGCGGTCACCGATCCGCGGATGTCCCGACAACGCCTCGTCGAGATCGCTCTCGGTGAGTTCGGCGAGGATCAGGTCCGCATAGTCGAGCAGGGCGTCGTCGTCGGTGAACGGCCGTGCCCTGGCGACGCGGAGCGCCCAGATCGACGAACTGCAGCATTCGTAGAGGGTACTGATGGCCTGCCGCTCACTGAGCTCGTTGAAACTGGACAAACCTCGCCAATCGACTCTTCGCACGCAGACCAGCCTAGGAGAGTTCGGGCTGACGCGAGAACCGGGCCGAGGTGATCGGGTTCGCATCGGCGACGAGATCGTCGAACCGGTAGTTGGCGATCTTCGCGATCTCGATCAGCGCGAACGACTTCTCCGACGTCGACGAGTTGTCCATCCGCGCCCAGCCGCTGCGCAGCACCCGGTCGTAGCGTTCGGTCTCGCGTGCACAGATCACCAGCGGGAAGCCGAAGTGATCGCGATACGCCGCGGCGAGGTTCACCACGTTCTCGTGCTCGGTCTCCTCGAGGTGCGAGAGCCCCTTGTGATCGACGGCCTGCAGTTCGCCGGTCTCCTCGTCCTCGGCGCCCAGATCGGGGAAGGCGCGGATCAGGTCGAGCTGTTCGGTGTCGCTGCCGGTGAGCATCGCCTCCTGGAAGGCGCTGCGCAGGTCGTGAACGTCGTCGAAGGGCCGCTGGTCGAAGGCGCGGTCGAGCACCCAGTCCACCCCCTGGACCACCTCGCCGAAGGTCTCCCGGAACTGTTCGACGCTCATCTCGTTGACCTCGTCGAGGGTGATGGCGCCGCCGCCGGCCACCGCCGGACCCTTGTTCCCGATGTGGAAGAACAAGAGGTTCAACAGGATTGCGGTGATCGCACCCATCGTGATGCCGGTCGAGAACGGGATCTGCAGGATCAGGTTGGGCATCGCCTGGTCGACACCGGGCAATGCCGGGACGTCGACCGGGGCACCCTTCTCGATCACCGTCGTCGGTGCCGACGACTGCGAGAACTGGACGTAGAGCGCCACCGCGAGCGAGGTGGCGGCGATGATCAGATTGCGGTGATCGGTGAAGTCCACCGAGGTCAGGGTCTGGATGCCGACGATCGCCACGGTGGCGAACATGATCAGGGCGGCACCGCCGAGCACCGGGGCGGGGATCGACTCGACCACCTTGGCCAGCTTGGGCAGCAGCCCCAGGATGATCATGATGACACCGGCGCAGGCCACCACCCATCGGCTCTTCACGCCGGTCAGGCGCACCAGGCCGACGTTCTCGGAGAACGCGGTGTAGGGGAACGAGTTGAACGACCCGCCGATGATGGTGGCGACGCCGTCGGCCCGGACCGCCGCGGCCACGTCGTCGGACTTGATGCGTTTGCCGACGATCTCACCGGTGGCGAAGATCGACCCGGTCGACTCCACCGCGACCACCAGTAGCACCACGATCATCGACACGATCGCCACGATGTCCCACTGCGGCCAGCCGAACGCGAACGGCGGGGTGAAGCCCAGCCAGTCGGCCTCACCGACCGACGAGAAGTGCGCGTCACCGCACAGCCAGGCCACGAAGGTGCCCACCACCAGACCCAGCAGGATGGCGATGGTGGCCATGAAGCCGCGGAAGAACCGTTGCATCAACACGATCAGCAGGATGGTGCCCAGGGCGTAGCAGACCCATTTCCAGTTGCCCGGATCCTTGAGGTGCTGGTTGGGATCGGTCACCGCATCCCCGGCACCCACCGGGATCAGGCACACCCCGATGATGGTGATCAGTGTTCCGGTCACCACCGGCGGCAGAAAGCGGATCAGCTTCGCGAAGAACGGCGCCATCAGGAAGGTGAAGACGCCCGCCGCGATCACCGCGCCGTACACCGTCTGCAGGCCGACGCGTCCGCCGCCGTGCTGATTGGCGATCTGGATCACCGGGGCGAGGGTCGCGAACGTGATGCCCTGCAGCAGTGGGAGGCGCACGCCGATCTTCCAGATACCGACCGACTGGAGCAGCGAGGCGATGCCACAGGTGAACAGATCGGCGGTGATCAGCATGGTGAGGGCCTCGTTGTCGAGGCCGATCGCCCGCGCGATCAGCAGCGGGACGAGGACCGCACCGGCGTAGAAGGCGACGACATGCTGGGCACCGAGCGCGACCAGTCTGCCGGGGGGTGGCACCTGGTCGACGGGATGAACCCGCTTGCGCTTGGCTGGTACGGATGCGGCTGGGGCCGAGTCGGTGGACATCGCCATCTCCCTGCGACGGATGAACATGGTTCGATGCGGCGATGATGGATGAGGAACACCGCCGCATCAGCAGCTAAATAGTGGACCCGCGCAACGGTTCTCGCGACCGCGTGATCGTATATTGCGGTGGTGTAACCACGCCTTGTTCGGTGGTCTGATGCCGTCGGGCGGCACTACCGTGGGCGTGGTGGACCCGGGTCTTCGTCACCGTCGGAAAGGGGATCGGCCATGGATGTCGGTGCGGTTCTCGCGGCCGGCGGGGGCAGAAGATTTGGTATCCCGAAAATCCTTGCCCAGCAAGGAGAGTGGCTCGACATCGCGGTCGATGCACTGCGACGTGGCGGGTGCGCCGAGGTGCTGGTCGCGATGGGGGCCGCACTCGTCGATCCGCCGCCGGAGTCGCAGGCGGTGACGGTCCCGGACTGGGCTGTGGGAGTCTCGGCGAGTGTGCGTGCGGTACTCGATCACGTCGCCGATCGGCCCGAGATGGACGGGGTTGTTTTACATGTTGTTGACACGCCGGACGTGGGGTCCGACGTGGTGGCGCGGATCGTGGCCACCGCGGGCGGTCGGCGGGACGCGCTCGTCCGCGCCGTCTACGACGGTCGGTCCGGTCATCCGGTGTATCTGGGCGCGGACCATCTGTGCGGCGTCCGGGCGGTCCTGGCCGGTGACGTCGGTGCACAGACCTATCTGCGCGGCCGTGACGACGTCACGGTGGTGGAATGCGGTGATCTCGCGACCGGTGTCGATCACGACGTGCCGGACTGACCCGGGACATTCGGCGATCGGGATCCGGCGATCGGGATCTCAGAGCCCGTCGGTGAGGGGCCCCACGGCACCGAGTCCGAGCGCGCCGTCGGCGAACCGTGTGACCGGGCCGATCGCCGTGGTGAGTGCCTCGTCGTGGCCGTCACGGCAACGACCCCACAGGCCGCGGTCGGCGTCGACCCCGATCACGGCGACGAGCTCGCCGGTGGTGGGGATGCACACCGCCCAGGTGAATCGGGTCTCGGTGTGCCAATCATGTTCGGCCGCAGCGACATACGTGGCGGGCTGATCTATCCCGAGAGCCGACAACGCCGGGACGTCGGTGATCCGCTCGTCGGCGCGAAGCGCCCGCAGATACCACGTCCCGGCGTTGATCTCGATGGGTTCCACTACGGCAACCCGATCAGGCGAACGTCACTTCAGTTCCAGGAGCACGGTGCCCTGGGTGATCGCGGCACCGGCCTCCACGGCCAGTCCGGTCACGACACCGTCCTTGTGGGCGGTGACCGGGTTCTCCATCTTCATGGCCTCCAGGACCACCACCAGATCACCGGCGGCCACGGTCTGCCCCTCCTCGACGGCCACCTTCACCACGGTGCCCTGCATCGGTGCGGTGACGGCGTCACCCGACGCAGCGGCGGCGCCGCCCTTCTTGCGGGTGCGGGCCTTGGGCTTGGTGCGGATGGCGCCACCGCCGGCACCCCCGCCACCGAGGGCCAGATCGCCCGGCAGCGACACCTCGACGCGGCGGCCACCGACCTCGACGACGATGTTCTGTCGCGGAGTGTCGTCGTCCTCGATGGCCTCGCCACCGGTGTAGGGCTCGATCGGGTTGACCCAGTCGGTCTCGATCCACTTGGTGTAGACGTCGAACGACTCGACACCGTTCTCGTCGGTGTGACCGATGAACGCGGGGTTGGACACGATGTGGCGGTGGAACGGCAGCACGGTCGCGAGACCCTCGACCTCGAACTCGGCGAGTGCGCGGCGAGCACGCTCGAGCGCCTGCTCGCGGGTCTCACCGGTGACGATCAGTTTGGCCAGCATGGAGTCGAACTGGCCGCCGATGACGTCGCCGGCCACCACGCCGGAGTCGACGCGCACGCCCGGGCCGGACGGCTCACGGTAGACGGTGATGGGGCCGGGGGCCGGCAGGAAGTTGCGTCCGGCGTCCTCGCCGTTGATCCGGAACTCGAAGGAGTGTCCGCGCGGCGTCGGATCCTCGGAGATCTCGAGCTTCTCGCCCTGCGCGATGCGGAACTGCTGGCGCACGAGGTCGATGCCGGAGGTCTCCTCGGTGACCGGGTGCTCCACCTGCAGGCGGGTGTTGACCTCGAGGAAGGAGACCAGGCCGTCGTTGCCGACCAGGAACTCCACGGTGCCGGCACCGTAGTAGCCGGCCTCACGGCAGATGGCCTTGGCCGAGGAGTGGATGCGCTCGCGCTGCTCGGTGGTCAGGAACGGTGCGGGGGCCTCCTCGACCAGCTTCTGGAAGCGGCGCTGCAGCGAGCAGTCGCGGGTACCGGCGACGATGACGTTGCCGTGCTGGTCGGCGATCACCTGGGCCTCGACGTGGCGGGCCTTGTCCAGGTAGCGCTCCACGAAGCACTCGCCGCGGCCGAAGGCCGAGATGGCCTCACGGGTGGCCGACTCGAACAGCTCGGGGATCTCCTCGATGGTGTAGGCGACCTTCATGCCGCGGCCACCGCCACCGAAGGCGGCCTTGATCGCGACCGGCACGCCGTACTCCTTGGCGAAGGCGACGACCTCGTCGGCGTCCTTGACCGGGTCCTTGGTGCCGGGCGCCATCGGGGCCTCGGCCTTGAGGGCGATGTGGCGGGCGGTGACCTTGTCGCCGAGGTCGCGGATCGACTGCGGCGACGGGCCGATCCAGGTGATGCCGGCGTCGATCACGGCCTGGGCGAAGTCGGCGTTCTCCGAGAGGAAGCCGTAGCCGGGGTGGATGGCGTCGGCGCCGGAGGTCTTGGCGGCGTCGAGGATCTTGTCGAAGACCAGGTACGACTCCGCCGAGGTCTGACCACCGAGCGCGAAGGCCTCGTCGGCGAGCTTGACGAACTGCGCGTTCGCGTCGGGCTCGGCGTACACCGCGACACTGGCGATCCCGGCGTCACGGGCGGCACGGATCACACGGACGGCGATCTCGCCACGGTTGGCGATGAGGACCTTGCTGATGGCAGAGGGACTGGGCACTTGTTCTCCTGGGCCTTACTTGGGGGCGCCGCGTCGCGTGCGCGCCACGGGGCGGTTCGGCACGGCGTCCGGATAGGGCGCCGAAATCGGGTTCTGGGCACCGGTCACAACAGGGTGTCCGCGACCGGCGTGGCGCACCTCCTGGAGTCTAGGCGGCGCACACACCGGCATTCACCCTAACCCACCGAGCAAACGATCGGTGGAGGTGTGGGTCACATCCGCGAGTTGAATGTGCTGCCATCGGCGACGGCCCGCACACAGGCCGCGAAGGCGGCGAGGAACCCGGGCACGAGCTCCGCGTCGGCGTGGTGCGGGAAGCGGGTGGAATACCGCAGGCCCGACGGGGTGCGGTTGATCCAGATGTAGACCTCGTCGGGGGAGTAGGAGTGGCTGCGCAGCACCTTCGCCCGGCCGGCGTCGGCGGCGGCCGCACCCGGGGCATAGCGGGTGTCGATGAACGAGATCACGAATCGTGGATGCCCGCTGTGGCCGATCAGCTCGGCCACCCGCAGATACGGCAGTGATGCCCCCTGTCGGGAATGCTTCAACTCCGCGGTCGACCGCGCCACCGTCTGGTCGAAGGTGGGCGAATCGGACATGTCGAGACAGAACGGTGCGACGGCGACGAACCAGCCGAGCGCGGCCAGCCAGCGCGCGTCGTTGCGTGTGTGCCGGGGCAGCACGCACCGGAACTCGGGGTCGTCGGTGATGTCGTGGTGCACCATCGCGAACGCGGCGAGGACCCCAGCGGTGAGCGATCCGCCGGCCTCGGCGCAGACCGCGGCGAACCGGTTCGCGGTGTCGTCGTCGGTGATGACCCCCGACCGCGACTCCTGGGGCCGTTCACCGCCGGCGGCCGGGCCGGGGACGGTGGTGGTGTCGGCCGACGCCGACAGCAGGGCGGGCATGTCGCCGCTGCCGGCCTGCAGGAATCTGCTCCAGGTGCTCACCGCCGGGTGGTCGGCACCGTCCTGGTCGGCCTGGCGTCGCTCGGCGGCACTGAAGTCGACGTAACTGCCCACCTCGGGCAGGTCCACCGGCCGGTGGTCGCGCATCGCCCGGTAGATCGTGGTGAGCTCGTGCTGGGCCATGATCAGCGAGTACCCGTCGAGCAGGGAATGGTCGGCGGTGAAGATCAGCGTGAACGACGACTCCCGGCCGATCGTCGCGAACAGGTAGGCGGGCCAGTGCATCGGGGCGGTGGCACGGTCGAAGGAACCGGCCAGCTGCTCGACGAGCGGTCCGGGCTCGGCATACCAGCCGATCCGACCCATGTTCAGCCGGACCGTCCCCGGTGCGGTGGTCAGCCGCCGCAAGCCGTCGCGGGTGATCACCACGTGACTGCGCAGCACCTCGTGCCGGTCGATCCAGAACCGCAGCGTCGCGCGCAACGCCGGGATCGACAGCGCCTCGTCGAACTCGACGGACACGCCCAGCCACGACTCGCGGCCGCCCTCCCGGTGCGTGCGCGCACGGTACTCGAACGCCGCCCGCAGGTGCTGTTCGTGATTGTGTGAGGTCAACCGCGGATCCGGGCTCCAGGTGCCCAGGCCGCCCGGGGTGAACGGGGTCCACTCGACGAGCCCGCCCGGCTCGATCGGCTCCTCGAGGATCTGGATGAACTTCATCAGTCCGACGTCGGGGAGCCCGCGGGCGGGGTCGCCGATCCGGTGCCGGCGGGGCCGGCTCCGGTCTGCGCGCGCACCTGCGACTTGATCCGGCCGAGCATCCCGGCCATCCCGCGCAGTCGCAACGGGCTGACCGCCGCGGCCAGCCCGAGATCGTGATAGAAGTCGCCCGGCACGGCCAGGATCTCCGCAGCCGACGCGCCGTCGAGACCCTGGTGCAGGATCGAGGCGAATCCCCGGGTGGTGGGGGCCTCCCGTGGTGCGCTGAAGAACAGGCGCACCGACCCCGGGTCGTCGGCGTCGACCGACAGAAACACCGGGGACTGGCACTCGGGTACCGGTTCCATCGCCTCGGTGCGAAGGTCCTCGGGAAGGTCGGGTAACTCGCCGGCGAACTCGAGCAGCATGGTGACGCGGTCCGAATCGCCTGCGGCCGCAAAGTCGTCGACGATCTCGGCGAGAGCTGGGGGCAGACTCATGACGAGCTGGGCGCGGTACCCGGCTCGTCACCGACGACGATCGGTGCGCGCACGGCGTTACCCCACTCCGTCCACGAACCGTCGTAGTTGCGGACGCTGCCGAATCCGAGCAGATGGGTCAGCACGAACCAGGTGTGGCTCGAGCGCTCACCGATCCGGCAGTAGGCGATGGTCGGGGTCTGCGGGTCGAGGCCACCGTAGATCTCGTCGAGCTCGGTGCGACTGCGGAAACGGCTGTCGGGTGCGGCCGCCTTGGCCCACGGGATCGACACCGCGGTGGGGATGTGACCGCCGCGCAGTGCACCCTCCTCCGGGTAGTCGGGCATGTGGGTGCGCTCACCGGTGTACTCCTGCGGCGAGCGCACGTCGATCAGCGGCTCGGTGCCCAGGGACTCACGGACCTGGGCGGCGAAGGCACGAATCGCGGAGTCGTTGCGCTCGACCACCGGGTAGTCCGACCGCGGGTACTCCGGGACGTCGAAGGAGGTGTCGCGGTCCTCGGCCATCCACGCGTCGCGTCCGCCGTCGAGCAGCCGGACGTCCTCATGGCCGAACAGGGTGAACACCCACAGTGCGTAGGCGGCCCACCAGTTGGACTTGTCGCCGTAGATGACGATGGTGTCGTCGCGCTCGATTCCCTTGCTGCGCATCAGTTCTGCGAACTGCTCACCGTTGATGTAGTCGCGGGTGACGGGATCGTTGAGGTGCAGGTGCCAGTCGACCTTCTGGGCGGTCGGGATGTGCCCGATGTCGTAGAGCAACACATCCTCGTCGCTCTCGATGATCTTGAGTCCCTTGCTGCCCAGATGCGCGGAGAGCCATTGCGTCGTCACCAGCCGCTCGGGGTGCGCGTAATCGGCGAAGGCCGGATTCTGGTCGGTCTCAACGCTCAACTGAACAACCTCTCCCACAGTGGGTCAGGGATCGGCGGGCTGCGCGGTCCCGCAGAAAGCCTACCCAGTCGCGAGGTGCGGCGGGCGGCCAACCGGGTCGGTGCGGCGATTCGCGGCATCGGCAGCCGGTCGGGACAACCGCGACATCACGGTCTGCGGTGTCGCGACCTCCCGGTCATTCAACTGGTGACAACCTGTTCGGCCGCACCCCGAAGCGTTGCTAGATTCCTCACATGATGCGTCCAGGCTCGGCCCGTTTCCGACTCGTCGTCGCGATCGCGGTCACGGCGATCGGGCTCGCCGCATGTTCGACCGGCGGCGACGACGAGGCCGTCCCCACCCGGTCTCCCGCCACCACCACGGCGACGACCTCGGCATCCGGGTCGTCGACGGCCTCGAGTACCCCGCGCAGCAGCACCACACGATCGTCGTCGGCGCCGACCGGCTCGGTCCCCGGCGACTGTACCGCCGGGAACTGCCCCGCACTGCCGGTGCCGACGTCGTCGCTGATGCAGGGACAGATCACCGCCGGCAATGCGCAGCAGAAGGTCCCGGCGTACCTGAGCTCGGTGCTCGACGACCTCGACGGCACCTGGGGGCCGTGGTTCGACGAACTGGGTTGGGGCAACCCGGATCCCGGCCGCGTACTGGTCGCCTCGGGGGAGACCTTCCGCTCCTCGTGCACCGACACCGACGACCGGGACACGGTGGTCGAGTCCGACACCCCGAATGCCTTCTTCTGCCCGGTGGACGTGGCCGCCGACGGCTCCGGGCAACGGGTCGAGGGATCGGTGATCCTGCCGGTGGAGACCTTCGTCGGGATCTGGACCGGCACCTTCCTGGTCCAGGGCCCGCTCGATCAGATCGGTGGGTTCCAGGGCGAGTTCACCGCGGCGACGGTCGTGGCACACGAGTACGGGCACGCCGTGGTCGACCGCATCGCACAGGCCGGCGGGCTGGGTCCGCGGTCGGAGCCGCGCGGGGAGAACGCCGAGCTGATCGCCGACTGCCTGGCCGGCAACTGGGCGGCCACCGTGCTCAAGCGCCACCAGCTGTCGATCGCCGACATCACCCAGGCCGTCGCATTGCTGCAGAAGATCGCCGACCCGGCCCCCGGCCAGGGCCACGGCACCGCCACACAGCGGATCGGCGCGATCTCCCTCGGCTTCTTCGGACCATCGCTCGGACAGGGCCAGCCGGTGAACTGCTTCACCAAGTACTGGCCCGAGGTGTTCGGCTGACGGCCGGAACGACCGAGACCCTCTGGGACACGACAGCGGCCGGGACGGCGCAGACCTGACCCCGGCCGGGACGGCGCAGACCTGACCCCGGCCGGGACGGCGCAGACATGACAGCGGCCGGGACACGACACCGCCGGCACCGGAGAACCGGTGCCGGCGGATCAGATCGTGGCGGTGATCGGGACCACCGGTGATCAGGAGCCGGGTTGCCAGAGGTCGGCGACGGCGATCCCGACCCGCGTCAGGAGCCGGCGCACCGTCGGCAGACCGATACCGATCACCGACGACGGGTCGCCGTCGATGCCGTCGACGAACCATGCGCCGAGACCGTCGAGGGTGAACCCGCCGGCCACCTCCAGGGGTTCACCGGTGGCCACATACGACTCGATCTCGGCGTCGGTGGCGTCGGCGAACTCGATGGTGGTGGTGCAGGTGTCGTTGGCCGAGGCCACCACGTCCAGACCGGCCAGCACACTCACGTGATGGCCGGTCAGCAACTGCGCCGAATGTCCGCGCACACGCTTCCACTGGGCGATCGCCACCTCGGGGGTGTGCGGTTTGCCGGTCAGCGCGCCACGGAACAGCAGCATCGAGTCACACGCGATCACCACGGTGCGGTCGGCGTGGGGTCCGGGATCGGTGCCGGAACGTTCGGCGACCAGCCGGGCCACCACGGCGTCGGCCTTGGCCATCGCCAGCCGGGCCACCACATCCTCGGGCGGGGCGCCGAGCAGACCCTCCAGGACGGAGTCCTCGTCGACGTCGGAGACCACGACCCGGGGGTCGAGCCCCGACCGGCGCAGCACCGACAGCCGTGCCGGCGACGCCGACCCCAGGATCACCTCATGGCGCGGTGTACGCCCGGTGGTGGCCACCGGCGTCAGCGGCCGAGGTTGGTGAAGCCCAGCGGTGAACCCCACTGCGGGCGCAGCCGGTCCACCGGGCGGCCCCACTCGTTGCGGGGTTCGGTGTCGGCCGGGCCCGAGCCCGATCCGCCGGCCGCGGCGAGGACCGACACCAGCACGGCGACGTCCTCGGCGGTCGGGTTACCGCTCACCACACGCAGGAAGGGAGCCTTCTCGGCGGCGTTCTCCCCGGCGCTCACGCCGGTCGTCTCGTCGGCGCTCACAGCGGGATGTTCCCATGCTTCTTCGGGGGCATGGTCACCATCTTGCGCTCCAGCAGCCGCAGCGCGGTGGCGATCTGGCCGCGGGTGTGGCTCGGCGGGATCACCGCGTCGACGTAGCCACGCTCGGCGGCGACGTACGGGTTGACCAGGGTGTCCTCGTACTCCTGCTGGAGTTCCAGACGCAGCGCGTCGACGTCCTCACCGTTGGCCTCGGCCTCCTTGAGGCGGCCGCGGTAGACGAAGCCCACCGCACCGGAGGCGCCCATCACGGCGATCTGGGCGGTCGGCCAGGCCAGGTTGACGTCGGCACCCATGTGCTTGGAGCCCATCACGTCGTACGCGCCGCCGTAGGCCTTGCGGGTGATGACGGTGATCTTGCCGACGGTGGCCTCGCCGTAGGCGTAGAGCAGCTTGGCGCCGCGGCGGATGATGCCGTTGTACTCCTGGTCGGTGCCCGGCAGGAAGCCCGGGACGTCCACCAGGGTCACGATCGGCACGTTGAACGCATCACAGGTGCGCACGAAGCGTGCGGCCTTCTCCGAGGCGTCGATGTCGAGGCAGCCGGCGAACTGGGTCGGCTGGTTGGCGACGATGCCCACGCTGCGTCCGTCCACCCGGCCGAAGCCGACGATGATGTTGGTCGCACGCTCGGCCTGGACCTCGAGGAACTCCTCGTCGTCGACGATGCGGCGGATGACCTCGTGCATGTCGTACGGCTGGTTGGCCGAATCCGGGATCAGGGTGTCGAGCTCGAGATCTTCCTCGGTGAGGGTCTCCTCGATCGACCCCGCGGCCGGGGCGGCCACCGGCAGACGCGGCGGCTCGGCGCGGTTGTTGCTCGGCAGGTAGCCCAGCAGTTCCTTGACGTAGTCGAGGGCGTCCTGCTCGTCGGAGCCGACGTAGTGCGCCACACCCGACTTGGTCATGTGGGTCTGGGCGCCGCCCAGATCCTCCATGGTGACGTCCTCGCCGGTGACGGTCTTGATGACGTCGGGGCCGGTGACGAACATCTGGCTGGTCTGATCGACCATCACCACGAAGTCGGTGAGTGCGGGGGAGTACACGTGGCCGCCGGCGGCCGGACCCATGATCAGCGAGATCTGCGGGATCACGCCGGATGCACGGACATTGCGGTAGAAGATGTCGGCGTAGAGGCCGAGGGAGACCACACCCTCCTGGATGCGGGCACCGGCGCCCTCGTTGATCCCGATCAGCGGCCGGCCGGTCTTGATCGCCAGGTCCATGACCTTGACGATCTTCTCGCCGTAGACCTCGCCGAGGCTGCCACCGAAGACGGTGACGTCCTGCGAGAAGACACACACCTCGCGGCCGTCGATGGTGCCGTAGCCGGTCACCACGCCGTCGCCGAGCGGGCGACGGTCGGCGAGCCCGAAGTTGATGCTGCGATGGCGGGCGAGGGCGTCGAGCTCGACGAACGAACCCTCGTCGAGCAGGTTCTCGATACGCTCGCGGGCGGTCATCTTGCCCTTGGCGTGGACCTTCTCCACCGCGGCCTCGCCGACCGGGTGTTTCACTTCCTCGAGTCGCTGGCGCAGATCGGCGAGTTTTCCGGCCGTCGTGTGGATATTCGGCGCGGCGCCGGAGTCGGACGAAGCAGTGGTCATGGAATCCGATGCTAGCCAGAGGAGTGTGACCCCCGTCAACCCGCCCCAACGTGAGATTTCACTCATGTTCCCGAGCGATCGGTCGGGGAAGTGGGATACCGCGTCCGAAGCAGGTCAGCGCCCCGTAGGGTGACTGGTCATGACCGATCTCACCTCCGGCGACCCCTCGGATCTGCGCTCCGGCATCGACCGTCTCGGCGACCGGCTGGCCGGCACGATCTGGCAGCGGGTGGAAGTGGTGGACTCGACCGGTTCGACCAACGCCGACCTCGTGGCGCGGGCATCGGAGCCCGACATCGTCGGCACCGCCCGCATCACCACCGACCAGACCGCCGGTCGAGGCAGGCACTCGCGGGTGTGGGAGGCCCCGGCCGGTGCGCAGCTGGCCATCTCGGCGGTGCTGCCGGTCCGCGGGCACACCGACACCCTGGGCTGGCTGTCGCTGGCCACCGGGCTCGCCGTGGCCACCGCGATCGAGGAGACCACCGGCCTGCGGGCGATGCTGAAGTGGCCCAACGACGTGCTGATCGGGGACAAGAAGGTGTCGGGGATCCTCGCCGAGTACGTTGCGGCGACCGACTCGGTGCCCGGCGGGATCGCGGTGGTCGGAACAGGTTTCAACACCGACATGACCGCCGATCAGCTACCCGTGCCGACGGCGACGAGCCTGCGCATCGAACTCGGTGAACCGGTGGACGCCGCCGCGCTGGCCGTCGACTACCTGCGGGCCCTCGGCGGCCTGGGATGGCCGGACGATCTCGCGACCATCACCCGCCGCTACCGCGACCGCTGCGACACCCTCGGCCGTCGCGTGCGGCTGATCCTGCCGGGTGACGACGTGCGGGTGGGGACGGCCGTCGACGTCGACCCAGACGGACGGATCGTGGTCCGCACCGACAGCGGGGAACAGGTCAGCGCCACCGCCGCCGACGTCGTACACCTGCGGCCCGAGGACGACTGAGCGCCCGCGCAGGCGCCGGCCCGCCGGGAGCAGCCGTCCCCGGAGTACTCGCCCCGGGGACGGATCAGCGGCCGCTGTTGACGCTCTTGTGTCCCATCGCGGGCACCAGCGAGAAGATCGGCAGGCCGATCACCAGGTGCATGACCGCGGTACCGATGCCCACCGAGATCTGGCCGGAGGCGTAGGCGACGATCGGGATGATCACCGCCGCGGCGATCAGCAGTCCGACGATCCAGCGGAAGAACGCGTCGGGGGTGGGCGTGATGATCTGCAGCACGTACCACAGCGCACCGGCTGCGACGGCGCACAGGAAACCGGTGAGCGCGAACCAGATCTCGTCGTTGGCGACCGGGTTCCAGATGCCGAACCGGCCGCTCGCGTTGACCTGGTCGACGATGCTGCGGATGATCCACGCCACCAGCCAGGCGGCCAGTCCGGTGACCACACCGGTCATCACGATGCCGCCGACGAACATGCCGACGTTGATGTCCGGGCCGACGCGCTTGCGCGGCTGGGCCGCCGGTCGCGGCGGCTGCTGTTGCTGCGCGTACGGGTCCTGCCCGTAGGCGTTCGCCGGGTTCTGATAGGCGGGATCCTGATAGGCAGGATTCTGGTAGCCGGGGTCCTGGTAGGCCGGATCCTGCCGGCTGTACGCACGCGAGTCCGGTGCGTACCCGGGCTCATACTTCGACGTGCGCGGATCCCGGGGGTCGCGATAGGTCATGAGCGTCTCCTGAACCTCGTCGAGAAGAAAATATTCGGTCGTCAGTCTACCGACGGTGCCCCGTCCTCCCGACGCTCCGCGGTCGTGCCGACCCCGCGCCTATGCTGACCGCATGGCATATCCACGGGAGAACCTGGCGCCCGGTGAACGGATCGTGCTGCACCGGCATCCGCACTGGAAATGTCTGCTCGGACCGTTCCTGCTCTTCGTGCTCGTCAGCGCCGTCGCGGGCCTGCTGCTCGGTGTGGTGTCGTCGACCGGACTCACCTCGACGTCGGCGACGGTCGCCTACATCGCCATCGGGGTGCTGTGGGCGGCGGCGGCGATCTGGTTCTTCGTCCGCCCACTGGTGTCGTGGAAGACCACGCACTTCGTGCTGACCGACCGGCGCGTCATCTTCCGCAACGGCATCCTCACACGGTCGGGGATCGACATCCCGATCGGCCGGATCAACACCGTCGAGTTCCGTCACGGTCTGGTCGACCGGATGCTGCGGACCGGGACCCTGATGATCGAGTCGGCCTCCGACGAGCCGCTCGAGTTCGCCGACATCCCCCAGGTCGAGAAGGTGCACGCGCTGCTCTACCACGAGGTGCTCGACATCGTGGACAGAGGAGATGTGGGCAGGGGAGATGTGGGCAGGGGAGATGTGGGCCGGGGTGATGACCGGTGGGATGATCGTCGGGATCACCGCGACGACGACGCCGACCCGGATGCCGACCACGCCCGTGACCGCCGGACCCGCCGATGACCCGCCGGGAGAGGACTGCCCTGTGACCGATGTTCTGCTCGCCGAGGACGACACCGCGATCGCCGAACCGCTGGCCCGCGCCCTGTCCCGGGAGGGATACGGCTGTGAGGTGGTCGGCACCGGCACCGAGGCCCTCGAACGCGCCGTCGACGGTGGTTTCGAGCTGGTGATCCTCGATCTCGGACTGCCGGAGATGGACGGGCTCGAGGTCTGCCGGCGCGTGCGCGCCCGCCGCCCCGAACTGGCCGTTCTGATGCTCACCGCCCGCACCGACGAGGTGGACTTCGTCGTCGGCCTCGACGCCGGTGCCGACGACTACGTCGGCAAACCGTTCCGGCTGGCCGAGCTGCTGGCCCGGGTGCGTGCGCTGCTGCGTCGCAGGCAGACCGCCGACGACGTGGTCCTCGAGGGCGGCGACATCCGGCTCGACGCCCGTGGCCGCCGGGTGCTGATCGACGGCCAGGACCTGGTGCTGGCCAACCGGGAGTTCGACCTCCTGCGGTTCCTGATGGAACGCGCGGGTGAGGTGGTCAGCCGCGACGAGATCCTCACCGAGGTGTGGGGATCGGCCGACCTGCGGTCGTCGAAGACCCTGGACATGCACGTGTCGTGGCTGCGCCGCAAGATCGGCGACGACCGGCACGACCGGCCGCGGCACATCGTCACCGTGCGCGGAGTCGGGTTCCGGTTCGACCCGTGACCCGCGGCCGCTGACCGGCCACGTCCATGCGTCGCCGCATCCTCTACACCATGATCGCCATGCTGGTGGCGGTCGGCGCCCTGCTGGGCATCCCGTTGTCGGTGATCGCCTGGTGGTGGGTCGGCGACAACGCACACCAGACCCTCGACAGCCGCCTCAAGTCGATCTCCGATCAGCTCATCCGCACCGACGACGGGCATGACGCCGCGCTCGACCCCGCCCGGCTCGACACCGCCTCGGTGCTGGCCCTGATCCCGGACGGCGGCCGGCTGGTCCTCACCTACACCGAGAACAGCGGCCGCTCGTCGAGTCGCACCGTCGGCCCCGACATCGCCGGCCCGGCGATGACCGACAGCATCGGCCTCGGTGACGCCGGATCGCTGGTCCTGGAGATCCCGCTCGACGACGTCCGCAACGACCAGCTCGCCGCCGTCGGCATCGTGCTGCTGGTGGTGGCGTCGTCGCTGGCCGCCGGTACCGTCGCCGCGGCGGTCACCGCCGGCCGGATCGCCGACCCGCTGATCGACCTCGCCGACCGGGCCGCGGCGATGGCGCGCGGCGACTTCCGGTCGGAGTGGAAGACCTACGACATCACCGAACTCGACCGGGTGTCACGGGCGCTCGGCGACGCCAACACCGAGATCGCGCTGCGGCTGGAACGGGA
The DNA here is from genome assembly GCF_001485495.1 of Gordonia desulfuricans NBRC 100010. Taxonomy (GTDB): domain Bacteria; phylum Actinomycetota; class Actinomycetes; order Mycobacteriales; family Mycobacteriaceae; genus Gordonia; species Gordonia desulfuricans. The sequence continues at coordinate 37,203 of NZ_BCNF01000051.1, read as the reverse complement.
GGGCGAGATCGTCGGCGACGTCTCACATCAGCTGCGCAGCCGGCTCACCGCCATCCAGCTGCGCCTCGACGAGCTGTCGTTGCACGACGATCCCGCCGTGGTCCACGAGGCCGAGGCCGGGCTCGCGCAGGTCGAACGCCTGGCCTCCGAACTCGACGAGATGGTCGCCGCGTCCCGCGACGATCCCGCCGAGCCGGTGCGCCTGGACGTCACCGAGCTGATCACCACGCTGGTCGGAGACTTCGAGAACGCCTTCGACGCACAGGGCCGACGGCTGCGCACCACCTACACCGGCCGGCCGGTGGCGCTGTCGGCCCACCCGGGCCGATTGCGGGAGGCGGTCAGCGTGCTGGTCGACAACGCCCTGCAGCACGGGGCCGGGGACTGCCGGATCGGCGTGGGGGCCCTGGCCGGCGACATGGTGCGGATCACCGTCGCCGACGACGGCGCGGGAGTACCCGACGACCTCGTGCAGGACATCTTCCGGCGGGGCTTCTCCGCCGGTGCGGGCAACGGCGTGGGGCTGTCGCTGGCGCGTGCACTCGTCGAGGCCGACGGTGGTCGCCTGGAACTGAGCCGGCGTCGGCCGCCGATCTTCTCGGTGGTGGTGCCGTCGGCGTCGGCGTCGGCGTCGGCGCCGGGATCGGGGCCGCCGGGACCGGGCTCGCCACGACCACACGTCAGGCGTGACCGAGTTCCTCATCGTTGAGTTCCTCGACACTCGGGTACAGATCGGTCGATCCGGCGTCACCGCCGCGCAGGTTCTCCTCCGGGAAGGCGAACTTGCGCAAGGCCCAGAACCGGAACGCCATCTGCAGCAGGTTGCCGATCAGGAATCCGAGGATGAAGTCGACGACGGCGAGTTCCAGCGAACCGAGATTGGAGCGCAGGTCGAAGACGTTGTTCGCCACCCACAGCGGCGCGGCCTGCAGCAACACGCCGATACCGCTGATGCCGAAGAACAGGAATGCCTCATGCGCGCGCTCACGGCCACCGCGGTTCTTGAACGCCCACTCGCGGTTGAGGATGTAGCTCAGGATGGTGGCGAGGACGCCGGAGATGATCTTCGCGACGACGGGTTTGCTCTGAAGCACGGTGAACGTCAGCGAGTAGAAGATCACCATGTCGAAGATGAACGTGGTGCCGCCCACCAAGGCGAACTTGATCAGTTCATGGTGCTTCATCACCAGCCGCTGGACCGGCTCCGGTAGCCGGGCTACGGTCTCATCGATGAATGGCACAAGACACGAGTGTAGGACCCCGACCGGGTGGTAACTTCACCGCGGTCGGTCATGCGCCCGACATGCCGGGCATGCCACGATGGATCGCGTGACTTCGCCTGACGGCGCGCCCGGCGCCGACCCCCGCATCCCCGCACCCCCGCACGACCGGTCCGGCGGCGCGGCCATGCCGACCGTCACCATGATCGGTGGCGGGCAGCTCGCCCGGATGACACATCAGGCGTCGATCGCTCTGGGGCAGTGTCTGCGGGTACTCGCCGCCACCGCCGACGACCCGGCCGCCCAGGTGAGCGCCGACGTCGTACTCGGCTCACACGACGACATCGACGACCTGCGGGCCGCGGCCCGCGGATCGGTGGCCCTCACCTTCGATCACGAGGGTGTGCCGCTGCACCATCTGCAGACCCTGGAGGCCGAGGGCGTCTCGGTGCTCCCGCCGTCGACGGCCCTGCAGTTCGCCCAGGACAAGCGCGCCATGCGGCTGCGGCTGTCGGAGCTGGGACTGCCCGTACCCGACTACGCCGATCTCTCCGGCGACCTGGGGTTGGCCCGCGGCCGCCTGACCGAGTTCGGTGACCGGCACGACTGGTCGATCGTGCTCAAGGCGATCCGTGGCGGCTACGACGGACGCGGGGTGTGGATCGTCGACGACCGCGACGCCGCGATGGCGGTCTTCGACGAGCAGTTCGACACCGGGGTGGACCTGATCGCCGAACAGAAGGTGACGATGCGTCGCGAGCTGTCGGCGATGATCGGCCGCTCGCCGTTCGGGCAGGGTGCCGCGTGGCCGGTGGTGGAGACCATCCAGCGCAAGGGACAGTGCGCGGTGGTGCTCGCCCCGGCCCCCGGTCTGGACCCGGAGCTCGCCGCGCAGGCCCAGCAGATGGCACTGCGGCTGGCCGACGAACTCGGCGTCGTGGGTGTGATGGCGATGGAACTGTTCGAGACCGTCGACGGCGAACTGCTCGTCAACGAACTCGCGATGCGCCCCCACAACAGCGGGCACTGGACCATGGACGGTGCGGTCACCTCGCAGTTCGAACAGCACCTGCGTGCTGTGCTCGACTACCCCCTCGGCGACACCGCACCGCGTTCGGCGGTGACCGTGATGGCCAACATCCTCGGCGCCGACGAGGCCCCGCAGATGTCGATGGACGAGCGCCTGCACCACCTGATGGCGCGCATCCCGGAAGCCAAGGTGCACCTGTACGGCAAGGGGGAGCGGCCCGACCGCAAGATCGGGCATGTCAATATCGTCGGAGCCGGTGGCGACGACCTCGCCTCGGTCCGCGAACGTGCCGAACGTGCCGCGCACTGGATGTCCACGGCGGTGTGGACCGATGGATGGGAGGGGCACTGATGCCCGGGATCACTGACAGCACCGGAACCACGAGCGGCGACGACGCGGCCGGCGCCGCCGATCACGTCCTGAAGGCCCGCGTCGGGCTGATCATGGGCAGCGACTCCGACTGGCCGACGATGCAGCTCGCCGCCGAGGCACTCGCCGAGTTCGGCATCCCGTTCGAGGTGGGTGTGGTGTCGGCGCACCGCACGCCCCAGCGCATGCTCGACTATGCGACCGCGGCCGCCGAGAACGGCATCGAGGTGATCATCGCCGGTGCCGGCGGTGCCGCGCACCTGCCCGGTATGGTCGCCGCCGCCACCCCGCTGCCGGTGATCGGTGTGCCCGTTCCGCTGCGTCACCTGGACGGACTCGACTCGCTGCTGTCGATCGTGCAGATGCCGGCCGGTGTCCCGGTCGCGACCGTGTCGGTCGGCGGGGCACGCAACGCCGGCCTGCTGGCGGTGCGCATCCTCGGTGCCGCCGATCCCGCACTGCGCGCCCGCATGGAGAGCTTCCAGCGTGGCCTCGAGCAGATGGTGCTCGAGAAGGATGCCGCCCTGCGGGCGAAGCTGCTGGGCGACTGAGACACCCGGCCGGTCCTGTGCGGGCCGCTCCGGTATGCAGGCCGGTCAGGTCTGGGTGGTCGGGTCGGCAGGCCGGTCAGGTCGGCGGGGCGGTGATCTCCAGGCGGCGACGCAGGAAGTCGAGGACCTGATCGAGGGCCACCCGGGTGGGCTGGCCGGGCTCGTCCACGAGGTCGGCGGTCAGCGTCGAATGTGGTTTGGGCAGTGGCGAATCCGGGTTGGCGGTGGCGTCGGGCAACTCGATGCCGATGAAGGCGTCGCCGAGCAGTTCCTCGAGTTTGTGGAACCGCGGGGCCGGTGACATGAGGTCGCCCTCGAACCGCAGGCCCATCACCTGGAGTCCCTTGGCGCAGCGGGCCTGGACCGCGGCGAGGTCGTCGGCACCGATGTCGATCGACCGGCGATGCCTGCCGGTGACGGCGAACGGCAGGGAGGGCTGTGCCAGTACCGGCGCCAGGAGCCGGTCGTCGGCGGCCATGGCCAGGGCGAACCCGCCGGTGAAACACATGCCGACCGCGCCGACGCCGGGTCCGCCGCAGCGTTCGTGCTCGTCGGCGGCCAGCGCCCGCAGCCACCGGGTGACCGGCGACGACCTGCCCAGTGCCAGGATCGAGAACTCGCGGCTGATGCACGCCCGTGCCATCGTGGTCACCGTCGACACCGCGGCACCCACCGGGTTGCCGCCGTAGACGTCCTTGCCGTCGGTGCCGAAGAGTGAGGGCATCACCGCGGTGGCGCCGAGATCGGCGACGCGACGCGCGAAATCGGCGACCGCCGGGGTGATCCCCGGCATCTCGGCGATCACGATCACCGCCGGTCCGGAACCCTTGCGGTACACCCGCCGGGTGACGCCCAGGTGGGTGGCGTCCTCGGCGGTGAAGTCGTCGAGCCGGTCGTCGCTCATGCGCTGGTGCCCCCGGCCGGCGTGTCGTCGGCGTCGACGAGGGTGCCCATCAGCGCCCACTCGAACGGTCGCCCGGCGATGCGGGCACCGAAGGGGAGATCGGGCGAGTCGGCGGGGATGATCCGCGGCCGCACCAGGCGCTGGTGACGTCCCCGGCGCGTGATCCCGCAGCCGCCCGCGGCCAGCACATTCCGTACCCAATCGGTGTCCCGGCCGTAGGCCAGCACGATCCCGAGCCGGTCGTCGTCGGTCCACGCGAGCACCGGGCAGTGATACGGCGTCCCGGACCGGCGGCCGGTGTGTTCGACGACGGCCCACGGCGCGAGATACGGGGCCCACAGACCCTGGACCCGGTTGGCCACGTATCTGTTCGACCTGGCGAGTGCGGCAGGCAGTTTCATGGTCCCCACTCTGCCTGATCCCGCGGTGCGGCGCGCCCGATCCCACGGTGCGGTGCGCCCGATCCCACGGTGCGGTGCGCCCGATCACCACGGTGCGGTGCGCCCGATCCCACGGTGCGGTGCGCCCGATCCCACGGTGCGGTGCGCCCGATCACCACGGTGCGGTGCGCCCGATCCCACGGTGCGGTGCGCCCGATCACCACGGTGCGGTGCGCCCGATCCCACGGTGCGGTGCGCCCGATCACGCAGTGCGGCGCGCCGCGTCGGTGAGAAAGTCAGTCCGGCAGCAGGACCGCGCGCTCGGTCTCGGCCCGGCGATCCTGCGGACCCGACGGGTGCGCCACCCACACCAGCCCGGTACCGGTCGCCAGCGGCCCGAGGAGGTCGGCGACGATCCCGGCGGCCGACCGCCACTCGCGCGTCGACAGCACCCGGCCACCGGGCTCGAGTCCGGCGGTCTGTGCCGCCGACCGGGCCTGCGTCAGAACCGTCTCTCCCGCAACACCGTTGAGTGCCGGGCCGCCGTAGCGTGGGCCACGCATCTGGTCGCCGTGCACCCGCACCCGCGACCCGAAATCGGAGACCCCGGGCGGAAGTCCCTTGACCGGCAATGCAAAGGGATCGAGTGGGGCCACCAGCAGTTCCTCGGCGTCCGGGTGGGCGTCGATGCCCTCGGCGGAGGTGAACACCGCGATCGGGGAGTCCGGGAGCCCACCGTCACCCGGTACGTGCACATGGGCACCGGCCCACCACGCCCCGAGGAGGATGCCCGCGGTCTGCCAGTGTTCCGGCAGATCCACCACGACGTCGTCGCCGGGCGCCGAACCGAGCTCGGCGACAAGGAAATTGGCGGTCTTGGCGGCCCAGTTGCCCAGGGTGGCCCAACTGAGTTCGGTGCGTTCATCGGTGGCGTCGTCGTAGAACGTGAGCGCCGGTCGGGTGTGGTCGTCCACGGCGTCGAACACCGCGGCGGTGAGGGTCTTCTCGGAAGTCGTCATCAGTTCACACAGGTCGGACCGTCGGAGTTGGCGGTGATCGCCGCCCGGTTGGCGGCGGCCGGGGTACTGGCCTGGTCCGAGGTGTCGGGGGAGCTCGCACCCACGTCCGACACCGAGCCGGTCCCATCGTAGGTGTTGGTCAGCACGGCGCGGATCCGGTGCTCGGGCATCGACGGGTCGGCACGTACGGTCAGTCCGCCGAGATCCTTGGCGAGCAGCCGGGCACCCGGGTCGTCGGCGTCGTGCGCATAGACCACCGAGTCGCGATCGTTGGTGGGCGTCGACGAGGTGGCGCCCGCCTGATAACCCTTCGCGGTGAGGATGCCGGAGACGTTGGCCGCCAGGCCGTCCACGGTGCCGGCGTTGACCACGTCGACGGTGTACTCGCTGCGGCCGGTGTTCCGGGACGGGTCGAGCAGATTGGACGTGAACGTCTTCACCTGTGCCGGGTCGACGGTCACCACGCTCTGCTGGCCGTCCTCGCTCCATCCGTGGTCGTCGAGCACCGGGATGGTGGCGAACTTGACCCGGCCGCCGCTGAGGTCCTTGAGCTGTTCGACGAAGGTGAGGACGTCCCAGTCGTCGTCGATGATCACCGAGCGTGACACCGCGCTCTGCAGTTCGTTCAGCTTGCCCGGGTCGGTGAGGGTGCCCGCCGACAGGATCTTCTGGGTCAGCGAGGCCATGTACACCTGCTGGCGGGTGATGCGGTCGAGGTCGCCGCGCGGCAGCTCGTGACGCTGGCGGACGAAACTCAGTGCCTGCGAACCGTTCAGCGTCTGGCGTCCCGCCTTGAACCGGGCCCCCGACATGGGTTCGCGGACCGGGTTCTTCAGGCACACGTCCACACCGCCGACGGCGTTGGTGAGCAGCACGAAGCCGAGCAGGCCGACCTCGGCGTAGTGATCCACCTCGACGCCGGTCAGTGCGGCGACGGTGTCGATGAGGGCCTTGCGTCCGGCCTCGGTTCCCTCCCGCTCGGCGTCGGCCTCGTCGGTGCCCGATTCGACGGCCTTGCGCCGCACCGATTCCCGGGTGGCGCCGTAGGCGGCGTTGATCTTGGTCTTGCCGATTCCCGGCACGTCGACATAGGAGTCGCGGGGGATGGAGATGGCCGTTGCCGACGATCCGTCGTTGGGGACGCGGATCAGCAGGATGGTGTCGGTGTTGGTGGCGACCTCGTCACCGGCCTTCAGCATCTTCAGTTCTTGCGGGGTCAGCGGGTTGCCCTTGGCGTCGCTGCGCGAATCGGTACCGACGAGCAGGATGTCGACGGCGCCGTCGCTGCCGTTGCCCAGGCCGAGTCCGGCCAGGCGTGTGATGTCGGAGTCGAGGTTGTCCACCGAACGCCATACGTAGCCGGTGCCCAGCAGCACCGCCACCGACACCAGGGCGACGAGTCCGCGGCCGATCCAGCTGCCGGACACCCCGGTCATACGTCCCCGTCGCCGTGGCGGTGGGGAATCGGTCCCGGACTCGGTGTCGGGGTCGACGGTGGCGGGTGCGGCGGCGGCAACCGCCCTGGTGTCTGATGCACGGGTGTCCGATGCCCGGGCTTCTGGTGCCCGGGTGTCTCGCCGACGGGTGCGGACGCGGCGCTTCTCGCCGGTCGTGTCCCGGGTGGTGGTGGCCCTGTCGGGGGTGTTCCGGTCTGGGGTGTTCCGGTCCGGGATGTTCTGGTCGGGGGTGGCCCGGTGGGGGCGCCGCCGGGACGACGACCGTTGCCCTGCCGGACGCTGTGCCGTCAGGTCCCGGTCTTCCCGATCCCGGCCTTCCCTGTCCCGCTCCGAGGTGCCGGGTGCGGGGGCCCGTCGGTTCGGGGCGGCCTTGCGTGTCGCGGGGTCGGCGGGGGGACGTTTCCGGCCCGAGCGGGGGGTGTCGGAGGTCTGGTCGGCCGGGCGACGGCGGACCGGCCGCTCACCCGGTGTGCGGTCACCTGATGTGCGCTCGCCGGGGTTTCGCTCGCCGGGGGTTCGCTCGCCGGGGGTTCGCTCGGCGGCTGGGCGCTGACGGGGTGCGCGGGGACGGTCCGACGCCTCGGCACTGCGGGTGTGGATCTCGCCGGAGGAGCGTTGCCGCGGTCCACGCCGGGGTGCCTCGCCGCCGCCGGTATCGTCGGGGCCCGGAGCCGGACGCCGCCGCGGCGAGTCGTCGCGGGGCGGTACCGACTCGGGGCGGGCACGCCGCCGTGGGGGCGGGCCATCGGCGCGCATCTCGGCCCGTGCCTGTCCATGGGAGTCGTGGCCGGACTGCCGGGAACGCGGTGCATCCGGGGAGTCCGGGCGTGCGTGGCGCGACCGGGCGTCATCGCCGGTCGGCCGCCGGCGTGCGCCGTCGGGGCGGGGTTCCACGTCACCACTCGGCCGGTTCGGCCGTCGGCGCGCGCCGTCGGGGCGGGACTCCACGTGTGGTCTTCCTTCTCCGTCGTCTCGGCGGCGTCCGTCCGGACCTCGGCTACTGGGACCTCGGCTACTGGGACCTCTGTGACTCGAGTGCTGGACGTGCCTGATGTGGTTTGCAGTCGCAAGGCTACTGAATCTGTTGGTGAACTCGGGGGCGCAACGCCGGGCGGGCGTCGAGTGATCGGTCACGAACCGGTGGCGCAACCCCTCGAAACCGACTATCCGGAACCGGGTCCGGAGACGGCGAACCGTCGGGTACGGCGACATGGCAGACACCCCCCGCGTGGGGCACGATGGCGGCCATGGCACACACGGACAGCGCACCGGGGGATACGGGCACGTCGGGGGATACGGGGATGTCGGGGGATACGGGGATGTCGGGGGATACGGGGATGTCGGGGGATACGGGCACGTCGGGGAACGCGGGGACCGAGGAGGCGACCACCGCCGGCGGGCATGCGGGCCCCGGTGCGGTCTGGATCGTCGGCGCCGCCGGTCAGCTCGGTACCGCGCTCACCCGCCGCGCCCCGCGCGGGATCGGCGTACACGGACTGACCTCGGCCGACATCGACGTCACCGACGCCGCCTCGGTGCGCGCCGCACTCGCCGGACTCTCCGCCGGTGACGTGGTGATCAACGCCTCCGCCTACACCGCGGTGGACAAGGCGGAGGAAGAACCGGAACGGGCCGCGGCGGTCAACACCGACGGACCCGCCCACCTGGCCGCCGTCGCCGAGGCCGCCGGGGCGTGGCTGATCCACGTCTCCACCGACTACGTCTTCGACGGCCCGGCCGCCGGCTCCGCCGGGAACGGGGTCGCGCCCCGCGTCACCCCCTATGAACCCGCCGACAGCGACTCCGTCACCACATCGCCCACCGTCTACGGCGCCACCAAACTCGCCGGCGAACGGGCCGCCGTCGCCGCCGCACCGTCGACCGCCGTGGTGCGCACCGCCTGGGTGTACACCGGCGGCCCCGACAGCCCCGACTTCGTGGGCACCATGCGCCGCCTCGAGGCCGCCCGCGACACCATCACCGTGGTCGACGACCAGACCGGCTCGCCGACCTATGCGGTCGACCTCGCCGACGGCCTGTGGGAACTGGCCCGCCGCGGCCCGCGCGCAGGTTCGCCGACCGGTGCCGGGGAGATCCTGCACGCCACCAACGCCGGGGCGCTCACCTGGTGGGAGGTGGCCCAGGCGGTGTTCGCCGAGGTCGGCGCCGACCCGGACCGCGTACGGCCCTGCACCACCGACGAGTTCCCGCGCCCCGCCCCGCGGCCGGCGTACTCGGTCCTGTCCCCGGCGTCCTGGGTGGCCGCAGGCCTCACCCCGCTGCGCGACTGGCGCCAGGCCCTGCACGCCGCGGTCTCGGAGTCGTCGGTCTCGGGGTCGCAAGTCCCGGAGTCGCCGGCATCCGACACCCCCGAATCCGAATCCGAGGTGACCGAGGACACGTCCGTGATCGACGACACCCTGGTCTCCGGCGACGCGCAATGACGAGCCGTGGGTGGCCGGTGTCCGGTTGGCTAGGCTGACCCGGTGACTTCGAAGCTGGCCGTGGTGACGGTGACCTATTGGTCCGGTGACCACCTGCGCACCTTCCTCGAGAGCCTGGTGCACGCCACGTCGTCGGTGCCGCCGGTGATCATCGCCGACAACGGCTCCGGTGACGGCGCCCCCGAGGCCGCCGACCGCGAGCACGACAACGTCACGCTGGTCCACACCGGCGGCAACCTCGGCTACGGTGGCGCGATCAACCGGGCGGTCCGCGAACTCGACGACGACGTGGAGTTCATCGTGATCGCCAACCCCGACGTCGAGTGGTCGCCCGGCGCGATCGACGAGCTGGTCGCCGCGGCCGCCCGCTGGCCGCGTGCCGGCTCGCTGGGCCCGCTGATCCGCGAACCCGACGGCTCGGTCTACCCGTCGGCACGCCGCGTCCCCGACCTGGTGTCCGGTACCGGACACGCCCTGCTCGGGACGGTGTGGAAGTCCAATCCGTGGTCGGCGGCCTACCGCGCCGACGACGTCGCACCCAGTGAACGTCCGGTCGGCTGGCTGTCCGGCTCGTGCCTGCTGGTGCGCCGCGAGGCCTTCGACGCGATCAACGGATTCGACGACCGCTATTTCATGTACATGGAGGACGTCGACCTCGGCGACCGCCTCGGCCGGGCCGGCTGGCTCAACGTCTACATCCCGGGTGCCGAGGTCACCCACGCCAAGGGTCACACCGCCGACAAGCGGCCCGAGACCATGCTCCCGGCGCATCATCGCAGCGCCTACCGGTTCCAGGCCGACCGCAACCCGGGGGTGCTGCGTGCCCCGATCCGGCTGGCCCTGCGGGTCGGCCTCGCCATCCGGTGCCGCCTCGCGGTGCGCGCCGCCAGACACTCCGCTGCGGCCGACGCCTGAACCGGCCACAATTCGACCAGTACCTCATCCATAAGGAGAGACCATGACGTTCTTCTCGGTGGGCAGCCACGGGCAACCCGCGGCCGATGTTCCCGACATCGACATGTCCGATGTGCAGGCGGTGGTCCTGGTGGGCGGTAAGGGCACCCGGCTGCGCCCGCTCACCCTCTCGGCACCCAAGCCGATGCTCCCGACCGCGGGTCTGCCGTTCCTGACCCATCTGCTCTCCCGGATCGGGGCGTCGGGCATCAAGGACGTGGTGCTCGGCACCTCGTTCAAGGCCCACGTGTTCTCCGAGTACTACGGCGACGGGTCCAAGCTCGACCTCAACATGCGTTATGTCACCGAGGAGGAGCCCCTGGGCACCGGTGGCGGCATCCGCAACGTCCTCGACGAGCTCACCGCGTCGACCATCGTCGTGTTCAACGGTGACGTCCTGGGCGGGACCGATGTGCGCAATGTGGTCGCCACCCACCGCGACACCGGCGCCGATGTCACCCTGCATCTGGTGCGGGTGAGTGATCCGCGGGCCTTCGGTTCGGTACCCACCGACGAGAACGGCCGCGTCACCGCCTTCCTGGAGAAGACCCAGGACCCGCCGACCGACCAGATCAACGCCGGAACCTATGTGTTCGACCGTTCGGTGATCGAGGAGATCCCGGCCGGTCGCGAGGTGTCGGTGGAGCGCGAGGTGTTCCCGCGGCTGCTGGCCGAGGGCCGTCATGTGCAGGCCTACGTCGACCAGGCCTACTGGCGCGACATGGGCACCCCCGAGGACTTCGTGCGCGGTTCGGCCGACCTCGTCCGCGGGATCGCGCCGTCGCCCGCACTCGGTGACCGGCACGGTGAGTCGCTGGTGCACGAGGGAGCCGGTATCGCCCCGGGCGCGGTGCTGATCGGCGGCACCGTCGTCGGTCGCGGCGCCGAGATCGGTCCGCGGGCACGTCTGGACGGTGCGGTGATCTTCGACGGCGCGGTGATCGAGGCGGGGGCCGTGGTGGAACGGTCCATCGTCGGTTCGGGTGCCCGGATCGGTCCGCGCGCACTCATCCGCGACACGGTCATCGGCGACGGTGCCGAGGTGGGCGCCCGCTGCGAGCTGCTGCGCGGCGCACGCGTGTGGCCTGGCGTCCAGATCCCCGACGGCGGACTGCGTTTCTCCACCGACGTCTGATCCCCGACGTCTGAGCCCCGTCATCTGAGCCCCGTCACCGGCCCGGGTCCTTCTCCCGGGCCGGGCGTGTCCGACATCTGCCCACGGCCCCGGTACCGCCGGTCCGTGGGCGGGTTCGTCTCTGCGGGTTCGTCCCTGGACCGTGGACGGCCTTCGGCGTGCCCCACGACACCGCGGGGGAGTTCCCGGATGCGGGTCAGCGGGCCTTGGCGGCCGCGAGCACCCCGGTCCCGAGCGGGATCACCACCGGCAGCAGCCGGTCGTCGTCGGCGACGAGCAGCGCCGCATCCCGGGCCGCGGTGGTGACCGGGTCGGCGCGCGACGGATCGGCCACCGCGCCGGAGGCGGCCGCGTGGTGGATCACCAGGACGCCGCCGGCCCGCAGCATCCGGATGCCCTCGGCGACGAAGGCCGGCATGTCCAGGCGCGGACCGTCGATGAAGACGATGTCGTAGGACTCGTCGGACAGCCGCGGCAGCACCTCGTGCGGGGTGCCGTTGATGAGGCGGGTGCGGCCGGGGGCGATGTCGGCGCCGGAGAACGACAGCCGGGCCGCACGGTGGTGTTCGGGTTCGGGGTCGATCGTGGTGAGCACACCGTCGGCGGCCATGCCGGCCAGCAGCCACAGGCCGCTCACGCCGGTGCCGGTACCGATCTCGGCGACGGCGCGCGCATGGGTCGACCGGGCCAGCAGGGCCAGCAGCGCACCGACGGCGGGGGAGACCGGGTCGGTGCCGAGCTCGGCGGCGCGGTCACGCGCCGCGAGCAGTGCGTCGTCCTCGACGATGGCGGACTCGGCGTAGTCGATCAGTGCGGTGCGGGGATCTGCCGTGCCGGGGTCTGTCGGCCGTTCGTCGGTCATCCAATGAGGTTATGCCGATACCCGTCTGCGCCGGTGACCGGCACGCCCGCGAGTCGGCGCCGGGTTCCTCAGACAAAGCTCAGGTGTCTCATACGGCGACCACACGGCGATACGGAAGGGTAAACGCCGATGAGGTCCGCAGAGTCGGAATTCCGCAGAGTCGGAATATCGACGACGCGGATGAGGTTCGACATACTGAACGCGAGCCAGCGTGATGACGGGTTGCGAGGAAGGAACCGGCCACCGACGATGACAGAGCTCGAGGCGTCCACCGAGACGGTCCCCACCGGTACGGCGGGATTCGACGCCACCGGAAACGAGATGTTCATGCCCTCCTGGGATGAACTGGTTCGTGAGCATGCCGATCGTGTGTACCGGCTCGCGTACCGCCTGTCGGGCAATCAGCACGACGCCGAGGATCTCACCCAGGAGACCTTCATCCGCGTGTTCCGCTCGTTGTCGAACTACCGCCCGGGAACGTTCGAGGGGTGGCTGCACCGCATCACCACCAACCTGTTCCTCGACATGGTGCGCCGCCGCAACAAGATCCGCATGGAGGCGTTGCCCGAGGAGTACGACCGGGTCCCCGGCGACACCCCCGACCCCGAGCAGCTCTACGCCGATGCGAACCTCGACGCCGACCTGCAGGCCGCACTCGACTCGCTGAGTCCGGAGTTCCGTGCCGCAGTGGTCCTGTGTGACATCGAGGGTCTGTCCTACGAGGAGATCGCCACCACCCTCGGGGTCAAGCTCGGAACGGTGCGTAGCCGCATCCACCGCGGCCGGCAGACCATCCGTGACCATCTCCAGGCGAACGGTCACACCGACCGGCGCTCGGTCGCGATCGGTCGCTGACCCCACGACCTCCCGGCCCGTTTCCCGACCGGATGCATCCGCGAGGTCGACGGCCGGAGATGGGAACCCCAGGGCGCGGTCGGTCGTTGAGGGTGTCGGATAGGCTGAAGCGTCGACCACGACGACGCGGAACACGCGTACCGTGGTCGCAGCGATGTCGCCGGTAGGGTCCAGGCCCGCATGGCGCGCACGCGAGAGCACCGGTACGTGTCGAAAGGGGTGAAGGCGAAACGATGATGGACGGCCCACGACGGCAACCCGATGCCGGTGACATGACCGACCACCCGGAGTCCGCGGAGAGCATGCGCCGCCGTCGATCGGTGTGGAACGCCTCCTCCTGGACTCCCGCACGATCCTCCTTCGCGCCGATCCGGCGGCCCGCCGGACCCGGTGATCGCCGGTTCGCCCCCACCGAACACCTCGCCCCGGAGGCGGTCGCCGCCTTCGTCGACGGCGAGCTCGGCATGACCGCGCACATGCGGGCCACCCACCATCTCGCCCTGTGCCCCGAGTGTGTCGCAGCGGTCGACGCCCAGACGGCCGCGCGTGCCCGCCTGCGCTCGTCGGGCACCGTCTCCATCCCGACCGGTCTGCTCGGCCAGCTCAGCCAGATCCCGACCCGTGAGTTCGACATGCGCGATCAGGCAGCGCACGACATGCACGACCAGGCCGCCCACGGCCGGGCGGGCGAGGGGCGTCGAGCCGACGGCCCCACCGACCTCCCCGGCACACCGCCGCCGGTCACCCGCGGGCGGATGAATCGGTGGCGGGGCCGCTGAGACGTGGATTTCGAGCGCACGGCACAGCCGCCGACCACTCCCTCGACCCCTGCGCCCGACGGCGCCGACGACGTGACGGCCGAACACCCGAACCGTTCGGGTCAGCCGGGTACCCCGGGACACCGGGCGACCCCCGCCGACACCGCGTCCGAGCGGCCCACCGTCGAACACCGCACCGCCTCGGCGGCTCCCGCGGTGACGCCGGCCGTGACGGCTCCGGCACCCGGCGGTCGTCACGCACCGGTGTCGCCCGGCACCGCACAGGTCTTCGGCCGTCCCTCCGGGGTCGCCGGATCGTTCGCGCCGGCGGGCCGCCGCACCGACTCCCCGCAGCCGCAGGTCGCCGCTCCCGATCCGGTACTCGCCGAGGCATTCGGCCGTCCCGAGGGCAGCGACGAGTCCCTGCAGCGTGATCCGCTCGCCACCTTCGGCGAGACCGACGAGCCCGAACCTCCCGCCGACCCGTGGCGCGATCCGGAGAGCATGGCCTCGCTGAGCAGACCCGCCATGTCCGCCGAGACCGTCGCGCCCACCACCCCCGGCCCCAAGCTCGGGGTCCGCGACGTCCTGTTCGGCCGCCGCATCGCCTGGCACGCGCTGGCCACCCTCGTGGTGATCGCCCTGCTGATCGGTGTGGTCGGCGGCCTGATGGGCCGGTTCACCGCGGAGGTCGCCGCGCCGCTCAACAGCGACACCGTCGAACTGTCCACCGCGGACAAGAACGACGACACCACCGCACGCTCATCGGTCGCGCGGGTCGCCCAGGCCGTCGAACGATCGGTCGTCGCGATCGACGTCCGCACGAGCAGCGCCTATGCCACCGGGTCGGGGTTCGTGATCGACCGTGAGGGCTACATCCTCACCAACAACCACGTCATCTCCATGGCCGCGAACGACCGCAACGTAAAACTCGAGGTGGTCTTCTTCGACCGCAACCGGGTGACCGCACGGATCGCCGGACGCGACCCGCGCACCGACCTCGCGGTACTGAAGGTCGACAACGTCGCCAACCTGACCGTGGCGAACCTCGGCAACTCCGACGACCTGCAGATCGGCGAGGAGGTCATCGCCTTCGGTTCGCCGCTGGGTCTCGACCGCACCGTCACCAGCGGCATCGTCAGCGCGCTCAATCGTGCGGTGCCGCTGCGGCCCGATTCCGAGTCCGACACCGACGCGGTGATCGACGCCATCCAGACCGACGCCGCGATCAACCCCGGCAACTCCGGTGGCCCCCTGGTCGACAACGACGCCAAGGTGGTCGGGATCAACACCGCGGGCCTGGTGCCCGGCGGCGGATCGATCGGCCTCGGGTTCGCCATCCCGATCGACCAGGCCGTGCCGATCGCCCAGGCGCTGATCAAGGACGGCAAGGTCAACCACCCCCAGATCGGCGTCAACGCCAGCTCGGTCCGCAACGACCGCGTGCTGGGCGCGCAGATCCGCAACGTCGTCGACGGCGGACCGGGGGCCAAGGCCGGGCTTCGCGAGAACGATGTGATCACCTCGTTCGGCGGACGGCCCATCGAGAGTGCCGACGAATTGACGGTGGCGGTGCGGACCGCGAAGATCGGTGAGCCGGTCAAGTTCACCTATTGGCGGGACGGTCGCACCTTCGACGGCACGATCACCCCGGCCAGCGACTGAGTCAGGAAGCGCGCAATGTTCAGCAGTATCGGCTGGGGCGAGATCGTCGTGCTGATCGCAGCCGGGCTCATCATCCTCGGGCCCGAACGACTGCCCGGCGCGATCAGCTGGACCATGCAGTCGATCCGCAAGGTGCGCGACTACGCCACCGGAGCGAGCGACCAGCTGAAGAACGAGCTGGGTCCGGAGTTCGACGACCTGCGCAAACCGCTGTCGGACCTCAACGAGCTGCGCGGCATGACACCCAAGGCGCTGGTCACCAAACATCTGCTCAACGGTGACGACTCGGTGCTCAACACCTTCACCGACGCCGCGTCGTCGTTGAAGTCGGCCACCGAGATCCCGCCGGTCAAGCCGGTGTCGTCCCCGGTTCCCACCCCGCCGGAGCCCGCCGGACCGTCCCTGACGAAGACCTCCGGCCCCGCCTCGACCCCCGGTGCCGACCCGTCGGCGCGGTCACAGCCGGCCGCCGACCCGGCGCACACCCCGGCGAAGGGCAACCACGACATCACCGACTGGGACGCGACCTGAATCGGTCGGGTGATCGTCCGCGGCGATCCGGCGTGATCGCGGTGAGCGGGCGTGATGGTGATGGGCGTGCGCGTCGAAGACTGCACCGGGCGACAACCGCCGCCGCTGTCTGACGGCGGTATCCCGGTGGCGCCGGGTCAGTTGTGGCGTGTCCGGGTCAGTTGTGGCGTGTGGTGTCGATGCCCAGACTCATGCCGGCCAGTCCACGACGCCGCACCGCGAGCTTGTCGGCGATCGCCCGCAATGCCGAACCCGACGCCGACTCCGGTGCCGACAGCACGACCGGCTGCCCGGCGTCGCCGCCCTCCCGCAGCGCGGTCTCGAGCGGGACCTGACCGAGCAGGTCGACGTTCGCGCCGACCATACGGGTGAGGCGATCGGCGACGGTCTGGCCGCCACCGGACCCGAACGGCTCCATCCGGGTGCCGTCGGGCAGTTCCATCCACGACATGTTCTCGACCACGCCGAGGATCTTCTGGCGGGTCTGCAGGGCGATCGCACCGGCCCGTTCGGCCACCTCGGCGGCCGCCTGCTGCGGGGTGGTGACCACCAGGATCTCCGCACCCGGGATCAGCTGTGCGATGGAGATGGCGACGTCACCGGTGCCCGGCGGCAGATCGAGCAGCAGCACGTCGAGGTCGCCCCAGTAGACATCGGCGAGGAACTGCTGCAGCGCGCGGTGCAGCATCGGTCCACGCCAGGTGACCGGCGTGTTCCCGCTGGTGAACTGGCCGATCGAGATGAACTTCACCCCGTGCGAGATGGGCGGCATGATCATCTTCTCGACCTGCGTCGGCTTGGCGTCGCTGCCCAGCATGCGCGGGACCGAATGGCCGTAGATGTCGGCGTCGAGTACGCCCACCGACAGGCCGCGCTCGGCGAGGGCACACGCCAGGTTCACCGTCACCGACGACTTGCCCACACCGCCCTTGCCGGAGGCGACGGCGTACACGCGGGTGAGCGAACCGGGCTGGGCGAACGGGATCACCGGCTCGGCGGAATCGCCGCGTAGCTTCTTGCGGAGCTCGGACCGCTGGGCGTCGTCCATCACGTCGAGGTCCACGCGCACGGTGCCGACACCGGGGACGTCGGCGACGGCGCGCTCGACCCGCCCGCTGATCTCGGTGCGCATCGGACAACCGGAGGTGGTCAGATACACCGTCACGTCGACACTCGCGTCGTCGTTGACGGCGATCGACTTCACCATGCCCAGGTCGGTGATGGGCTTGCCGATCTCGGGGTCCGACACCTTCGACAGGGCTGCGCGGACCGCGGATTCGCTGGGGGTCACTCCGGTAGTCATCTCCACCAGCCTAGCCGCCGGTCACGACGACCCCGATCCGCGGTCGGCGCACCGGTCACCGGGACGGCACAGCCGGTCACCGGGCCGGTGTGGTGGTCGGTGTGGTCCGCTTGGGCGACGGTGTCGGTGCAGGTGCGGGCTGGCCGGGCACGGTGATCCCCGGCGGCAGGCAGACCGGACCGAAGCACTGCTGGGTCGGGGTGCTCGGACTCGGCGACCCGGGTACCGACGGCGCCGACGACGGGCCGCTGGGCCGCGACGACGACGGCCGCGACGGGCTCTTCGACGTCGACGTCGAGGCACGCTTCGGTTCGGGGATCGGGTTGGTCGGCATCGCACCGGTGGCATAGGCCGCCGCCCACGACAGCACGTTGCGGGCGTACTCGAGTGAATGGTTGTACCGCATCACCGCGGACACCTTGTGGTCGTCGCTCATGATGTCGGTGACCCCGGCGCACAGGTAGCGGCCCGCGGAGTAGGTGGCGTCGAAGATGTTGTTCGGGTCGGCCTTGCCGTCACCGTTGGCATCGGTGCCCCATGCCTTCCAGGTGCTGGGGATGAACTGCATCGGCCCCATCGCGCGGTCGTGGTTCGGGTCGCCGTCGACGGCACCGCCGTCGGTGTCGCGGATCACCTCGTTACCGGCCAGCGTTCCGTCCAGGACCGGCCCGGCGATCGGGTTGATGGTGGTGCCGAACTGGTCCACCGATCCGTTGCTCGCGTGATTGGACTCGATCCGGCCGATCCCGGCGAGCAGGAACCAGGGGAGTTTGCATGCCGGTGACTCGGCGGCCACCCGGTTCGCGGCCAGCTTGTAGGCCTGCAGCACCACACCGGGGATGCCGAGCGGCCCGGTCGGCAGATCGGCGGCCAGGCGTAGCTGCGGGGTGGCCGCGGCCGCGGCGGGCCGAGCGGCCGGCGGGGCGAATCCGAGCAGGGCCACCGGCGCGGCGACGGCCACATCGGCCACCGAGTGCGGGGTGTCGTCGGCGGCGATGGGCACCACCGACTCGTGGGCGCTGGAGGTGGCGGCACCGAGCACCATCGCGGCGACCAGGGCGCTGCCGGCACCGACGGTGACCACGCGCCGCGACACCGGACCGTTGCGGCGCGGGCCGCGGGAACGGCGGAACAACCGGGGCGCCCTCATCGGCCGGCTCGATTCGTGGACATCGAAACACCCTGTGCTGCAATGGTTGTCAGTGTTGCGCCGCCAAGAACTTCGATTATTGCGGCACTGTCGGGCACCGCACGAACCACGCGCGCCGCAACATCCCCTGGCGCTGCACACAGCCCTGTCACGTCGTCACACCCCATCATGTTCCATCGCACGATTCCCCCGCCCCCCGTGAGAGCGATCTCGGTCCGAGTGGGTCGGTGCGACGTGGCGCAACTCACCTTCGGCCGATGGGGACCACCATACAATCAGCTCCGATTGTCGCGGAACGGAACCCCGGATTCACCATCTGCATCTCGATGGCCGGAACCGCGCTGCTCGCCCCGGCCACGATCGTCGCCGTGGTGGCCTCGGCCGTCGGCGGGCCGGTCGAGCCCCTCCGCCCGGGCGGCGAGGCGATCGGTGAGCTCGTCGAGCAGGTCGTCGAGCTCTTTGCGCAGATAGTCGCGGGTGACGGTGTCGCCGACGGCCAGTCGTACCGCGGCCAGCTCGCGGGCCAGGAACTCGGTGTCGGCCTTGGTCTGGGCGGCACGCATCCGGTCTTCCTCCAGCGACACCTTGTCGCGGTTCTCCTGCCGGTTCTGGGCCAGCAGGATCAGCGGGGCGGCGTAGGCGGCCTGGGTGGAGAACGCCAGGTTGAGCAGGATGAACGGGTACGGGTCCCAGCGGATCGCGATCGCCCACAGGTTCAGTGCGATCCACACGATCACGATCACCGTCTGGATGGCCAGGTAGCGTCCGGTGCCCAGGAATCGGGCGACGCGTTCGCTGTAGACGCCGACGATGTCGGAGTCGAGGTTGAACCTCGGTCGCCGCGATTCGCGGGGGGTGTCGAGACGACGGCCTCGTGATTCGGTCACGGCGTCACCTCGTCGGCGGGCTCGGTCTCGCGCCAGTCACGCGGCAGCAGCTCGTCGAGGAGGTCGTCGACGCTGACCGCGCCGAGCAGATGCCGCTGATCGTCGACCACCGGCCCGCACACGAGGTTGTAGGTGGCGAAGTAGCGGGTGACGGTCTCCAGGGAGTCCTCCGGACTGAGATGGGCGAGGTCGGTGTCGAGGATGCCGCCGACGATGTTGGCGGGGGGTTCGCGCAACAGCGCCTGCATGTGCACACACCCGAGGTATTTCCCGGTCGGGGTGGACGTCGGCGGGCGCACGACGAACACCAGGCTGGCCGCGGCCGGGGTCATGTCGGGGTCGCGTACCCGGGCGAGCGCCTCGGCGACCGTCGTCGACGGGTCGACGATGATCGGTTCGGAGGTCATCAGACCGCCTGCGGTGTCGGGGGAGTGGGTCAGCAGCCGGCGCACCGGCTCGGACTCCTCGGGGTCCATCCGGCTCAGGAACGACTCGGCCTCGGTGTCGGGCAGTTCGCCGAGGAGGTCGGCGGCGTCGTCGGGATCCATCGCCTCGAGGATGTCGACGGCCCGGTCGACGTGGAGGTGGGCGAGCAGGTCGGTCTGGTCGTCGGGCGGCAGCTCCTGCAGGATGTCGGCGAGCCGTTCGTCGTCGAGTGCCGCGGCGATCTCGTCGCGCCGTTTGGTGGGCAGCTCCCGCAGCGCGTTGGCGACGTCGGCCGCGCGCATACCCTCGAACTGCAGCAGCGCCAGCGCCACCCCCTGCCCGGGGAGTTCGAGCGCGGCCTGGTTGAGGCCGTGGACATGTCGCCAGTCCACGACATGGGTCTCCCCGCGCCGCAGTCCGCGCCGCACCGGCCGGATGGCGACCCGCGAGACCACCCAGTCACGGGTGCGGGTGCGTTCGAGCCCGAGGTCGACCACGGTCACGTCGACGTCGGCCAGATCGTCGAGATCGGGATCGTCGATCCGGACCCGGGTGTCGAGCAGCTGGCCGATCGCCAGCGCCTCTCCCGGACGCAGGTGCAGCCGGCGCAGACTGACGGTCCCGGTGTTGAGGGTCACCGCGCCCGGCTCGATCGAGGTGACCCGCAGCATCGGCACGAAGATGCGCCGTCGCGTGGTCAATTCGACGGCCAGGCCCAACGCGCGTGGCTGCTGGCCCGGCATACGCACGGCGATCACCGCATCGCGGACACGACCGATCGACTCACCGTCGGGACCAAGGACGGCCAATCCGACTAACCTGGCCACGAACACCTTGCTCACCGCCGACATGAGAGCAAGGGTAGTGACTGGGAGGACAGAACAGTGAGCAACCCGATGCAGCCGTCGCGTCAGACGCCGGGTCTGCCGACGCCACCGAAGGGCTGGCCGATCGGTTCGTACACGACCTACGCCGAGGCGCAGCGCGCGGTCGACTACCTGTCCGACGAGCACTTCACCGTCGAGGACGTCACCATCGTCGGCGTCGACCTGATGCAGGTGGAGCGTGTGATCGGTCGTCTCACGTGGGGCAAGGTGATCGGCGGCGGCATCGTCTCGGGCGCATGGCTGGGCCTGTTCTTCGGTCTGCTGGTGTCCCTGGTCGTCACCGGAAACCCGTTGGTACCCATCCTCTTCGGCCTGGTCGGCGGCATCGTCTTCGGCCTGATCTCGGCCACCATCCCGTACGCGGCGACCCGCGGTCAGCGCGACTTCGCCTCCACCATGCAGCTGGTCGCCGGGCGTTACGACGTCCTCTGCGATCCCAAGAGTGCGGAGAAGGCCCGCGACATGCTCGCCCGTCTCAACCCCTGAGTCGCCTCGACCCCTGAACGTCCGCGGGTCGAGTGCAGATCGCCGGGGCCGCAACGTTCTCGGATCGCCGGTGGCACCCATCACACCGGGTACCCGTGGGCCCTGTCCGGCCCGGACGAGGCGGGGATCACACCGGTACCCGGATGGCGACGGTACCGGTGCACCACGATGCCGAATCCCCGATGTGGCAACCCCGAACCGAACAACACGGGCACGTCACGATCGGCCGCGAAATGGCACGTTCATCCCGATTGTGTTGATCGTCACACGGGCCTGGGTCTAGCGTAACCTCCAGACGATTGCGGGGGCGTGTGTTCGACGCCTGCCCCCGAGATCCACGACATCGAGGAGGCTGCGTGCGGCGAAGGACGGGCATTGCTGGTCGGAGTCGGCAACCGGTTCGGGGGCTGAAGAGAAAGGCACTCGTCGCCGCCGCGGCGCTGGCCGTGGCGATTCCGGTGGTCTCGGCCTGCGGTTCGGGCTACGAGGAGGGGGTCCTGCACCTGTATCCGCCTGCCGACGGTGCGGATTCGATCGCGGCGCAGGCCGACAAGTGTTCGGCAGAGTCCAACGGTGAATACCGGATCGTCACCACCTCCCTGCCCAAGGGCGCAGACGACCAGCGTCTGCAGCTCGCCCGGCGGCTGGCCGGCAACGACCACAGCCTGGACCTGATGGGCATGGACGTGGTGTGGACCGCCGAGTTCGCCGATGCGGGCTGGCTGGTGCCGGTACCCGAGGATCTCGCCGCCGAGGTCACCCGGTCCACGCTCGGTGGTCCGCTCGACACCGCGTTGTGGCGCACTCCCTCCGACGATCGTCAGCACCTGTACGCGATCCCGATCTGGACCAACACGCAGTTGCTCTGGTACCGCAAGGACGTCGTGCGTGACCTCGGGCAGCGGGCGCCGGCATCCACGTGGGACGCCATGCTCGCCGACGCCGCGAAGAGCGGCGCCACGGGCGGACCGACCTGGATCATGGTGCAGGGCCGTCAGTACGAGGGCCTGATGGTGTGGTTCAACTCGGTGCTGGCCAGTGCCGGCGGGCAGGTCGTCGATCCCGAGGACCCGAACAAGGTGACGCTCGACGACACCCCCGAGCATCGCGCGGCGACGGTCAAGGCGCTGACGGTGATGAAGCAGATCGCGACCGCGCCCGGTCACGACCCGTCGCTGACCAACTCCGACGAGGGCGCGGCACGCCTCGGGATGGAGAGCGGCAAGGCGATCTATGAGGTCAACTGGCCCTTCGTGTTCAGCGGCATCCGTGAGAACGGTGCCGCGGGCAGTGTGCCCTTCCTGACCGACCTCGGTCAGTACAAGGACTTCCTGTCGGGTCTGGACAACCCGCCGACCGTCGAGCAGTTGCGTCAGCTCGCTCCGATCAACGCCAAGATCCGGGAGAAGTTCGACTTCGCCGCCTATCCCGGTGTGAGCCCGACGATGCAGGCCCGCAGTACGATCGGCGGTCTGAACATCGCGGTGGCCAGCACGTCCAAACAGCGCGACCTCGCCTTCAGGGCGGCGGCGTGCATCACCAGCCAGACCGCGCAGAAGTACTATGCGATCAACGCGGGGACACCGCCGGTGAACCGGGAGCTCTACGACGACCAGGAGTTCAAGGCGACGTACCCGATGAGCGATCTCATCAGGCAGCAGCTGGAGGCCGGTCACGCCGTGTCACGCCCGAAGTCACCCGACTATCAGGCGATCTCGACGCTGGTGCAGGCCAAGCTCTCGCCCGTCGGCGCCTGGGATCCCGAGGTGCTCGTCGATCAGCTGGCCGACGCCGTCCGCAAGGCGATCAACGGGGAGGGGCTCATCCCATGACCGGTGACAATCCCACGACCGGCGACAATTCCGCCACCGGGGGCAACGACGACGAGAACCCGCGTCGCGGACGGCATTCCATGCCCGACGCCGGGCCGGGTTCCGGGCGTCAGCCGTCGGATGACCGTGGTCTGGACGTGACGCAACCGCACACCTTCGGTCCCACGGTGCATTCGGAGATCTGGAAGGCCCCCGACGACCCGGGCGGTTCGGGTCCCGCCGGCCGCGGCACCGGAGATCCCGTGGCCGATCTCGGCAAGGTGACCCGACCCGCGGAGATCGCACCGGCGGGTGCCGCCGGCGGGGACGACCGGTGGGCACCGGCCCCCGCGCCCGCGGGAGTCGCCACCGCGGTGGCCCCGCAACCGGAGCCCGAGCGCAAGCCGGCGCGGCTGAGCGAGGGCAAGAAAGCCGAACGGCGACTGGCGTTCTGGCTGGTCCTGCCCGCGGTCCTGATGATGGCGCTGGTCACCGGCTATCCGATCGTCTACGCGGTCTGGCTGTCGCTGAACAAGGCGAGCCTGTCGGCGCCGGGTGAACGCGAGTTCGTCTGGTTCTCCAACTACGGCACCGTGCTGAGTGACGGATACTGGTGGACGGCATTCGGTGTCACCGTGGGTATCACGGTGGTGTCGGTGATCATCGAGTTCGTCCTGGGTATGGCGATCGCACTCGTCATGCATCGAACCCTGTTCGGCCGCGGCACGATTCGTACCGTGGTGCTCATCCCGTACGGCATCGTGACCGTCGCCGCGGCGTTCTCGTGGTACTACGCCTGGACCCCGGGCACCGGCTATCTCGCGAACCTGCTGCCCGACGGCAGCGCGCCACTGACCGAACAGTGGCCGTCGCTGGCGATCATCGTGCTCGCCGAGGTGTGGAAGACCACCCCGTTCATGGCGCTGCTGTTGCTGGCCGGTCTGGCCCTGGTGCCCGACGATCTACTCAAGGCCGCCCAGGTCGACGGTGCCGGGGCGTGGACGCGCCTGTGGCGCATCATCCTTCCGCTGATGAAGCCGGCGATCCTGGTCGCGCTGCTGTTCCGCACCCTCGACGCATTCCGGGTGTTCGACAACATCTACGTGCTCACCAGGGGTTCCAACAACACGTACTCGGTCTCGATGCTCGGCTACGACAACCTGTTCAAGGCGTTCAATCTCGGCGTGGGATCGGCGATCTCGATCCTGATCTTCATCTGCGTCGCGATCATCGCGTTCATCTTCATCAAGGTATTCGGCACCGCCGCGCCGGGTTCCGATTCCGAGGGGAGGTAGGGCCCGGTGGCACACAGCGTCAAGTCCAAGTTCTGGTGGGCGATCGCCAACATCCTGGTCGTCCTGTACGCGATCATCCCGCTGCTGTGGATCCTCAGCCTGTCGTTCAAGCCGCCGTCGAGCGTCACCGACGGCAACTTCTTCCCGCGGGAGTGGACGCTGGAGAACTACTCCGGCATCTTCTCCACGAGTGCCTTCACCAGCGCCCTGATCAACTCGATCGGGATCGGGCTGATCACCACCGTGATCGCGGTGATCCTCGGCACGATGGCCGCCTATGCGGTCGCGCGCCTGGACTTCCCGGGTACGCGGCTGCTGATCGGTGCGGCTCTGCTGATCGCGATGTTCCCGCAGATCTCGCTGGTCACCCCGCTGTTCAACATCGAGCGCCGGATCGGGCTGTTCGACACGTGGGCCGGTCTGATCCTGCCGTACATCACCTTTGCGCTGCCGCTGGCGATCTACACGCTCTCGGCGTTCTTCCGGGAGATCCCGTGGGAGCTGGAGAAGGCCGCCAAGATGGACGGCGCCACACCGTGGCAGGCGTTCCGCAAGGTGATCGCACCGCTGGCGGCGCCGGGTGTGGTGACCGCGGCGATCCTGGTGTTCATCTTCGCCTGGAACGACCTGCTGCTCGCCCTGTCGCTGACGTCGACCGAGCGGGCCATCACCGCCCCGGTGGCGATCGCGAACTTCACCGGCAGCACCCAATTCGAGGAACCGACCGGGTCGATCGCGGCGGCCGCCGTCGTCATCACCATTCCGATCATCATCTTCGTGCTCTTCTTCCAACGTCGAATCGTCGCCGGGCTGACCTCCGGTGCGGTGAAGGGATAACCCCATGGCAGATATCGTCCTGGACAATGTCACCAAGCAGTACCCCGACGGTTCGACCGCGGTACACGGCGTGAACGTCGAGATCGCCGACGGCGAGTTCATCATCCTGGTCGGGCCCTCCGGGTGCGGAAAGTCCACCACGCTCAACATGATCGCCGGCCTGGAGGACATCACCGACGGTGAGCTGCGGATCGCGGGGCAACGGGTCAACGAGCGCGCACCCAAGGACCGCGACATCGCGATGGTGTTCCAGAGCTACGCGCTCTACCCGCACATGTCGGTGCGCGACAACATCGCCTTCCCGCTCACCCTCGCCAAGCTGCCCAAGGACGAGATCCGGACCAAGGTCGACGAGGCCGCGCGGATTCTCGACCTCGGACCGTACCTGGATCGCAAGCCCGCCAACCTGTCCGGTGGTCAGCGTCAGCGCGTGGCGATGGGCCGGGCGATCGTCCGCTCGCCCAAGGCGTTCCTGATGGACGAGCCGCTGTCGAATCTCGACGCCAAGCTGCGCGTGCAGATGCGCGCCGAGATCGCCCGTCTGCAGGCACGTCTGGGCACCACGACGGTGTATGTGACCCACGACCAGACCGAGGCGATGACGCTCGGCGATCGGGTCGTGGTGATGCGTTCGGGCCACGTGCAGCAGATCGGTACCCCGCAGGAGCTCTACAACCAGCCCGCCAATGTGTTCGTGGCCGGGTTCATCGGCTCCCCGGCGATGAACTTTCTGCCCGGAACGCTGGGAGCGCAGGGGATCTCGACCCCGATCGGCACCATCCCGCTGCACGATCACCAGTCGGTCACCGCAAAGGCGTCGGCGGTGCACAGCAATGGTCATGTGCTGATCGGCATCCGCCCCGAGCATCTCGAGGACGCGGCGCTCCTCGATGCCGACACCCGTTCGCGGGGAAAGAGTTTCGACGCCGACGTCGACGTCCTCGAGTCGATGGGATCGGACAACTACGCCTACTTCACGATCGGGTCGGCCCGCTCGGCCAACGATGCGCTGGCCGAGTTGTCGGCGGAGTCGGGTGCCGACCTCGGTGGGGGACAGATGATCGCGCGACTCTCGCCGGAATCGCAGGTGCGTCGGGGGACGCGCGCCGAGCTGTGGTTCGACCCGGCCAAGGTCGCGGTCTTCGACCAGGAGTCGGGCCTGAACCTGCGCTGAACGGTGTCCCCGGCGCCGGCCGTGACGGGCGGTACCGGGGACCGTTCAGCGGCGGCGTGGCGGGTGGTCGCGGAGTTCGTCGATGATCGCGTCGTCCCAGATGTGTTTGCGCACCAGCCGGTAGCGTTCGCAGGCGAGCCACAGGTACAGCTCGGAGTCGCTGGTGAGGTCGGGCCGGACGTTCGCGCGCCGGGCCATGCGCACCACCGGGAGGAACTCCTCGCCGAACCAGCGGCGCGCCACATCGGTGCGGCTGATGAACTCGCCGATCTCCTGGGCGGCACGAAACCCCCACGCCTCCACGCATTCGGCGAGTTCGGCGTAGTCGAACGGGTCGCCGAAGCGGATCACCTCCGCCTGCGCGGTGGGCAGCGGCACCCGGGTGAGGAACAGCCGGCGGTGGTCCTTGAGGATCAGGTCGCCGGTCACGTTGATGCCCTCCGGTGAGATCCGCGTGTGGATCTCGGTGACGTAGGCGTCGATGGTGTGCAGGTGCCGGGCGATGGCGATCGAGATCCGGTGGTGTCCGTCGATCACGAAGTGCATCGTCCCGATCCGGTAGAGCCGCACCGGGGGCACCGACTCGCCGCGCCGCTGGGCCGCCGCCAGGCGCTGCCACCGTTCCCGGATCCGTGAGGACGTGGGGCGGAAGTACCTGTCGAAATCCTTTGTGCGGTCCACGCTTCCGACGATCGAGGAGACCTCCACCGGCAACAGGCCGAGGGCGGTCTCACCGGTGCGGCCGAGGGCGGCGACGACCTCGTCGAAGGGCAGGATGGTGTTGACGTCGGCGGGTTGGCGGGTGAACCACTGGGTGAGGCGGGCCAGTTCGGCATGCCGCCGCATGCGCTGGAAGTCGTTCTCGGCGTCGGCGTCGGGAAAACCGGTGTCACGCGCCATGTCTGCGCCTCATCACCTCGACGTCGCCGGTGGCGGGGTCGATCTCGAACTGGCAGTATCCGACGACGTTCATCGACACGGTGCCGGTGCCGATGGGCCGGTCGGCGGGATGTGCGCCGTAGGGGTGGATGTGTCCGTGGATCAGCAGTGTCGGCCGCAGATGGGCGACGAGGCCGTGGTAGCAGGCGAATCCGCGATGCGGGCGGTCGTCGGCGTCGCCGACCCCACGGGCGGGGGCGTGGGTCAGCAGGATGTGCGGGCGTGCGGTGCGTGGGCGCAGCCGCAGTCCCCACGACCGCATGCGCTGGCGTGACTCGCTGTACTGATTCGGTCCGTCGCTGTAGCGCGGGCTGCCCCCGAGCCCGCTGATCCGCAGTCCCGCCACCGTCACCGTCCGCCCGTCGGCATTGACCGCGCCGGCCGGGCCGGGGGAGGTGGCCGGCATGCCCGCACGCGTCCAGCCGGTGCGTCCGCGACGGTATCCGCCCAGGTCGCGGTCGTGGTTGCCGGGAACGAAGACACACGGCACGTCGTAGACGGTGGCCAGGGTCTCGAGGTAGTCGAACGGCAGGTCACCGGCAGCCAGGACGAGGTCGGGGTGTCCGATCGCCCCGCGTCCGAGCGTGAGCGAGTCCACCACCTCGTCCGCGACGGCCAGGACATTCACCACCGTCCCAGGCTAGCGTGTGCCCGGGGCTGCTGGTCGGCTCGTTCACGACGTCGAGGCCGCAAACGCTACCGTTGACGCGTGAGTGCTTCTGTGACCGACCTGATCAACAGTCACCTCGTCGAGTCCTTCGGCGGACAACCGCAGCGGGCCTCGGTCACCTTTCTGGGGGTGGAGCCCATCGACGTGGTGCGCTTCGCCGCCGATGCGGAGGTCACCTATGTGACGGTGGGGTGCGCTCGGCACCCGATGTCGGACCCGGGGGATCTCAACCCGGATCCGGTGCGCGGACCGCGCGTCGAACTCGTGGTGCGGCTGCAGGCCGGGGTGGCCCTGCCGGGGCTGCACCGCCGGATGGCGACGCTGGCTGCGGCACCGGCCGTCGAGGGTCTGATCCTGGGTACCGATGCGCTGCTCGACCTCGGTGAACCGCTGTGGGACGGTGCGCCTTTCACCGCATTCATCACCGACGATGATGTGCTGGGCCAACTCTCGCTGCCCGATCCGATGGATCCCGTCCGGTTTCTGCGGGCGGTTCCGATCACCGCCAACGAGGCGGCCTGGATGCGTCTGAAAGGTGTTGACGCACTACGGGAGGCGTGGTCCGAGGCGGGTATCGACGTCACCGACCCGCACCGCAGCCCCGCCACCATGTGACGACCCGGCCGTCACAGCCAGTGGTGACGCCGGAACACCGCCCACAGTCCGACGCAGGCGAGCACCAGCGCGACCACCACGATGAAGAACCCGGGGCGGTCGTCGGAGCCGGGCATGTACTCGAAGTTCATCCCGTACAGCCCGGCCACCATGGTCGGGACGGCGCCGATCGCGACCCATGCCGAGATCTTGCGCATGTCGCCGTTCTGCTGGATGCTCACCTTGGTCGCGGCGGCGTCGAGCAGCGAGCTCAGCAACTCGTCGTACTCCACCACATGCTCGATCACGGTGGCGAGGTGATCGGCGACGTCACGGAAGTGGCGCCGAACCTCCTTGGGCACCAGCGCATTGCCGTTGGCGGTGATCCTCGACAACGGCCCGGCCAGAGGCGTGACCGCCCGGCGCAACTCGAGCACCTCGCGTTTGAGCAGATACACCGGCTCGATGTTGAGCCAGTTCTTCTGCGCCCCGAACACCGCACGTTCGATGTCGAGGATGTCGTCCTCCATCTTCTCGCTCACGGCCAGATAGCTGTCGACGACGAGGTCGCTGATCGCATGCATCACCGTTGTCGGACCCTCACGGAGCCGCTCGGGGCGTTCCTCGAGCCGGTGCCGGACCCCCGACAGATGGGTGTGGTCGCCGTGACGGACGGTGATCACGAAGTCGGGTCCGACGAAGATCATGATCTCGCCGGTCTCGACCACCTCGCTGGCCTGCTCGATGGAGTCGTGCTCGACATATTTGACCGTGCGCAGGACGAGGAACTGGATGTCGTCGTAGATCTCGAGCTTCGGCCGCTGATGGGCGTGCACCGCATCTTCCACGACGAGCTCGTGGAGACCGAAAACCTCGGCGACACCGGTCATCTGGTCGTCGTCGGGGGCATGGAGTCCCAGCCAGACGAAGCCTTCGCCGCTGTCGCGGACCGTGCGGAAGGCGTCGGCGTAGGCGATCCGACCGGGTTGGCGCACCCCGTCGATGTAGATCGCACAGTCGACCACCGCCCGCGCGACCGGTACCGGGATGTGCGGCAGTGGCCGTCGGTCGCGTCGTGCGGCGATCCCGCGGCTTCCCGGTCGGAGGTTCGGGATCTGGGGCACGTGGTGGATGCTACGCCCATCGGGCGGGCCTGCCGGTCCGAACACCTCGGTCGTCGCCGGGCTGACCGTAGGATCGCCTCATGTGCCCCGACGCGACCGCGCACGACGCCCCCGCCCGCGCGCATGATCACCGCCCCACTAGCGTGAACGCCGTGCGAATCCGTCTGCTGATCCCCACGTTCGCTGCCCTGATGCTGGTGGTCGGCGTCCTTGCCGGCTGCGGCTCCACCTCGGCGCCGCATCCGCTGGTGATGGGTTCCGACGGGACGCCCGCGATGTCGGTGATGGCCGAGATCTATGCCGGGGCGCTGCGCAACTCCGGTACCGCCGTCTCCGGCGACGTGGTGATCGGTGACGACGCGCAGCTGCTGTCGATGATGGCCCGCACCGAGGTGGACCTGTTCGGTGCCTTCACCGGAACCCTGCTCGCCGGCCTGGCCCCCGAACTCGCCCCGACCACCTCCGAGGACACCTACAACGACCTCAATCGTTCTCTGCCGCAGGGAGTCTCGGTGGGGGACCCGACCCCGGTGACCAATGCGCCGCAACTGGTGGTGGCCATCTCGCTGGCCACGTCGACCGGCGTCACCGACCTGTCCGGCTGTGCGCGGCTGCCCGCCGGCCTCCCGGTGGCGGTGACCGGCACGCCGTCCGAGGCGACACTGCATGTCCTCGCCGACGCCGGCTGCCGGCTGGGACCGGTGCAGACCCTGACCGACGTGCACGCGGTGGTCGCGCGCGTGGCCACCGGCACCGCGGTGGGCATCCTGTCCCCGCTGCAGCTCGCCGCACAGGACACGGAAGGTCCGGCCGGGAAGGTGCAGTCCCTGCCGGTGCCCGAACAGTCGCCCGGGACCAGCACCCCGGCCGGATCGGCCCCGCAGAGCGCGCCGCCCGTGACCGTCGGCCCCCGCGCCGAGGACCTCGTACCCGTCTACCGCACCGCGGCCCTCGGCAGCGACCAGGTCAAGACGATCAACAAGGTCGCCGGCGAGATCACCACCGCCGACCTGGCGACCATGGCCCGCAAGGTGCAGTCGGGGGCCGAGCCCCGTGATCTCGCGGTGGACTGGCTCGGCGAGCACGGCATCTGAGGCCGGCGCGGCGGTCGGTGAGACCGCCGCCCCGATCATCCGATACTGCGCAGTTCGGTGAAACCGGGCAGCGAGCGCAGACGGATGGCGAGATTCTGTCGCAGGGTCACCGTGGCGGCCGCACAGCCATGGCAGGTACCGCCCATCCGGACGGTCACCACCCCGCCGACCACGTCGACCAGTTCCACCCGGCCGCCGTGTGAAGCGGTGTAGCCGCCGAACTCACCGGCCAGCACCGACCGCACGCCGTCGGCCAGTTCGGCGTCGGCCCCGGCCTGCACCGCGTCGTCGAGTCGGTGTCCCGAGGGTGCCGTCGCGGCGACCGCGGGCGTGACATCGGCGACCGGCCAGCCGCCCGGGCGCGAGAGCACCGTGAACAGGGCATCGCGTACGGCGGAGCCGTCGGTGCGCGGATCGTGCCCGGCGGCCAGCCGGGTGTCGACACGACCGGGCTGCACCCGCACCGCCTCGAGCACGCCGGCGTCGACGAGTGCCCGCAGCTCGCCGGGCAGCTGCGTCGCCGGCACCTCGCCGTCCATCCGGACCAGGCCGGGCCCCACCCGCCAGCGGATCACCGAGGGATCGGCCGGATCGGTGGGTGCCGGCAGCAACATCACCGGCCGTTCCCGCGACGTCATGGCCTCACCCGGTGACGGCTGCGGTGATGACGTGACCGAGATAGCCGGCCACCCAGGCGAGCACGAACATGTATGTCCACGCGATCACCGGCCAGCGCCACGAGTTGGTCTCGCGACGGATCGCACCGACGGTCGACATACATTGCAGCGCATAGACGAAGAACAGCAGCATCGCGACGATCGTCGGCGGGGTGAACACCTTCTCACCCTCGTGCGGGCCCTGTGTGTAGGTCATCTCGCTCAGGGCCGTCCCCGGATCCTCGGGGTCCTCTGCGGCGGCGATCTGACCGAGTGTCGACACCACGACCTCGCGGGCGGAGAACGATCCGAGGATGCCGGTGTCGATCCGCCAGTCGAAGCCCAGCGGTGCGAACACCGGCTCGACGAACTTGCCGATCGACGCCGCGAAGCTGTTGTCCATCACATACGAGCGCGATGCTGCCTCACCGGCGGCGTCGGCCTCGTCGGCGGTCGCACCGTCGGCGACGGCAGCAGCAACGGCATCGGTGCGCACCTGGTCGGCCTGCTCGGTGTGTGCGGGCAGCGACAGCAGCAGCCACAGCACGATCGAGGTGAGCAGGATGATCTTGCCGACCTTGCGCAGGAACATCCGGGTGGAGTCCCACATCATCATGACCACCGACTTGAGCGACGGCATGCGATACGGCGGCATCTCCATGTAGAACGGCATCAGGCCACTGCGCAGCGACTTGGTGCGCTTGAGGACCGTGGCCGCGGTCATCGCCGACACCGCTCCGAGCAGGTACAGCCCGAACATCACCGCACCCTGGGTCTGGACGGGGCCGAACCGGGAGTCCGAGGGGATCAGCATGCCGGTGAGCAGCACGAACACCGGCAGACGTGCCGAACAGGTGATCAGCGGCGCCGACATCGCGGTGGCGATCCGGTCCTTCGACGACGGCAGGGTACGGGTGGCCATGATGCCGGGGACCGCACAGGCGAACGACGACAGCAGCGCGACGAAGGCACGCCCCTCGAGGCCGGCCCGGCTCATCACCCGGTCGGTGAGGAATGCCGCCCGCGACATGTAGCCGACGTTCTCCATCAGCGAGATCAGCAGGAACATCAGCAGGATCTGCGGGACGAAGACCAGCACCCCGCCGACGCCGCCGATCAGGGCGGTCGAGAGGAAGTCGGCCAGGATGGGTTGGGACACATGGTCGGCGACCATCGTGCCCGCCCA
Organism: Gordonia desulfuricans NBRC 100010; assembly: GCF_001485495.1. Taxonomy (GTDB): domain Bacteria; phylum Actinomycetota; class Actinomycetes; order Mycobacteriales; family Mycobacteriaceae; genus Gordonia; species Gordonia desulfuricans. The sequence goes on along the minus strand of NZ_BCNF01000051.1, from coordinate 4,550 downwards.
GCCGAAGAACTGCTCGATCCAGTCCTGGAACGGTGCCGCGACGGTGAACAACACCTGGAAGAACAAGAACATGAACACCAGGAAGGCCAGCAGCCCGGCCACCGGGTGCAGCAGCAGGCGGTCGACCATCGCGGTGCCGCCGTGCGGGGCGGGTGCCCGGTAGCCCGAGAGTTCGAGTACCGATGCCACCCAGTCGGCGTGCTGGGGGCCGGCGTCATCGGGTGGCCCGACCGCCGGACGGCTCCACGACGCCGGGTCGGCCAGCAACTCGCGGACCGATTCCAGCGTCGACTTGCGGGTGCCGATCACCGCGCGCACCGGGACACCGAGCGCATCGGAGAGGCCTTGCGGGTCGACGTGACCGCCGCGGCGTTCCATCTCGTCGGTCATGGTCAGGACGACGGCGACCGGGATCCCGAGATTGAGCGTCTCGGAGACCAGCGACAGCGATCGCTGCAGCACCGTGCAGTCGACGACGACGAGCGCGGCATCGGGTGCGGTGGTCCCGGCGAGCCGGCCGGCCATGAGGTCGGCGACGATCTGTTCGTCCGGCGAGATCGGGTTCAGGCTGTAGGCGCCGGGAAGGTCTTCCAGATATACGGTGGTGTGCGCCTTGGCCTTTCCGGAGTCGCCGTGGACGGCGCCGGCCGGCGTGGGCACCTTGCACCGGCCGACCGACCGGGCCACGGTGACACCCGGATAGTTTCCGGTCTTCAGCCGAAGGCCGGTGAGTCCGTTGAACACAGAGGTCTTGCCGGCGTTGGGACTGCCGATCAGCGCGACACGTTCGATCGGGGCGCCGGTGGAGTCGGCGTCGGGCAGGTCGGTTCCGCCCGGGTCGTGGCAGTCGCTCATGCCCGTCCCCCGTCCACGGCGTCGTCGACGGCGGTGGGCGTGCACTCGATGTAGGCCGCCTCGCGGGCGCGCAGGCAGATCTCGTAGGACATCACGCGGTAGACGCATGGGCTGCCGAGCGGGGCGCGGCGCATCTTGACGACCTCGATGCCGGGAACGAATCCGAGCCCGGCCAGACGCCGCCGCACCGCGTCGGGGCAGGTGTCGGTGAACCCGAGAATCCGCGCCGACGCCGAGATCGGGAGATCTGCGAGTGGTGTGGTGATCGTGAGATCGGGGGTTGTCATCAAGGCCGCCTTCCCGTGCCGCAGACACGTTCACGTGACTACATCTCTCACGCTAGGTACGGCTTACCTCGGGCGGGAGGGGCATTGGTCACGATGTCGGCAGGTTCCTCCGACCGGGTGACGCCGAATGTGATGCCCGACTCGTCCGTTTTCACCGGGGAGGTGGCGGCGGGTCCCAGCGGCCGCCACGTCGCTGCTCGACCAGCGGACGGCGACGGCGGCCGTGTGCTGGTCGAGCAGCTCGTCATCGTGCAGCGAGCACAGACGCCGCCCGGGCCGATCTCAGGCCTTCGACAGGGCCAGTCCCGTCACCTTGGCGGTCACCCACTGGTACTTCGACGCCACGAGACGGACCCAGATGTCGAGGACCTTGGCGTCGGTGCCGACGAGGACACGGGCCTTGTTCTTGCGGACCCCGTTGATGATCACGTCGGCGGCGTCCTCCGAGGACATCCGTGCGAGGTACTTGTCGAAGAAGTCGGCGGTGGCCTTGGCGTCGTGATCGCCGGAGGTGGTCGCATTGCGGGCGATCGCGGTCTTGATCCCGCCGGGGTGCACGCAGGTCACCTTGACCGGATGCTTGGCGACGATCATCTCCTGGTTGAGGGCCTCGGTGAAGCCGCGGACGGCGAACTTGGCCGAGTTGTAGGCGGCCTGGCCGGGCTCGGCGAGCAGACCGAAGAGCGAGGAGGTGTTGACGATGTGGCCGTCGCCGGAGGCGATGATGTGCGGCAGGAATGCCTTGGTGCCGTTCACGACTCCCCAGAAGTCGACGTCCATGACACGCTCGATGTCCTTGAACTCGGTGCGTTCGATCTCGCCGTGGTGGGCGATCCCGGCGTTGTTGAAGATGACGTTGACGGTGCCGTAGTGCGCGACGACGGCCTGGGCGTAGTCGAGCACGGCCTCGCGCTCGGCGACGTTGAGGATCTGACTGTGTACCGGTGCGCCGGTCTCGCGGATCAGGTTCTCGGTGACCTCGAGGCCGGCCGGATTCAGGTCCGAGATGGCGAGTTTCGCGCCGAGCCGGGCGAGCTTGACGGCGAGGTCGCGGCCCATCCCCGAGCCGGCTCCGGTGACGACGACGACCTTGTCGCGAAAGTCCTTCATGTGCTTCTTCTCTCGTTTCGTGTGGGCGTTCAGGCGCCGGTGACTGCCGGGACGGCGTCGGCCGACACCGGCGCGGTGAGCGGGGCGTCGGTGCGGATGTCGTAGGCGTCGGCGTCGAATGTCTTCGTCGCGCGACGGAAGTCGAAGGTGAAGCCCGGCCACAGGGTGGTGATGTTGCCGTGCTCGTCCTTGTACCACGACCCGCATCCACCGTTGACCCACACGCTGTTGCGCAGCTTGTGCTGGATGCCGGCGTTGTAGCGCTGCTGGGCGTCGGCGGTCACCTCGGTGCGGGTGGCGCCGAGCCGGCGGGTGGTGGCGATGTAGTCGACGAGATAGTTCAGCTGGGACTCGATCATGTACACCATCGAGGTGTGCCCGAGGCCGGTGGACGGCCCCACCATGAGCATCAGGTTGGGGAAGCCGTGCACGAATCCGCCCTTGTAGCCCTGCATTCCGCCCTCGGCCCAGACCGCGGCCAGGCTGTTGCCGCCGACGCCGACGATGCTGTCGAACACCGGCGAGTCGGTGACGTGGAAGCCGGTGGCCACCACCAGGATGTCGATCTCGCGGGCGATGCCGTCGCGGGTGACGATGCCGGTGGGGGTGACGTGGTCGATGCCGGTGGTGACCAGGTCGACGTTCGGCCGGTCCAGCGTCGGATACCAGTTGTTGGACTTCAGGATTCGCTTGCAGCCGATCTGGAAGTCCGGGGTGACCGCGGCACGCAGTGCGCCGTCGCGGATGCCGCGGAAGATGTTGGCGCGGGCCAGTGCCTGGACCGGCTTGAGTGCGGCGGGGGAGTAGGTCATCCCGAACGCGATGAGCTCGTTGGAGGCGTAGATCCCGGCTCGACCCGCGGTCTGGGTGAGCGGGATGTTCTTGAACGCCCACCGCTCGAGCGGGGTGTACGGCCGTTCGGTGCGGGGCACGATCCACGGGGCGGTGCGCTGGTAGACGTCGAGCCGGCCGGCGGTCTTGGCCAGTTCGGGGACGATCTGGATCGCCGAGGCGCCGGTGCCGATCACCGCGACACGCTTGCCGGTGACGTCGACGGTGTCGTCCCAGCGCGCGGAGTGCATCACCGTCCCGCCGAACGATTCGATGCCGTCGATGTCGGGCAGGTTGGGCTCACAGAGCGGTCCGACCGCGCCGACCAGGTGGCGTGCGCGGTACCGGGTGTCGACGCCGTCGGTGGTGGTGTCGACGAGCCAGTGCCGGGAGTCCTCGTCCCACGCGGCGTGAGTGACCTCTGTGCCGAAGCGCGCCTTGTCGCGGACACCGTGGGCGTCGGCGACCGCGTTGATGTAGCGGTGGATCTCCGGCTGGTGCGAGTAGGTCCGCGACCAGTCGGGGTTGGGGGCGAACGAGTAGGAGTAGAGGTTCGACGCGACGTCGCAGGCGGCACCGGGGTAGGTGTTGTCGCGCCAGGTGCCGCCGAAGTCGCGGCCGCGGTCGAGGATCACGTAGTCGTCGACGCCGCTCTGGGTGAGCTTGATGGCGGCTCCGAGGCCGGAGAACCCGGCCCCGACGATCGCGATCTCTACATCATGCGTTGTCATGGAAGTCACGATAGACATCTATTGAACCGCGGTCAATAGCTATTGACGACAGATCAATAAGCTAGGATCGTCCACGTGACCACAGCGAACACGGCCCGCTCCGGACGCCGCACCCGGATGAGTCCCGAGGCCCGGCGCGACCAGTTGATCGCACTCGGCATGGCGATGGTCGACGAGAAGCCGCTCGACCAGGTGACCATCGATGCGATCGCCGAGGTCGCCGGGGTGTCCCGGGCGCTGCTGTTCCACTACTTCGCCTCCAAACAGGACTTCCACCTGGCCATCCTGCGTGCCCAGGGGGAGCAGCTGATCGCCTGCACCACTCCCGACGACTCCCTCGACGACCCGATCGCCATCCTGACCAGTTCGCTGTCGGCGTTCGTCGACTACGTCAGCGAACACGGCGGCGCCTACACCGCCTTCCTGCGCGGCTCCTCGAGCGCCGACCCCGCCGTCCGCGAGGCCGCCGACGCCACCCGCTCGGTGATGGTCGACCGCGTCCTCGAACACGCCCCCGCCTTCGGTCTGGAGGTGACCCCACGCGCGCGCGTCGCCGTGTCCGGATGGGTGACCTTCGTCGAGGAGGTCACCATCTCGTGGCTCACCGACCCCGACGTGATGACCCGCGACGAACTGCTCGACCTGATCTGCAACTCCCTGCCCGCGATCGCCTTGAGCGTCGGGGGAGCACTGCCGGAACGGTGAGTAGGCGGTGCTTTTTCGGTGGTTGAGCCGA
>NZ_BCNF01000050.1 GCF_001485495.1 Gordonia desulfuricans NBRC 100010 | reverse complement strand
GGGGCGCAACCACTTCGGAGGTGGTCACCACCCGACGCGCGCTGCGGGGATTTCGACTCGGGTCCTCGCTACGCTCGGTCCCGGCTCAATCACCAAAAGCGGTCCCGGCTCGATCACCAAAAGTGGTGGTCCCGGCTCGATCACCAGAAGTGGTCCCGGCTCAGTCACCAACTGATGGTTGACGAATCCGACGACAGAACGGGCGGGGCAAGCGAATCGCTTGCCCCGCCCGTTCTCGTCAGTGGAGGTGATCAGCCGTTGGTCGGCGCGAAGGCTCCGTCGAGGATCTCCTGCTGCTCGACGGCATGCACCTTGCTGGAGCCCGACGACGGTGCCGACATCGGACGACGCGACAGGCGACGCAGACCCTTGAGCAGATCCGGCAGCAGCTCGGGCAGCCACAGACCCAGGAACGGCCACGGACCCTGGTTGGCCGGCTCTTCCTGGACCCACACGAAGTCGGTGGCGTTCGGGTACTGCTCGAGGGTGGCGCGCAGACGACGGTGCGGCACCGGGTACAGCTGCTCGACGCGGACCACCGCGATGTCCTCGCGGCCCTCCTTCTCACGCCGCGCATCCAGCTCGTAGTACAGCTTGCCGCTGACCAGGAGCACACGCTTGACCTTGTCGCGGTTGCCGGTGCCCTTCTCGAAGCTCGGGTCGTCGATGACCGACCGGAACTTGTCGTCGGTGAAGTCCGACAGCGGGCTGACCGCGGCCTTGTTGCGCAGCATCGACTTCGGGGTGAAGACGATCAGCGGGCGGCTGATGCCGTCGAGCACGTGGCGACGCAGCAGATGGAAGTAGCTGGCCGGGGTGGACGGCAGGGCAACGGTCATCGAACCCTCGGCGCACAGCTGCAGGAACCGCTCGATACGGCCCGAGGTGTGGTCGGGGCCCTGGCCTTCGTGGCCGTGCGGCAGCAGCAGCACCACGTCGGAGAGCTGGCCCCACTTGGCCTCACCGGAGCTGATGAACTCGTCGATCACCGACTGTGCGCCGTTGACGAAGTCACCGAACTGGCCTTCCCAGAGCACCAGCGCGTCGGGGTTGCCCACCGAGTAGCCGTACTCGAAGCCGACCACCGCGTACTCGCTGAGCGGCGAGTCGTACACGCGGAACCGGCCCATCGACTCCTCGTCGCCGTCGATCGGCTTGAGGTGGTTGAGCGGGGTGTACTCCGACCCGTTGTCCCGGTCGATCAGGACCGAGTGACGCTGGGTGAAGGTGCCACGACGCGAGTCCTGACCGGACAGGCGCACGGTGCGGCCTTCGAGGACCAGCGAACCGAAGGCGAGCAGCTCGGCGAACGCCCAGTCGACGCCACCCTCGCGCGACATCTCCAGACGGCGCTTGAGGACCGGCTTGACGCGGGAGTGCGGGGTGAAGCCCTCCGGGGTGTTGCCGAATGCGTTGCCGATGGTCTCCAGCACGGTCTTGTCGACGGCGGTGACCAGTTTGGTCGGCAGCGCCTGGTCGGCCTCGACCGACTCGCTGGGCTCCGGATGGTACTTCTCGAGTTCCTTGACCTCGTTGAACACCCGCTCCAGCTGGCCCTGGTAGTCGCGCAGGGCGTCCTCGGCCTCCTTGGTGGAGATGTCACCACGACCGATCAGGGCCTCGGTGTAGGACTTGCGGACACCGCGCTTGGTGTCGATCACGTCGTACATCGCCGGCTGGGTCATCGACGGGTCGTCGCCCTCGTTGTGTCCGCGGCGGCGGAAGCAGACGAGGTCGATCACGACGTCCTTGCGGAAGGCCTCGCGGTAGTCGACGGCGAGCTTGGCGGCCCAGACACAGGCCTCCGGGTCGTCGCCGTTGACGTGGAAGATCGGCGCACCGATCATCTTCGCGACGTCGGTGCAGTACTCGGTGGAGCGCGAGTGCTCCGGGGCGGTGGTGAAGCCGACCTGGTTGTTCACCACGATGTGCACGGTGCCGCCGGTGCGGTAGCCGGGCAGCATCGCCATGTTCAGGGTCTCGGCCACCACGCCCTGGCCGGCGAATGCGGCGTCGCCGTGCAGCATCAGCGCGAGGATCTTGAACTGATCCTCCTCGTCGAGCAGGTCCTGCTTGGCGCGGACCAGGCCCTCGAGCACCGGGTCGACGGCCTCGAGGTGGCTCGGGTTGGCGGTCAGCGACACGTTGATCTCGTTGTCGCCGAACATCTGGTAGTACTTGCCCTCGGCGCCGAGGTGGTACTTCACGTCACCCGAACCGTGCGCCTGCGACGGGTTCAGGTTGCCCTCGAACTCGGTGAAGATCTTCGAGTACGGCTTGCCGACGATGTTGGCCAGCACGTTCAGGCGGCCGCGGTGCGGCATGCCGATGACGACCTCGTGCAGCTTGTGCTCGGCACCCTGGTCGATCACCGCGTCCATCATCGGGATGACCGACTCGGCACCCTCGAGCGAGAAACGCTTCTGGCCGACGTACTTGGTCTGCAGGAAGGTCTCGAACGCCTCGGCGGCATTCAGCTTGCTCAGGATGTACTTCTGCTCGGCCACCGGCGGTTTGACGTGCTTGATCTCGACCCGCTCCTGCAGCCACTTCTGCTGCTCGGGCTCGAGGATGTGGGTGTACTCCACACCGACATGGCGGCAGTAGGCGTCGCGCAGGATCGACAGGACGTCGCGCAGCTTCATCTTGTCCTGGCCGTGGAAGCCGCCGACGTTGAAGGTGCGGTCGAGGTCCCACAGGGTCAGACCGTAGGTGAGGACGTCGAGGTCGGGATGGCTCTTGCGCGCATCGCTGTCCATCATCAGCGGGTCGATATCGGCCATCAGGTGACCGCGGCTGCGGTAGGCGGCGATCAGCTCGAGCACGCGGGTCGACTTGTCGACCAGCCCGGCGGGGACGTCCCGGCGCCAGCGGACCGGCTCGTAGGGGACGTGGAAGGCGGTGAAGATCTCGTCGTAGAACGCGTCGTCGAGCAGCAGGTGGTGGATCGTGCGCAGGAAGTCGCCCGACTCCGCACCCTGGATGACCCGGTGATCGTAGGTCGAGGTGAGCGTCATCAGCTTGCCCACGCCCAGCTCGGCGAGCTGCTCGTCGCTGGCGCCCTGGAACTCGGCCGGGTACTCCATCGCACCGGCGCCGATGATCGCGCCCTGGCCCTTCATCAGGCGGGGCACCGAGTGCACGGTGCCGATGGTGCCCGGGTTGGTCAGCGAGACGGTGACACCGGCGAAGTCCTCGGCGGTGAGCTTGCCGTCACGCGCACGACGCACGATGTCCTGGTAGGCGGTGTAGAACTCCGCGAAGCCCATCGACTCGCAGCCCTTGATGGCGGCGACGACGAGGGTGCGGTTGCCGTCCTTGCCGACCAGGTCGATGGCCAGACCGAGGTTGGTGTGGGCCGGGGTGACCACATTGGGCTTGCCGTCGACCTCGGCGAAGTGACGGTTCATGTTCGGGAACGACTTGATCGCCTGGACGATCGCGTACCCGAGGATGTGGGTGAAGCTGATCTTGCCGCCACGCGTGCGCGACAGGTGGTTGTTCACCACGATGCGGTTGTCGATCATCAGCTTGGCCGGGACCGCGCGCACGCTGGTCGCGGTCGGGATCTGCAGCGACAGCGCCATGTTCTTGGCGATCGCGGCGGCCGGTCCGCGGAGGACCACCTTGGTGTCCTCGGTGGCGGCGGGGGTGGCCGCGGGGGCCTTCGCCTTGGCGGTCTGTGAACGGGCGGAGCCGTCGCGGCTGGCGACGCTCTGGCCGGAGGCGGCCTTGGTGGCCGACGACTCGCGGGCCGGGGCCTTGCGGGTGGCGGTGTGCGGGGCGGGGCCCTGATCGAGGGTCACCGGGCGAGACTTCTTCGGCTCGGCAGGGGTGGACGGGGTGGTGGACGGCTGGGCGCCGTTGGTGTTCGCCGCGGGGGCGGGGGCCGCACCCGGTGCGGTGGCGCCGCTGCCGCCGGGCTTGTAGCTCTTCAGGAGGTCATGCCAACTCGGATCCACCGAGTTCGGATCCTTCAAATACTGCTGGTACATTTCCTCGACCAGCCATTCGTTTTGCCCGAAGTCGGTTTCGGATGTCGAACTGCTCACAGCGGTTTCTCGCCTCAATTCCCTCTGGTGCCGGGTCGCCAACTCACGCCGAAAGTCTCTTGTGGAGACAAGTCGTGAACCACCTGAAGATGGTACGCGTCCGGCGTCTGGTCCGTGGCGGGCAGTCCTCCCAGCCGTCCACTGCGATGGAGATCACTGCGCGCCACGCCGCCGGCGCGGGTGTCGAGGCCGCCGACCACCTCATCGGGTGACGTCCTCGGCGCACGACCGACCGCCCGTACCGGGATCGACACCTGCATCCCAGAACGCGCGGTACCTTCCACCCAACGTGATGAGCTCGTCATGTGTTCCCGACTCCACGATCCGCCCGTCGTCGACCACCATGATCCGGTCGGCGCGAGCCGCGGTGGCCAGCCGATGGGCGACGATCACCGAGGTGCGGCGGCGGGTCACCGCGGCGCCTGCGGCCAGCACCGTCGCCTCGGTCGCCTGGTCGAGTGTGGCGGTGGCCTCGTCGAGCAGCAGCAGGTCGGGTTCGACGAGTTCGGCGCGGGCCAGTGCGATCAGCTGCCGCTGCCCGGAGGACAGGCCCTGTCCGCGTTCACCGACCGGATGGCGCATACCGCCGTCGAGTCCGGCGATCATGGAGACGGCCCCGACCGACGCCGCCGCGGCCGTGATCGCGTCGCGGTCGGCGTCGGGCCGGCCATAGGCGATGTTGTCGGCGACCGTTCCGGTGAACAGATGCGGCTCCTGCGGCACCAGGCCGATGTGGCGGCGATACCCCTCGAGAGTCAGGTCACGGATGTCGGTGCCGTCCATCCGCACCGACCCGGTGGTGGGGTCGTAGAAGCGGGCGAGGAGCTTCACGATGGTCGACTTGCCCGCGCCGGTCCGACCGACCAGGGCCAGGGACGTGCCGGGCGCGATGTGCAGATCCACCCCGGACAGCGCGTCTCGTGCCGCGCCGGAGTAGCGGAAACCGACATCGTCGAGTTCGGCGTCGCCGAGGAACCGGGCGGCGCCGGGATCACGGGCGTCGGGGCGCTCACGCACGGTGGTCTCGGTGCGCAGCAGATCGGCGATCCGACGCAGACCGACCGCGGCCTGCTGATAGCCGTCGAACACCTGCGACAACTGCTGGACCGGCCCGAACAGCAGCGTCAGGTACAGCAGGAAGGCGATCAGCGTGCCCGCCGACAACGAGCCCTGTGCGATCTGGTGGGCGCCGACGGCGATCGCGGCCGCGGCCGCGAGGTCGCTCATCAGGGTGATGAACGGGAAGTAGACCGAGATCGCGCGCTGGGAGGTCATCCGGGCGGCCACCCAGTCGCGGGTGCGTGCGGTGAACCGGTGCTGGGCGACGTCGGTGTTGTCGTAGGCCTGGGTGGTCTTGAGTCCGGCGATGTTCTCCTGGAAGTCGGCGTTGACGGTGCTGATCAGTTCCCGCGAGCGCGTGTAGGCGCGTGCGGCGATCCGCCGGAAGACCACGGTGGCGGCGATCATGATCGGGAACACCGGTAACACCAGCACCCCGAGATCGGTGCTGGTCACCAGCAGAGCTGCGGTGACGCCGACCAGGGTGAGCACCGCGACGATGGCCGTCGACAGCCCGGTCTGCAGGAATGTCGAGAGTGCGTCGACGTCGGTGGTCATGCGGGTCATGATGCGACCGGACAGCTCCCGCTCGTAGAAGTCGAGCCCGAGTCGTTGCAGATGGGCGTAGCTGCGGATCCGCAGGCCGAACAGCACCCGTTCACCGGCCCGCGTCGAGTAGAGCGTCATCAGCGCGGTGGCCACCCAGCCGACGGCGACGGTCACCAGACCGATCCCGGTGGCGACGAGCAGGGTGCGTTCGTCGGAGCGGGTGGCCGCGTCGATGACCGTACGTGCCAGCCCCGGGAACACCAGTCCGGTGAGGGTGTCCACGGTGATCGCCACGATCGCCACCGCCATCAGCAGACGCACCGGACGCAGCAGCGCCCACAGCGAGAACCGGGGGTTGTCGGCGCGCATCGCGGCGACGTCGACCTGCGGGTCCTCGTCGGCGGGGGGCAGCGCCTCGACCGCGGCGAGCAGCCGGGGGGTGGCCGGCATCGAACCGAGCGCACCCGAGACCCCGCCGCCGCGTCCGCCACGCGCACCGCCCGGCCCACCGGCGGGTGCCGGGGTGCTCGGTGAGACACGTTCGGGGGCGTCGGGCGCCTCGTCGGGCCACAGCGCGCGTTCGAGTTCGGCGGTCGGTGCCAGGATGACCGGCACCTGTGGCTGTTCCGGGCGGCTCGGTGAGAGCAATGCCCGGAACTGCGGGCAGCGCTCGTCGAGTTCGGCGACGGTACCGATGTCGACCAGCCGTCCCTCGTCGAGGACGGCGACACGGTCGGCGAGCATCAGCGTCGACCGGCGGTGCGCCAGCACCAGCATGGTCGGGCGCGCCCGGTCGGCCCCGTTCTCGCCGGTCGTCGCCGGGCCGCGGGCGCGCAGCCCGCGCAGGATGCGCCCCTCGGTGGCGGCGTCCACGGCCGACGTGGCGTCGTCGAGGACCAGCACACGCGGGCGGGCGTAGAGGGCGCGGGCCAGCGCGATCCGCTGCCGTTGCCCACCGGACAGGGTCAGGCCGCGTTCGCCGACGACGGTGTCGAAACCGTCGGGTAGCGCCTCGATGAACTCCAGGGCATCGGCGGCGTCGGCGGCTGCTCGCAATCGGGGATCGGCGACGGCGGTGCCCGGTGCGCGGGGTTCGCCGAGGGTGATGTTGATCGCGATGGTGTCGGAGTAGAGGAACGGCTCGTCGAACACCACACTCACCGCCTCACGCAGGGCGGCAGGGGAGAGTTCGGCGAGGGGATGTCTTGCCGGCGAGCCGGTTTCGTCGGATACGGGTTCGATCAGGGCGATCTGTCCGGAATCGGGGCGCCGATACCGGACCACCAGGTCGGCCAGGGTCGACTTGCCCGATCCGGGTGGTCCGACCACGGCCACGCATTCACCCGGCGCGATCTGCAGGTCGATCCCGTCGAGCACGGTGCGCCCGTCGTGGGCGAAGACGACATCGGTCAGGTCCACTCCGAGCGGCCCGTCGGGGAGGGTGCCGGTGGCGGTCTCGTCCGGGTCGGCCGGTGCGTCGATGACGTCGTAGACACGCTCGACGGCGGCCCGGGCCAGCTGGGCGCTGACCACGAGGTTGGTCAGCAGCCGGGCCAACGCGGTCATCGACGTGACATAGGTGGCGAAGGCCAGGAAGGTGCCCGCGGTGATGGTCCCGTGCAGGGTCAGGTACCCGCCGACGGCGATCACCGCCACCATCCCGAGCTGGGGGATGGCGGCCATCGTGGGGGTGAACCGGGCATTGATCTTCCCGGCGCGCAGGCGTTTGCCGAACAGGTCGCGTCCGAGCCCGACGAGCTCGTCGACCGCGCGGGACTCCTGGCCGAAGCCCTTGACCACGCGGACACCGGTGACGGTCTCCTCGACGTGCTGGGCGACGTCGGCCGCGGCCTGCTGGGCCGACCAGGTGGCGGCGAACAGCCGACGACGGTTGCGCACCACCGACAATGCGACCAGCGGCAGGATCGCCAGCGCGATCAGGGTGAGCAGCGGTGACAGGTAGGCCATGATGCCCAGGGCGATCACCACCTGCACCGCGGCACCCGCCGACAACGGGACCATCGCCAGCAGGCCCTGCACGATCTGCAGGTCCGAGATCGAGCGGGACACGATCTGACCGGTGCGGATCTGTCCCTGGCCGGCGCCGTCGAGATGCAGAATCGTGTCCAACAGTCGCAGGCGCAGCGAGTTCTGCACCTCCACCGACAACCGGCCCGCGGTGAGCCGTCGGCCGAACTGACACACGTAGCGCACCACCGCGAGCCCGATCAGCAGCGCGACGATCACCGAGATGGTCAGCCCGGTGGTCGCCACGGACGGATGGGTCGCCCGGTCGAGGGCGGCCTTGGACAGCAGGGGTGCCACCAGGTCGACGGCCACCGCGATCAGAGTGACCGTCAGGGTGATCACCACCAGCCTGCGATGGTGCAGGCAGTCTGCGGTGAGCCGGCGCAGCCAGCCGGTGGCCGGTGGTGCGGTGTCGCCGTCGGGGTCGCGGGCGACTCGGACCTCGGCGGTCCGGGTGTCCGGAAGCGACCGGGTCACTTCTTCCCGGTCGGCAGCCCCGGTTCGGTGATCACGGAGCCGTCGATCGTCCAGAACGCGGGGGCCGGGCCGAACGCCTCACGGGCATTGGCGATGACCCGCTTGCCCAACGCGCGGTTGCCGACGCCACCGATCACCGCCCCGATACCGGCCGGGAGCACGCGGCCGATCAGCAGCGGGGCGCGCTTGAACGCGTACTTCTTGGCGACCCGATTGATCAGTGTCCGGTTGAGCGAGGTGAACGAGCCGCCGGGCACCGACGCACCGCCGAGCCGGCGCAGTGCGCCACCCTGGGTGCCGACCACCCGGCCGAGCCGCGCCAGACCCTCCTCGCCGAGCGCGACGGTGAGCACCAGCGTCTTGCGCCGTTCCACCTCGTGCACACCGATGCCGTGCACCTCGGCGACGGCCAGCGCGAGCAGCGCCGACGCCTCCAGGAACAGGGCGGTCTCGCCGGTCACCGCGCCGAGGGCGGTGATGGTCCCGACGCCGGGGACGGCGGCGGTGGCGCCGACCGCACTGCCCGAGCCGGTGACCGTGGTGAGATACCGCTTCTCGAGTCGGGTGATGATCTGTGCGGGGGATTCGGCGGGGTACTTCTCGCGCAGCGAGCGCACGTACTTGGCGACGGCGGGCGCCTGCAGGCGCTGCGCCTTGTCCAGGAGGTTGCCGGTGACCACGACCGTCTTCGACGGCGGGGCGTCGGATTGCCGAGCGTTCATGCGGTGGGTACCCAGTTCTGTGCGGGCACGACTTCGGCGGGTCGTGGCGGGGGTGGGGGTGTGCCGTCGCCGAACGGCGAACCGCCGAGCTCCTCACGGTGATGCGGGGTCAGCCAGTTGCGTAGGTCCGGGCCCTGCGGGACGACGCCGGTCGGATTGATGTCGCGGTGGACGATGTAATAGTGCTGCTTGATCTGGGCGAAGTCGGTGGTGTCGCCGAAGCCCGGGGTCTGGAACAGGTCACGCGCATAGGCCCACAGCACCGGCATCTCCGACAGCTTCGTGCGGTTGCACTTGAAGTGCCCGTGGTAGACCGGGTCGAAGCGGGCCAGGGTGGTGAACAGCCGGATGTCGGCCTCGGTGATGGTGTCGCCCACCAGATAACGCCGGGTCGAGAGTCGTTCGGAGAGTTCGTCGAGTTTGGTGAACAGCCGGACGTAGGCCGAGTCGTAGGCGTCCTGGCTGCCGGCGAATCCGCAGCGGTACACCCCGTTGTTGACCTCGGTGTAGATGCCCTTGGCCACCTCGTCGATCTCGGCGCGCAGGTGCTCGGGGTAGAGCTCGGGGGCGCCGGGCCGGTGGAACTCGGTCCATTCCAGCTCGAAGTCGACGGTGATCTGCGGGAAGTCGTTGGTGACCACCTCGCCGGTGGCGACCTCGACGACCGCCGGGACGGTGATGCCCTTGGGATAGCCGGGGAACCGCTTCTCGTAGGCGTCCTTGAGGCGGGGGATGCCCAGGACCGGGTCGACGCCACCCGGGTCGAGGTCGAATGTCCACGAGTCGGCGTCGTGGGTGGGTCCGCACAGGCCCAGTGAGATGGCGTCCTCGAGGCCGAGCAGGCGGCGCACGATCAGCGTGCGGTTGGCCCAGGGGCAGGCGCGGGCGGCCACGAGACGGTAGCGGCCCGCCTCGACGGGGTAGCCGTCGCGGCCGTCGCGGGTGATCCGCGTGGTGATGTACTTCGTGTCGCGCACGAACTCCTGGCCACCGGTGACGTAGATGCCCTGGCCGGTGGGGTTCTCGTCGGGGGTGCTGGTGTCTTGGGCCATGTGTTCCACAGTAATGAAGGAATACGACACGTGGCCGGATCCGTCGGGCCACTTGGCCGGACCTCCTCGGAGCGGTATATTCCACATGGAATATTTCGTACGGGGCAGTGTGGGAGGACGCGTGAGCAAGCGACCGTTGGCACCGATGGCGATCCTGGTCCTCGGGCTCGTCGGGGAACGTCCGATGCATCCGTACGAGATGGTCCAGACCACCCTCGAACGCAAGGAGGACCGACTCGCACGGTTCCGCCCGGGGACGCTCTATCACGCCGTCGATCGCCTCGCCGCCGACGGACTGATCGAGGTCCACGAGATCCAGCGCGAGGGCAACCGGCCCGAACGCACCGTCTACACCATCACCGAGGCCGGTACCGAGGCCCTCGCCGAGGCCCTCGAACTGATCCTGGGGCGCCACCCCGTCGAGTATCCCGAGCTCTATCTCGCCCTGGCCGAGTCGCATTCGCTGCCGCGCAGTCGCGTCATCGAACTGCTCTCGGCGCGCCTGGACGCCATGCGCACCGATCTCGACGACTGCGTCGATGCGCTGGAAATCGTTCGGGCACAGGGAAAACCGGAGATGTTCTTCCTCGACGGCGGCTGTCGGGTCGCCACCCTGCGCGCACAGATCGAGTGGGTGGAGGACCTGCTCATCCGACTGCGCGAGGGCACCATCGAGTGGCTCGACGATCCCGGTTCGCCGTACTCCCACCCACATTCGTCTTCCGAGGCCGATCGGCCCGCGAACCAGAAAGCCTTGAACCCATGACCATGCCCACCTTTGCGCCGGTCACCAACCGGCCCTGGTTGTCGCTCATGGCGTTGTGCGTCGGATTCTTCATGATCCTCGTCGACGTGACCATCGTCGCCGTTGCGCAACCCCAGATCCAGGTGGCCCTGCACACCGACGTCAACGGCGTCGTCTGGGTCACCAGTGCCTACCTGCTGACCTACGCCGTCCCCCTGCTGATCACCGGTCGCCTCGGCGACAAGTTCGGACCCAAGCGCGTCTACCAGGTGGGCCTGCTGGTCTTCACCGCGGCGAGCGTCTGGTGCGGATTCTCCACGAGCATCGGCGAACTCATCGCCGCCCGCGCCTTCCAGGGTGTCGGCGCGGCCCTGATCACGCCGCAGACCATGGCACTGATCACCCGCATCTTCCCGCCGGAGAAGCGTGGCGCGGCGATGGGTGTGTGGGGCACCGTCGCCGGCGTGGCGACCCTGGTCGGCCCGCTGCTCGGTGGCATCCTCACCGACTCCCTGGGATGGGAGTGGATCTTCTTCGTGAACCTGCCGGTCGGCATCATCGGCCTGGTCCTGGCCGCCACGCTGGTTCCCGACGTCGAGACCCACGACCACAGCTTCGACTGGATCGGCGTCATCCTGTCGGCGGTCGGCCTGTTCGCCCTCGTCTTCGGCATCCAGGAAGGCGAGACCTACAACTGGTCCGGCGGGATCTGGGCGCTGATCGTCGGCGGTCTGGCCGTGATGATCCTGTTCATCTACTGGCAGTCCAGGATTCGCACCGAACCGCTGGTGCCGCTGTCGTTGTTCCGCGACCGCAACTTCACCCTGTCCAACGTGGGCATCGCCTCGATGGGCTTCGCGATCTCCGGACTGATGATCCCCACCATGTTCTTCCTGCAGCTGGTGGGCGGGATGTCGCCGACCCGCTCGGCGTTGATGATGGTCCCGCAGGCCCTGCTCACCGGCATCCTGGCGCCGATCATCGGTCGTCTACTCGACCGCACCCACCCGAGTGCGATCATCGCCAGCTCGCTCCTGCTGCAAGGGATCTCGGTGGGGTGGCTCGGCCTCATCACCCGTCCCGAGACCCCGGTCTGGGAACTGATCATCCCGCTGTGTCTGATGGGTGTCTCGTCGGCGGGTATCTGGGCGCCGCTGGCGGCCACCGCCACCCGCAACCTGCCCTGGTATCAGGCCGGCGCCGGTGCCGGTGTCTACAACACCACCCGGATGATCGGATCGGTGATCGGCGCGGCCGCGGTCGGCGCGATCATGCAGACCCGTCTGGCCGCCGAACTGCCCGGCGTGGACACCACCGAGCACTCCGACACCGTCGGCCGGCTGCCGGCGATCATCCGCGAACCGTTCGCCACCGCGCTGGGACAGTCCCTGTACCTGCCCGCGCTGGTGCTTCTCGTCGGTGCGGTCGCCACCCTGTTCCTCAAGCGGCCCCCGCATCAGGCGACGCCGTCGGGTGCGGCGGCCCGGATCGCCGAGGGCGAGGTCGAGGAGGCCGGGGCCGCCTGAACCGTGTGACCTCGCAGACCCGTGTGCCCCCGGACCGCCGTCCGGGGGCACACCGGTATCCGGGTGCTGCCGGGCCCCGATGGGCCCGAGTGGCCGACACCGCGTGGATGCCTCCGCGGAACTGTCGGGGCGAGATCGTACCGTTATGGGCATGCGCATCCTGCACACCTCCGACTGGCATCTCGGCCGTACCTTCCACGGCGTCGAGTTGCTCGCCGATCAGCGTCGCGCGCTCGGCCACCTCGCCGAGATCGTCGCCGCGGAGTCGGTGGACGTGGTGGTGGTGGCCGGTGACATCTACGACCGGTCGGTGCCGTCGGCCGACGCGGTGACCGTCTACGACGAGGGGCTGGCCGCCATCGCGGCCGCCGGGGCCACCCTCGTGGTGACCTCGGGCAACCACGATTCGCCCACCCGTCTCGGCGCGGGCTCGGCATTCGCCGCCGCCGGCGGCCTGCATCTGCGCACCACGATCGCCGGGATCGACCGGCCGGTGATGCTCGCCGACGAGTACGGCGAGGTGGCCTTCTACGGCATCCCGTACCTCGAGCCGGAGACCGCCCGACGCGAACTCGGCGTCGCCGACGCCCGCGGTCATCAGGGCGTACTCGACGCGGCGATGGCACGTATCCGCGCCGACCTCGCCGAACGTCAGGTGCGGTCGGTGGTCTCCGCACATGCCTTCGTGGTGGGTGGGGAGGCCACCGGATCGGAACGGTCGATCAGCGTCGGTGGAGTGGAAACCGTTGGTGCCGAGACCTTCTCCGGGGTCGACTACACCGCCCTGGGGCATCTGCACTCGCCGCAGCAGGTCACCGAGGCGGTCCGCTACAGCGGCTCACCGCTGCCGTACTCCTTCGGTGAGCGCTCGCACCACAAGGCGGTGTGGATCGTCGATCTCGACGCCGACGGGCTCGCGGAGGTCCGCAGGCACGACCTGCCGGAGGTGCGGGGACTGAGCGCGGTGTCGGGGACCCTCGACGACCTGCTCACCGACGCCGCATACGCAGACGCCGAGGAACACTACGTGGAGGCCACCCTCACCGATGCGGTGCGGCCGCTCGACGCGATGCGCCGGCTGCGGGAGCGCTTCCCGTATGCGGTCCACGTGCGTTGGGAGCGGCCCGAGACCACCGAACGCACCGACTACTCGTCACGGGTGCGGGGGCGGACCGATTCCGAGATCATCGCGTCCTTCATCACCGATGTGCGCGACGACCCGTCCCGCGCCGAGCGGGCACTGATCGAGCAGGCGCTGCGCGCGGTGGTCGGTGAGCCGGAGGTGGCCATCGCCGACTCCGGCGAGCAGGGTGCACTGTTCGAGCTCGAACTGCCCGCGGCGGAGTCGGCGTGAGGCTGCATCGCCTGCGGATGCAGGCGTTCGGGCCCTTTGCCGACGAGCAGGTCGTCGACTTCGACGACCTCGGCACCGACGGACTGTTCCTGCTGCACGGGCAGACCGGTGCGGGAAAGACGACGGTGCTCGACGCGGTGGCCTTCGCCCTGTTCGGGCGGGTGCCCGGAGCTCGTGACACCAACCGGCGTCTCCACTCCGATCATGCTCCGGCAGAGCAGGTCCCGGAGGTGGAGCTGGAGGCCACGATCGGTGGCCGCAGGATGCGTATCGTCCGTTCGCCCGAGTATCAGCGGCCCAAGAAGCGGGGGACCGGCACCACCAAGGTCCAGGCACACGGCACCCTCGTCTGGGTCGACGGGTCCGGTCCCGATCTGACCCGCCTGCCCGAGATCGGTGAGGCCGTCACCCGGTTGCTCGGGATGAGCGCCGACCAGTTCTTCCAGGTGGTCTTGCTGCCGCAGGGGGAGTTCGCCCGGTTCCTGCGTGCCACCTCCGACGAGCGGGAACAGTTGCTGGAGCGGCTGTTCGACACCGAACGTTTCGGTGACATCGAGGAGTGGCTGCGGGAGCGGGCACGGCGCAGTGCGGCGAAGCTCGACGAGAAGGCCGGCACGCTCGACCGTATCGCCGGTCAGATCACCGGTGTCAGCGGTGCCGAGACCCCTGCCGAGCCGGATCTCGACTGGGCGCAGCAGTGTCTGGAGGTCGCCCGCGACCAGGCCGACGCCGCTCAGAAGGCCGCCGCTGCCGCCACCGCCGACCTCGATCGCGCGCGCACCGCCCATCAGGACGGGATGCGGACGGTCGATCTGCGTCGGCGTGGCGTCGACGCCGCTGCCCGACTCACCAAGCTCGATGCCGGCAAGGACGAACTCGAGAAGGTCACCACGGCATTGGCCGCCGCTCGGCGGGCGGCGACGATCCTGCCGGTCGCCGATGACCACCTCCGTGCGCAGAAGGCCGCGACCGCAGCCCATTCCGCCTGCGCCGATGCGCTGGCCGCGCTCACCGCCCTCGACGACGGGGCTGCGGTCTGCGGCGCCCGGAGCGCCGGTGACGAGGTTTCCGACGCCGGAGATCTCGACACCGCCCTCGATACGGCGGTCAGCCGCTGGACGGGGGAGTCGGCCCGCTGGGAACCGTTGGCGCAGCGGATGTCGCGCCGTCCGGGGCAGATCGCCGAGATCGAACGTCTCGACGCCGCGATCGGGGCCGCCGGCCGTCGGCTCGACGAGCTCGATGCGGCGCTGGCCGACGCCCCGGCGCGCCGCGAGACCGCCGTCGCGGCGCTGACCGCCGCGCTCGACGCCCGCTCGGAGGTCACCAGGCTCCGTGAACAGCACGAGCGGCTCACCACCATCGGGAAGGCCGTCACCAGTCGGGATGCCCTGGTCGCAGAGATCACCGCAGCCGAGACCGCGGTCGCCGAGGCCCGTGACGCCCACGCCGCGGCACGCGATCACCGCCAGGATCTCCGCGAACGTCGGCTGACGGGGATGGCCGCCGAACTCGCCGCCGAACTGACCGACGGTCAACCGTGTGTGGTGTGCGGTTCCGTTGCCCACCCGGCGCCCGCCTCGCGCACCGACGACGCGGTGATCGCCGAATCCGCAGAGCGGGCGGCCGGGGCCGCCGAAGACCGCGCGGCCGAGCACCGGCGTCGCGCCGAGTCCGAACTCGCCGTTCTCACCGAACGGCGCACCCACGTCCTGGCGATCGCCGGTGAGGCATCCCGGGACGAGGTCGTCACCGAATTCACTAGGGTCGCCCGCGAACTGGGTGAGGCCGAACGGCTGGTCGCCCAGATCGCCCAGCGCGAGAACGCGGTGGCCGCCGTCGACACCGAGGTCGAGTCGTGGCGCACCGAACACAGCCGGGTCGCCGCGGAGCGGTCGGGCACGATGGAACGTCACACGGCCCTCCGGACGGCCGTCGACGAGCTCGACGCCGAGGTCACCGAGGCGACGGGTGGATCGATGGACATCGCGGCACGCCGCACCGAACTCGCCGAACTGTGCACGCGCGCCAAGGCATTGCGCGAGGCACGACGCGAGGCATCGGCGTGGACGCGCCGTCGCGACGAGATCGCCGCCAACCTCGGTGACCTGTGTATCGCACAGGGATTCCCGGACGTGGGTGCTGCCCGCGCGGCATCTGCGGCACCCAAGCAGATCGTCGCGTGGGAGGACATGCTCACCCGTGCGGCCCAGATGCGCGCCGCGGCGCGCGAGACGCTCACCGATCCGGCCGTCGTCGCCGCGATGGATTCCGAACCCGTTGACGTCGAGAGTCTTTCGTCCAGGCTCGCCGACGCCCAGACGAGGCACGAGCAGGCCGCCCGGGTGCATGCGATCGCCGGGGAACGACTGCACGGACTGGAGGGTGTGGTCGCCGAGTTCTGGGCTGCACTGGACGCCATCGCACCGCTGCGCGCCAAACACGCCGAGGTGTCGGGGTTGGCCGAACTGTTCGCCGGTCGCGGCCAGAACGCGCGCAAGATGTCCTTGCATGCCTATGTACTCGCCGCACGCCTCGAAGAAGTGCTGGTGGCCGCATCGGCGCGGCTGCGTCAGATGTCGGCCGGCCGTTACGAGTTCGTCCACTCCGATGCCGTCGGACCGCGCGGCCGGCGGGGCGGACTCGGTATCGAGGTGCGCGACGAGTACACCGGTGCGGTGCGGGCCACCACCACGCTGTCGGGTGGCGAGACCTTCTATGCCTCCCTTGCGCTGGCACTCGGCCTCGCCGACGTGGTGTCGGCGGAATCCGGCGGGCGCGTACTCGACACCATCTTCATCGACGAGGGCTTCGGCACGCTCGATCCGGAGGCCCTCGACGAGGTGATGGGTGTCCTCGACGAACTGCGCTCCGGCGGACGTGTGGTCGGCGTCGTCAGCCACGTCGACGAGCTCCGCGCACGTATCCCGTCGCAGCTGCACGTGCTGCGCGGGGAGAGCGGCTCGACCATCCAGGTGGAGTCCGCGGCGGCAGTGGGGTAGCGGCCCGGCGAGAGGCCGCGAAACGCCGTGACCAGCCGACTTGGGATCGTGGCACTCCGTACGCTAATGTTGTGCTCGCCCAATGAGCCCCCGTAGCTCAGGGGATAGAGCGTCTGCCTCCGGAGCAGAAGGCCGCAGGTTCGAATCCTGCCGGGGGCACAGTTCGTTCTCTACAGATCCCAGGTCGTCAGACCTGGGATTTCTGTTCTCTCGACTCAGGTGCGGATTGACAGATCGAGCCGGGGCGGGGTGGTGGCCACGTCTGAGGTGGTGACGCTCCTGAGTCCGGCTGTGTGGGGTTTCGACACGCCTCGTCGCTACGCTCCTCATCGGCTCAACCATCCACTAGGCATTGATGATTGAGCGGTGACCCCATCGCTGATTGAGCCGGG
>NZ_BCNF01000049.1 GCF_001485495.1 Gordonia desulfuricans NBRC 100010 | reverse complement strand
AGATCCGATCTCCGTTCGCAACTCGAGGGTTGCTCACCTTGTCAAGCCCAGCTGCTCCGCATGTCCGAACCGAAGTGCGGACACCTCGCTTACCCCGATTCCGTGTGGCCCCGGGGTCTTGCTCGCTGCGGTGCAACAAGAAAGTTACACACACAAGAACAGGGCGTCAAATCTCCTGGTCACAGGCCTGCTCGAGCGATCAGGCCGGCACTAGCGGTCGATCCGCGCACCCGCGAACGACTTCTTGCCGCGGCGGATGACCAGCCAACTCCCATGCAGCAGGTCGGCGTCGGCCGGCGTCCAGTCGGCGTCGGTGATCTTGACGTTGTTGACATACGCACCGCCTTCGCCGATCGCGCGCCGTGCCGCCTTGTTGCTCTCCGACAAACCCGAGTCGACGAGGAGCTCGACGATCGTGGGGGTCGAATCGCTGTACTCGGCGATCCGGGTCTCCCCCAGCGCCGCGGCCAAGGTGCCCTCGTCGAGTCCGTCCAGCTCACCGCGTCCGAACAACGCCTGGCTCGCCAGCTCGACGGCGGCGGTCGCCTCCGCACCATGGATCAGCGTCGTCATCTCCGCGGCCAGCCGCTTCTGCGCGGTACGCAGATGCGGCTTCTCCGCCGTGAGCTGCTCCAGCTCGGCGATCTCCTCGCGACCGAGGAAGGTGAACCACTTGAGGTAGCGCACGACGTCGGCGTCGGCGGTGTTCACGAAGTACTGGTACCAGGCGTACGGGCTGGTCAGGTCGGCGTCGAGCCACAGGCTTCCACCACCGGTGGACTTACCGAACTTCTTGCCGTCCGACGAGGTCACCAGCGGCACCGTCATCGCGTGCACGCTCTCTCCGTCGACGCGGCGACACAGGTCGACACCGCCGATGATGTTGCCCCACTGATCCGACCCGCCGATCTGCAAGACGCAGTCGTAGCGCCGACGCAACTGCAGGAAGTCGTTCGACTGCAGCAGGATGTAGCTGAACTCGGCGTAGCTGATGCCATCGGTCTCGAGTCGGCGCTTGACCGTCTCCCGGGCCAGCATCACGTTCACCGAGAAGTGCTTGCCGAGATCGCGGAGAAAGTCCACGACACTCATCGGTCCGGTCCAGTCCAGGTTGTTGACCAGCACCGCGCTGTTCGGGGCGTCGTCGATGGTGACGAACCGGCGGAGCTGGCCACCGATGCGGTCGGCCCATCCGGCGACGGTGTCGGCCGGGTTCATGCTCCGCTCGCCGACCTCCCGGGGATCACCGATCAGACCGGTGGCGCCACCGGCGAGAACCAGCGGCCGGTGCCCGGCCAGCTGGAACCGGCGCAGCGTCAGCAGCGGCACGAGATGGCCGGCGTGCAGACTCGCCGCGGTCGGATCGAATCCGGCATAGAGGGTGATGGGCCCCTCGTCGACGACCGTGCGCAATTCGTCGAGATCGGTGGATTGCGCGATCAGGCCGCGCCATTCCAGTTCGTCGATGATGTCGATGGTCGTCTCCGCGGTCTGTCCACTCACGAGTTCGATTTTCTCATCCCCCGGCCCGGGCGCCGATGCCGGGGATGACGGCGTGGCTACCGCCCGTCGGTCAATCGGGCGTGTTCGGCGTCGTCGACGCTGCGTGCCTCGTCGGCGAGCATCACCGGGATACCGTCGGCATCGATCCGGTAGGCGACGTGCAGTCGCGGGTTGTAGAGCTCGTCGCCGGCATCGAGCAACGGTCCCCGATCCTGGGGGCAGACCAACCGCTCTCGGACGATCGGGTCGATCGCTTCTGCACGAGACATCTTGCTGACTCCTCCCGGGGATGGCGTCGGGACGCATCCCCACCGCTGCTGTGGGTGGATCCGCTCTCCGGCGGATCCCCATTCACCGTATCGACCCGGTCACCGTATCGACGTCTCGGCGGTGGCCGCCCTGCCGGCCCACCCCAGACGCGTCATCGCCGCCCGGGTGTACCGGCGGTACCGCCCTTCCTCGTCGCGATACCACATGCCCGCGGCGGGACGGGGGACGCCGTCGGCGGCCAGCGCGGCCGCGACCGGTCGGTACGACCCCGACACCGGGATCTCCTCGACCAGGCAGATCAGGTGCGGACGCTCCTCGGCCGGCAGGTCACCGAGTGCGACCCGCAGCTGGGTGACGGTGAGCGATTCGGGCCTGGCGTCGGCACGCAGGGTGATCGCAGCGATCGCGATCTGCCCGTCGGACACCCTCGCCCCGTAGGCGACCACCTGGTCGACGAGCGACAACCGCGACAGCGCGCGCTGGATCGGCGGCAGGTACACGATCCCGTCGGCCGAGCGCACCGCCGACTCGACCGATCCCACGAACCACAGGTCGTCGTCGGCGTCACGGTAGAACAGGTGCCCTGACACCTCCCACCGATCATGGGCGGTGAACACATCGCGCAGCACCGTCGACGAGGCGTCGAACCGATACTTGGTGCGGGACAACAGGAGTCCGACCTCACCCGGTTCGGTACGCCGGACGAATCCGCCGTCACCCTCGATCAGCTGCAGATTCTCGAGGTCGAACGCGGCGATCTCCACCGCATTGGTCTCCGGCAGGGAACGACCCATCGCACCGACCTTGTCGCCGGTGATGTTGGCCAGGATCGCCGAACCGTCTGCGGTGGCGAAGAACTCGAGCACGCGAGCCCGCGGGAAACTCTCCACCACGTCGTCCCACAGACCGGCGGGCATCCCCGATCCCATGAACAACCGGACCTGGTTGTGCTGGTTGATCCGGAAATCCTCGGCGCGCACGATCTCACGCATCATCGTCCACGTGTACGAGACCACCGTGACCCCGTAGCGCTGGATCTCGGTGGCGAAGGTGTCGATGTCGACACCGTTCGACAGCGCGATCCGCGAGCGGCCCACGACGGTGGCGCCGAGGGTGGTCAGCAGTCCGGATGCATGGTGCAGCGGCGGCAGGCAGTAGACGGTGTCGCGATCGGTCAGGCCGGCCGCCGAGGCCGCACCGAACGCCGACATCGCGAATCGGTGATTGGTCACCGGCCAGGTCTCGAGTTTGCCCTGGGTACGGGTGAACAGGATGAACGCGAGGTCGGCGGCGAGACCGGGGTCGGGGCGATACCAGCGCGGGATCTCGACGGCGGCCGGATCGATCTGTTCCATGTCGACGATCCGATGACCGTCGGCCCGGTCGATCTCGCGTGAGTCGCCGCTGCCGCCGCCGAGGATGAGCACCCGATCGCAGTGTGCGGCAGCGGTGTCGAGGTTCTTGGGGTCGGCGATCACCACCGAGCATGCGGCCAGCCGCAGCATCTCGCCGAGATCGGCGTCGGCGGCCGGCAGGGCGGCGACCGCACCGAGCCGCGACAGGGCCGCGACCACCACCAACGCGCTCGGACGGGTGTCCATCAACACGCCCACGTGCTGGCCGGGCCGGATCCCGCACTCGATCAGCCCGGCGACGACGTTGTCGATGCGGGCGTTCACCTGTTCGTGGGTCAGCACCCGGCTCTCGAACAGGAACAGTTCCTTGTCGCCGCCGCGTCTGGTGTTCTCGGCCATCAGTTTGCCGAGCGAGATCTGGGTGCCCGCCTGGATCTGGCCCAGCCGGAAGAGTCGGGGCACCGTGCGCACCGACTCCTGGGCGACCGCCCGGGAGGCACGTTGGGCATTGGACGCCAGACTCAGCAGTTCACGGGTGACCCCGGCCCCGGCGTCGGCGACCGACCCCAGCCCGTGGGTGATCCGGGAGGTGAAACTGACTCCGCTGCCGTGTCCCGGTTCGGGCACCACCATCGGCTCGATCAGTTCGGGACGCTCCCCCATCCCCGATTGCCAGGCGATCCACTCGGCGGTCACCGGCCAGGTGTGCGCACCGGATGCACTACCCACGACGAGTCCGAAATGTCCTACCGGAAGCCGAGATTCGTAGACATCGGCATCGGGAGCGGCCCGCACGATCCCCCGGACCGCGGCCGGCTGACCGATGTCGTCGGCCTCGCCCACGAATGCCAGCACCGGACAGGTGATCTCGGCGAGTGTCACCACGTCACCGTTGATCACGAAGCCACCGCCCACCATCCGGTTGTGCACGACGAACTGCCGGAGCAGTTCGGCGATCGCCGGGCCCGACCAGGCGACCCACCCGTCGGATTCGAGGAAGCGGCGCTGGTCCTCACGCGGCAGCAATGCATCGCGGTCGTGCAGTTGCCGGAGGAAGTCGAGGCGGCTGCGGGCGGTCTTGACCGGGTCGAGCATCTGGAAACCCAACCGGGCCAGCCATCCCGGCACCCACAGATGACTGACCACGCGGTCGGCGAGGATCTCCGCGCCCGGGACCACCAGGCCCGCGGGCAGACCCAGCGGCAGCGCCGCGAGGACGTCGACGGGACTGCCGAAGGTGATCAGGCTGGCGATGTTCTTCGACCGGCGGTACGCGGCAGCCTGATAGGCGAACATCCCGCCCTGCGAGTAGCCGGCGAGGTGGACGTCCTTGCCGGTCGCCTCGACGATCAGGTCGATCGCCCGGCTGATCGCGACGACGTGATCGGCGAGATCACGTTCCAGCCCGCCCTCCTCGGAATCGGGCGAGCCGAAGTCGATCACCCAGGGGGTGATCCCGTCACGGTCCAGGATCGACACCGCACCGTTGTGTTCGGTGACGTCATAGACGTTGGCCGACACCATCATCGGCGGGATGAGGACCACGTTCGGGCCGGTCGACGGCGAGTCCGGGAAGTACCGCCGCAGCTTGAACATCTTCTCGGTCTCCACCACGACGAACGGAGCCGGTTCGGTACCGGTCTCCAATCCGCCGAGGCGAAGCACCTCGAGTCCGTTCTGTGCGGTGGCGACGACCCGCTCGACCACCGCGCCGACGTCCGGAACCCCGCCGAATCCCACCATCGATGCGCCTCCCCCTCGTCGAAGACTGTGGCCTGCTTCACTCTACCGACCCGGACCACAGCGGATACACATCCTACGTGGTGTCGCGACCGCCCCAACGCGCACGCAGGCTGGCCACCTCGGTGGCGAGTACCGACAGCTGGCGCTGCACCTGCTCGGGAGCGGTGCCACCATGGGCATTTCGCGATTCGATCGACCCGCGCACGGTGAGCACGTCGCGGACCTGCGGGGTGAGCGCCGGATCGATCGACGCGAACGTCTCGTCGTCGAGCTCGTCGAGTCCGACGCCGCGACCCTCGGCCTCCCGCACGCATGCCCCGGCGACCTCGTGGGCCACCCGGAACGGCACACCCTGGCGCACCAGCCATTCGGCGATGTCGGTGGCGAGGGTGAACCCGGCGGGCGCGAGCTCGGCCATCCGGTCCTCGTGGAACTCCAGGGTGGCGACGAGACCTGTGATCGCCGGGAGCAACAGCTCGAGCTGTGCCACCGCGTCGAAGACCGGCTCCTTGTCCTCCTGCAGATCCCGGTTGTAGGCCAGCGGCTGCGCCTTGAGCGTGGCGAGCAGACCGGTGAGGTCACCGATCAGCCGGCCGGCCTTGCCGCGGGTGAGCTCGGCGACATCCGGGTTCTTCTTCTGCGGCATGATCGAACTGCCGGTCGACCACGCGTCGGCCAACGTCACATAGCCGAATTCCGGTGTGCTCCAAAGGATCACCTCTTCGGACAGACGTGACAGGTCGACGGCGATCATCGCGAACACGAACGCCGCCTCGGCGGCGAAGTCGCGAGCCGACGTCGCGTCGATCGAGTTCTCGGCGGGTCCGTCGAAGCCGAGTTCGGCGGCGATCGCGGCCGGGTCGAGACCCAGCGACGAGCCGGCGAGCGCCCCGGAACCATACGGCGACACCGCGGTCCGCCGATCGGCGTCGCCGAGCCGGTCGACGTCACGGATCAGCGGCTGCGCATGGGCGAGCAGGTGGTGGGCCAGCAGCACCGGCTGCGCGGCCTGCAGATGCGTCTTACCCGGCATCACCGCATCCGGATGCGCCGCGGCCTGCGCGGTGAGCGCCTCCACCACGTCGAGCAGCCCGAGCGCGACACGGCCCATCGCCGCCCGCACCCACATCCGGAACAGGGTGGCCACCTGGTCGTTCCGCGACCGCCCGGCACGCAGCCGGCCGCCGAGTTCGGCGCCGACCCGCTCGATCAGTCCCCGCTCGAGCGCGCCGTGCACGTCCTCGTCGGACTCGGCCGGGGTGAAGGTGCCGTCGGCGACGTCGGCGGCGAGCCGGTCGAGTCCGGCCAGCATCCCCGCCAGGTCGTCATCGGCAAGCAGTCCCGCCGAGTTCAACACCCGTGCATGCGCTTTGGACGCGCGGATGTCGAACGGGGCGAGCGCCCAGTCGAAATGGGTGGACTTGCTCAGCGCGGCCATGGCCGCGGCCGGTCCGTCGGCGAACCGGCCGCCCCACAGCGAACCCTCGTTGGTGGTTCCGCCGCCGTGCGGATCGTCACTCACCGAAGAGATCCCGACGGGCGGCGATCTTCGACGACAGGCCGTGCAGCTCGACGAAGCCGCGGGCCGCGGACTGGTCGAAGCTGTCGCCCTCGTCGTAGGTGGCCAGGTTGAAGTCGTACAGCGACTCCGAGCTGCGGCGACCGTTGACGGTGATGTGACCGCCGTGCAGCACCAGGCGGATGTCGCCGGAGACGTGCTCCTGGGTGGAGTCGACGAAGGCGTCCAGCGAACGCTTCAGCGGCGAGAACCAGAGACCGTCGTAGATCAGCTCGGCCCACTTCTGGTCGGTGTGGCGCTTGTAGCGGCCCAGCTCACGCTCGAGGGTGACGTGCTCGAGCTCGGAGTGGGCGGTGATCAGCACCATCGCGCCCGGGGCCTCGTAGACCTCGCGGCTCTTGATGCCCACCAGTCGGTCCTCGACGACGTCGAGACGGCCGACGCCCTGGGCGCCGGCGCGACGGTTGAGCTCCTCGATGGCCTGCAGCATGCTGACCGGACGGCCGTCGATCGCCACCGGGCGTCCCTTGTCGAAGGAGATGATCACCTCGTCGGGTGCCTGCCAGTTGATCGTCGGGTCCTCGGTGTAGGAGTAGACGTCCTTGGTGGGGGCGTTCCACAGGTCCTCGAGGAAACCGGTCTCCACCGCGCGGCCCCACACGTTCTGGTCGATCGAGAACGGGGACTTCTTGGTGACGTTGATCGGGATGTCGTTCTGCTCGGCGAAGGAGATCGCCTTCTCGCGGGTCCATGCGTAGTCGCGGACCGGCGCGATGACCTCGAGATCGGGGGCGAGGGAGGCGAAGCCGACCTCGAAGCGAACCTGGTCGTTGCCCTTGCCGGTGCAGCCGTGGGCGACGACGGTGCCGCCGTGGTCGCGGGCGGCGGTGACCAGGTGCTTGGCGATCAGCGGTCGCGACAGTGCCGACACCAGCGGGTAACGGTCCATGTAGAGGGCGTTGGCGGTGATGGCGGGCAGGCAGTAGTCGTCGGCGAACTCGTCGCGGGCGTCGACCAGCACGGCCTCGACCGCGCCGCAGTCGAGAGCACGCTGACGCACGACCTCCATGTCCTCGCCGCCCTGACCCAGGTCGAGGGCCACGGCGACGACCTCCTTGCCGGTCTCCTTGCCGATCCAGCTGATGGCGACCGAGGTGTCCAGTCCGCCGGAGTATGCGAGTACGACGCGCTCGGCCATGGTGATGATCTCCTTGTTTCTCTTCGGTGAGTTCTGTGGTGACGTCCGGATGGTGGACGTCGCGCCCGGGTGCGCGGGCGGTGGGCTGATGATGTTCTTCGTCGGGTGTTGATTATCGGCCGCGGGGGCGGGCGCCCTCGCCACCGGGGTGCGCGTCGGGTCTCGGTGTCGGCGGTGTCACACGAGACCCTCGATTCGTCGGGCCAGTTCGGCGCCGTCGACGGGTTCACGGGCGCACACGAAGATCGTGTCGTCGCCGGCGATCGTGCCGACCACATCCTGCAGGCTGGCGCGGTCGATCGCGCTGGCCAGATAGTGCGCGGCCCCCGGCGGGGTACGCAGCACGGCGAGGTTGCCGCTGGCGTCGGTCGACACCAGCAGCTCGCCCAGCAGCCGGGACAGCCGGTCGGTCCCGCCGGACACGCCACGGACCGGGGAACCGTCCTCGGGCACGACGTAGACGCCGGCCCCGCCGTCGGCGGCGCGCAGCTTGACCGCGCCGAGTTCGTCGAGATCGCGCGAGATGGTCGCCTGGGTCGCGTCCACGCCGTGCGAGGCGAGCAGGACCTGCAGCTCGGACTGGCTACGGACCTGGTGGTTGGCCAGGATGTCGACGATCAGCGCGTGCCGTCCGGCGCGGGTGGTCGCCAGCCGGGACACCGCGTGTCCGGCCGCGCCCACCTGCTTGTCCGGGAGACTCACTGGTGCTCCAGCAGCCAGATCAGCAGCGCCTTCTGCGCGTGCAGACGGTTCTCGGCCTCGTCGAACACCGCACTCGCCGGACCGTCGATCACCTCGTCGGTGATCTCGTCCCCGCGGTGTGCGGGAAGGCAGTGCAGCACGAGCGCGTCGTCGGCGGCGATCGCGTACAGCTCGGCGTTGATCTGGTACGGCCGGAACGGCGCCTTGCGGTCCTTGCCGTCGTCCTCTTGCCCCATCGACACCCAGGTGTCGGTGACCAGGACGTCGACCCCGGTGGATGCCGCGACCGGGTCGCCGACCACGGCCACCGAGCCGCCGGTCAGTGCCGCACGTGCCTCGACGTCGGCGATGACCCGCGGGTCGGGTCGGAAACCCTCGGGGGCGCTGATCGTCACGTGCATCCCGGCGGTGACGCCGCCGAGTGCCAGCGAATGCGCCATGTTGTTGCCGCCGTCACCGAGGTAGGTCATCCGCAGTCCGGCGGTCGACCCCTTCCGCTCGATGATCGTCTGCAGGTCGGCGAGCACCTGGCACGGGTGGAAGGTGTCCGACAACGCATTGACCACCGGGATGGTCGCGGTGGACGCGATCGTCTCGAGCCGGTCCTGGCCGAAGGTGCGCCACACCAGCGCGTCGACGAACCTCGACAGCACGCGCCCGGTGTCCTCGAGGGTCTCGTCGCGGCCGAGCTGCGTGCTGCGGCCGTCGACGACCACAGCGTGCCCGCCGAGCTGGGCGATACCCATCTCGAAGGAGAACCGGGTGCGGGTGGAGTTCTTGTCGAAGATCACGCCCACCCCGCGCGGACCCTCCAGCGGACGGTGCGCGAACGGGTTGCGCTTGACCTCGGCGGCGAGGGCGAGCACCTCGGCCTGTTCGGCCGGGGTGAGGTCGTCGTCGCGCAGGAAGTGCCGGGTCATGACTGCTCCTCGGTCTGCGCTGCCGCGTCCAGGAACCCGGGCAGTGCCGCGACGAAGTCGCCGGCCTGTTCCTCGGTGAGGATCAGCGGCGGGGCCAGCCGGATCACGTCGGGTGCCGGTGCGTTGATCAGGAAGCCGCCGGCCCGGGCGGCACCCTCCACCGCGGCTGCGCGCGGTGCGGAGAGCACGATGCCGAGCAGCAGACCCGAGCCCCGCACGGTGGAGACCAGCGGATGTCCGAGGTCTTCGATCCCGGCGGCGAGGGTCTTGCCCACCGACGCCACGTGTTCGACGAGGTTGTGCTGGTCGATCTCGGCGAGCACGGCGAGGGCCGCGGCGGCACTGACCGGATTGCCGCCGAAGGTGGTGCCGTGCTGTCCGGGGGTGAACAGTTCGGCGGCCGGGCCGGTGGCCAGACATGCACCGATCGGCAGCCCACCGCCGAGACCCTTGGCCAGGGTCATCACGTCGGGCACCACGCCTGCGGCCTGGTGGGCGAAGAACGACCCGGTCCGGGCGACGCCGGTCTGCACCTCGTCGAGGATCAGCAGGGCACCGCGCTCGGCGGTGATCCGCCGGGCCTGCGCCAGGTAGTCGACGGGGGGCACGATCACGCCGGCCTCACCCTGGATCGGTTCGAGGATGACCGCGGCGGTCTGCTCGCCGACGGCGGCGTCGAGTGCCGCGACATCGCCGTAGGGCACGAAGTCGACACCGGCGGGCATCGGTTCGAACGGTGCCCGCTTGGCCGGCTGGCCGGTCATGGCCAGCGCGCCCATGGTCCGGCCGTGGAAGGCCTTCTCGGCGGCGATGATCTGCGGCCGGCCGGTGCGCCGCGCGAGCTTGAACGCGGCCTCGTTGGCCTCGGTGCCGGAGTTGCAGAAGAACGCGCGGCCGGGGTGACCGAACTTGTCGAGCAACCGCTCGGCGAGTTCGACGACCGGCGGACTGATGTAGAGGTTCGAGACGTGTCCGAGCGTCTGCAGCTGCGCGGTCACGGCCTCGACGATCGCCGGGTGGGCGTGGCCGAGCGCGTTCACCGCGATCCCGCCGAGCAGGTCGAGATAGCGGTTGCCCTCGGCATCCCACACGTAGGCGCCCTCGCCCTTCGCCAGGGCGACGGCCGGGGTGCCGTAGTTGTTCATCAGCGCGGACGACCACCGCTGCTGCCAGGGTGCGGTCATGAGGTTGCCTTCGGATCTGATTCCGTGGAATCGGTTGTGGACGTGATGTTCTCGGGGCTGACGACGGTGGTGCCGACGCGCGAGGAGGTGAGCAGTTGGCCGAGCACCGCGTGTGGGACACGCCCGTCGATCACGTGGGCACGTGACACTCCCCCGGTGACCGCACGCAGGCAGGCCTCCATCTTGGGGACCATGCCCGAATCCAGCTTCGGCAGAAGAGCTTCCAGCGCGTCGGTACTGATCTGGGAGGCCAGCGAGGAGCGGTCGGGCCAGTCGGTGTACAGCCCCTCGACGTCGGTCAGCATCACCAGCCGGGACGCGCCGAGCGCCTCGGCGAGGGCACCTGCGGCGGTGTCGGCGTTGATGTTGTGCACCACACCGTCGCGGTCGGGGGCGATCGTGGAGATCACCGGAATCCGGCCTGCGGCAAGCAGATCGGCGACGACGGTGGTGTTCACCGAGGTGATGTCGCCGACCAGTCCGATGTCGGTGGCCACGCCGTCGACCAGCACGGTGCGCCGGGTGGCGGTGAACAGGTGGGCGTCTTCGCCGGTGAGTCCGACGGCATAGGGACCGTAGGCGTTGATCAGCCCCACGAGTTCGCGGCCGACCTGGCCGAAGAGCACCATGCGGGCCACGTCCATCACCTCGGGGGTGGTGACCCGGAAGCCGCCGCGGAACTCACCGGACAGGCCCAGCCGGCCGAGCATCGCCGAGATCTGCGGTCCGCCGCCGTGCACCACGACCGGGTGCATGCCGCAGGCGCGCAGATAGACGATGTCGGCGGCGAAGGCCCGCTTCAGCTCGTCGTCGACCATCGCATTGCCGCCGTACTTGACCACGACCGTCGCACCGTGCAGGGCCTGCAGCGCGGGCAGGGTCGATGCGAGCACCGCCGCGGCATCGGCAGCGGTGGTGTCGGGGCCGGTGGCGTCAGGGGCCGTGGTGTCGGGAGCCGTGGTGTCAGAGGCCGTGGCGTCAGGGGTCTGGCTCATGACGAGTACGCCGAGTTCTCTTCGACATAGGCATGCGAGAGGTCGGTGGTGCGGACCATGCCGGACGCATCGCCGAGCCCGAGGTCGACGACGACTGCGATGTCGGTGCCGGACAGGTCGACGTCACGGGCACCGGACACCCCGGTGCCGTCGACGCAGACCGCACTCCCGTTGAACGACACCGCGATCCGGTCGGCCTCGATGGTGACCGGGGAGATCCCGACCGCGGCCAGCACGCGACCCCAGTTGGGGTCCGAACCGAACAGCGCGGTCTTGACGAGTGAGTCGCGGGCGACGGTGCGGGCCACCGCGATCGCGTCGTCCTCGGTGCGGGCTCCGTTGACGGTGATGGTCACGCGCTTGGTGACGCCCTCGGCGTCGGCCATCATCTGGGCGGCGAGGTCGTCGCACACCGCGAGTACCGCGGCGTCGAGGTCGGCCTGCTCCACCGGGATCTGACTGGCGCCCGAACTCAGCAGCAGCACGGTGTCGTTGGTGGAGGTGGAGCCGTCGATGTCGAGCCGGTCGAAAGTCCTCACCGTGGCCCGCCGCAGTGCGGTGTCGAGCTGTTCGGGGGTGGCGCGCGCATCGGTGGTGAGCACCACCAGCATGGTGGCCAGCGACGGCGCCATCATCCCGGCGCCCTTGCCCATGCCGCCGACGTTCCAGCCCTGCGGATGATGCAGCGCAGCCTGTTTCGGCACGGTGTCGGTGGTCATGATGGCGTGTGCCGCGTCGAGCCCACCGGACAGTCCGCCGGCCATCTCGTGGACGATCTCGGTGACGCCGGCGAGAACCTTGTCCATCGGCAGCCGGTCACCGATCAGGCCCGTCGAGCACACGGCGACCTCGACGGCACCGGTCTCGGTGCCCCAGTTGCTCAGCGCCTCGGCGACGGCCTCGGCGGTGGCGTGTGCGTCCTGGAATCCGCCCGGTCCGGTGCAGGCGTTGGCACCACCGGAGTTCAGGATCACCGCACGCAGCCGACCGGTGGTGAGCACCTGCTGCGACCACAGCACGGGTGCGGCCTTGACCTGGTTGCGGGTGAAGACACCGGCGGCGGCATAGTCGGGCCCCTCGTTGAAGACGAGGGCGAGGTCGGGCTTGCCGGAGACCTTGATCCCGGCGGTGATGCCGGCTCCACGGAAGCCGAGCGGGCCGGTCACACCCTGGTTGCGGACCAGTCGCGGCGCGTCCAGCGGGGCGCCGCCGACGATGCGGTCGTCCCCGGAATCTGTGCTCTGGTTGCCGGTCATCTGTCCGTCCTGTGCGGTCACGGAGCCACTCCCACGGTACTCAGTCCTTCTGCCTCGTCCCAGCCCAACGCCAGGTTCATCGATTGCACTGCCGCCCCACCGGTGCCCTTGGTGAGGTTGTCGATCGCGCCGACGGCCACCAGCGTCCCGGCCCGCTCGTCGACGGTCACCGCGATCTGCACCGCATTGGAGCCGATCACCGAGCCGGTCGCCGGCAGGGATCCGGCCGGGAGCAGGTGGACGAATTGCTCGTCGCCGTAAGCCTTTTCATACACGGCATGCACCTCGTCGGCCGACGCCGACGTGCGGGCGGTGCAGGTGGCGAGGATGCCGCGCGACATCGGGACCAGGACCGGGGTGAACGACACCGACACCGGAAGATCGGCCGCCGCCGAGAGTGCCTGCGCGATCTCGGGGGTGTGCCGGTGTACGCCGCCGACGCCGTAGGCGCGGGCCGAGCCGATCACCTCGGAGGCCAGCAGATCGACCTTGGGGGCGCGGCCGGCCCCGGAGGTGCCGCTGACCGCGACCACGGTCACCGTCGGCTCCACCAGGCCCGCGGCCACGGCCGGGAGCAGCGACAGGATCGAGACCGTCGGATAGCAACCCGGTACCGCGATGCGGCTCGCATCCTTGAGCACCTCCCGGTTGCCCGGGAGCTCGGGCAGCCCGTAGGGCCAGGTACCGGCGTGGGCGCCGCCGTAGTAGGCGGTCCAGTCGGCGGGATCCTTGAGCCGGAAGTCGGCGCCGCAGTCGATGATCAGCGTGGTCGGCGGGAGGGCGTCGGCGATCACCGCGGAGGTCCCGTGCGGCAGTCCCAGGAACACCACGTCATGACCGGCCAGGATCTCCGCGGTGGTCTCCTCGAGGACCCGATCGGCGAGCGGCAGCAGATGCGGATGCAGCGATCCGAGGGGACTGCCGGCGTTGCCGCCGGCGGTCAGCGCCCCGATCTCGAGCTCCCCCGATCGCAGCCGTGGATGTCCGCACAACAGACGCAGGATCTCTCCACCTGCGTAGCCACTGGCTCCGGCGACTGCAACCTTGATCGTCATAGGAACATTATGCACTCCTATGCAAATACATTCATCCACCGGGTCGATCAGGGTGGATGCCCACCCCGATCGTCATGCCGGGATCAGCCGCGCCGGGAGCGGTGACCCGCGAGATCGGCGGCCGCCGGGATCAGCGCAGGCGCGCACCCATCCGCTCACCCGCGACCTCGACCGCCGCGAGCTTCGCCGCGTTGGCCTCGTCCTCGGTGAGGGTGCGGTCGTCGGCGCGGAACCGCAACGCGAAGGTCAGCGACTTGTGTCCCTCACCGACCTGGCTGCCGGTGAACACGTCGAACAGCTCGATCGCCTCGAGCAGCTCACCGGCGCCGTCACGCAGTGCGTGCTCGACGTCGGCGGCGGGCACGTCGGCGGCGACGACCACCGCGACGTCCTGCAGCACCGCCGGGAAGACGCTGACGTCGGGTGCGGGCAGCATCGTGGTGAGCGGCAGGGCGTCGATGTCGACCTCGACCGCGCACAGCCGCTTGGGCAGTCCGGCCTTCTCCAGGACCGCCGGATGCAGCTCACCGGCATATCCGACGGTGATCCCGTCGACGCTGATGCGGGCACAACGGCCCGGATGCCACGGCTTCTCCTGGGCCGCCGACAGCTCGACGGACACCCCGGCGGCCCGGCCGATGCTGCGTGCGGCCTCGAAGGCGTCGAGGTGATCGGCCACGCGGCCCGGACCCCACGGGCCCGCCGGGTCGTGCAGGCCGGTCAGCACCACCGCGACGTGCAGCGGCTGGTGCGGCAACGAGGCGTCGAGGGCGGCGATCTCCTCGTCGGTGGGCCGGCGGGTGACGTCGAGGGCCCCCACGGAGGTGACATTCGCCCCGGCGATCACCACCTGGCCGATGGTGAACAGGGACAGGTCGCGCTGCCCACGGGCGATGTTGCGGGCGGCCATCTCCAGCAGCCCGGGCAGCAACGTCGTGTTGAGCTCGGGGCGCTCCGACTCGAGCGGGTTGAGCACCTTGACGGTCTTGCGGCGCTCGTCGTCGGCGGGCAGATCCCACTGGTCGAAGACCCCGGCGGGCATGAACGGATACGGCAGCACCTCGACGTATCCGTCGAGCGCCAGGGTGCGGCCGATGCTGCGGCGCCGGCGCTGTTGCGCGGTCAGGCCGGTGCCGCCGGGGGCGGTGGGCAGCACTGCCGGGATGTCCTCGAGACCCTCCAGGCGCAGCACCTCCTCGACCAGGTCGGCGCGCTGACGCAGGTCCGGGCGCCACGACGGCGGGGTGACCTCGAGCGGATCGGTGCCGGTGACGGTGCAACCGACCTCGACCAGCCGCGCGGCGGTGGTCCCGGCCGGGTAGGTGACACCCGCGGTCCGATCGGGTTCGTCGGCGGCGATCGTGATCGAGGCGACCGACGGCAGTTCGATGCGCGCCTCCGACAGCGGCGAGGCGACGGTACCGCCGGCGATCTCCACGATAAGTCCGGCCGCACGATCGGAAGCCGCGACGGTGATCTCGGGGTCGACGATGCGCTCGAACCGCTTGCTGGCCTCGGAGGTCAGCTTGTGGCGCTTGCCGGTGCGGAAGACGCGCACCGGGTCGAAGGTGGCCGACTCCAGCAGCACACGCGTGGTCTCGGGGCCCACCTCGGTCGCGCCGCCGCCCATCACACCGGCGAGGGCGATCGGGCCGCTGTCGTCGGCGATCACGACGTCCTCGGGATCGAGTTCGCGGACCACGTCGTCGAGCGTGGTGAGCTTCTCCCCCGGTGCCGCATTGCGCACGGTGACGGTGCCGGTGATCTTGTCGGCGTCGAAGGCGTGCAGCGGCTGACCGAGTTCGATCATCACGTAGTTGGTGACGTCGACGATCGCCGAGATCGGCCTGATACCGGCCACCAGCAGTCGCTTCTGCATCCACCACGGCGAGATCGCACCGGCGTCGACACCCTCGAGGATGCGGGCGGTGTACCGCGTGGCGGCCGACGCCGGGTCGATCGCGACCGGCCAGGCCTCGCTGCCGTCGACGGTGATCGCCTCGACCGACTGTCCGGGGTCGACGAAGGGCACCGAGAAGCTGCTCGCGAGTTCACGGCCGAGACCGCGCACCGAGAAGGCGTAGCCGCGGTCGGGGGTGACGTTCACGTCGATCGCGACGTCGTCGAGACCGAGGACCTCGCGCGCGTCGGCACCGGGCTCGGCGGTACCGGGGGCCAGCACCAGGATGCCGCTGTGGTCGGTGCCGATACCCAGCTCGGACACCGAGCAGATCATGCCGTTGGAGACATGGCCGTAGGTCTTGCGGGCGGCGATCTCGAAGCCGCCGGGCAGCACCACGCCGGGCAGCGAGGCGACGATCAGATCACCTTCGGCGAAATTCCTTGCACCGCAGACGATCCCAGTTGGCTCATCGGCACCCACATCCACCATGCAGTAGCGGATGGGCTTTTTGAACTCGGTGAGTTCGGTGATGGTCTCGACCCGGCCGACCACCAGCGGGCCGGTGATCTCGGGGAAGGCGTCGATGTCCTCGATCTCGAAGCCCACGCGGACGAAGCCGGCGTCGACCTCCTCGACCGATGCCGACCAGGTCGGATCTCCCGCTCGAAGCACCTCGGTGTACCAGGACTGTGGGGCACGCACGTCAATCAGCTACTTTCGTCGATCGTCTGACGGTATCCGGGCGGGTCAGACCGCGGGTCCGAACGGCAGGGAGAAGCGGATGTCGCCCTCGACCATGTCGCGCATGTCGGTGATGTCATTGCGGAACTGCAGGGTGCGTTCCAAGCCCATACCGAAGGCGAACCCGGAGTAGACGTCGGGGTCGATTCCGCTGGCACGCAACACATTCGGATTCACCATGCCGCAGCCGCCCCACTCCACCCAGCCGGGGCCGCCCTTCTTGGCCGGGAACCACACGTCGACCTCGGCGGACGGTTCGGTGAACGGGAAGTAGCTCGCCCGCATGCGGGTGGTGGTCTCCGGCCCGAACAGGGCGCGCGCAAAGGTCTCCAGCGTGCCGCGCAGGTTGGCCAGGGTCAGCCCCTTGTCCACGGCCAGGCCCTCGATCTGGTGGAACACCGGGGTGTGGGTGGCGTCGAGCTCGTCGGTACGGAAGGTGCGTCCGGGGCAGGCGACGTAGATCGGGACGTCACGCTTGAGCATCGACCGCACCTGCACCGGCGAGGTGTGCGTCCGCAGCACCTGACGCGACCCCTCGGGGGCGATGTAGAAGGTGTCCTGCATGGAGCGGGCCGGATGGTCGGGCAGGAAGTTGAGCGCGTCGAAGTTGTGATGCTCGGTCTCCACCTCGGGACCCTCGGCGATCTCCCAGCCCATCCCGACGAAGACGTCGGCGACCTGTTCGGCGATCACCGTGATCGGGTGGCGGGCACCGGCCGGACGGCGTCGCGACGGGAGGGTGACGTCCACCGATTCCGCGACCAGCACCGCGGCGTCACGCTGCGCCTCGAGCACCTCGGTGCGGGCGGCGAGCGCTGCCGACACCCGGCCACGGACCTCGTTGACCAGCTTTCCGGCCGAGGACCGCTGATCCTTGGGCAGGGCGCCGAGGGCGCGGCGCGCCAGCGCGATCGGCGAGCGGTCGCCGAGGTGCTCGGTCTTCACCGTGGCCAGCGCGTCGAGGTCACCCGCCGACTCGAAGGCCTCCACCGCGGCCTGTGCTGCGGCGTCGAGTTCCTGTGGTTCGGGGAACCGGAGATCCTGCGATCCCCGGTCGTCGGCGGAAGGGGCCACGGTCGGCGAACTCCTCTTATCACGTGTCTGATGCGGAACGTCGAAGGTCATGGGCGACCGGAACGGAGCACCGATCCGACCGACGATCGACCCATTCGAGGGTAGTCGACGGCGCAAACGCGTTGACCTGCAGGGAGGCGAGTGCCGACGTCCCCGCATGGTTCACCGTCGCCGCGTGTTCTGCGCGTGTGGGTTGTTCGGTGTCTGTCGGTGTTCGTTGCGTGTGGGTGTTCAGCGCCGCCGGGCGATCAGGGTCGCCTCGGGAAAGCGGCGATGGGCGTCCGGACGGATGACCGTTCGTGAGTGCTCGTCGAATCCGGCGCGGCCCAGCGCCTCCGACATCGCGTCCGGATGCCATCGCCAGGCCCGCGCGACCCGATGGTCGAACTCCACCACCTCGCCGACGACGTCACTCGACTGGCCGGCGACGCAGACCATCGCCCCGGACGGCATACGCGCGGCCCAGCCGGTGAGGATCTCGGGGATGTCGGACGGCGACACGTGGATCAGGCTGTAGCGGGCCAGGATCGCGGCAATCGGGATCTCGCGTAGTCCCTCGGCGCACAGGTGCGCGTCGTCGGCGAGGTAGCGGACGTGCGGGTGCAGCCGACGGGCGTGCCGGAGCATCTCGGTGCTGGGGTCGATGCCGATCGCGTCGAGCCCTGACGCCACGAGGTGGGCGGTGACCTGGCCGGGTCCGCATCCGACGTCGACCACCGTGCCCGCGAGCCCGCTCTCGACGACGAGACCGGCGAAGGCCTCGATGATCTCGCGGTCGGCGGGTGTCGGGTACGGCGACCCGAAGGTCTGCACGTACAGGTCGGCGAGTGCGTCGTACCCGGGTCGGCTCATCGGCCGCGAGCGTGGATGCGGGCGCTGTCGTACAGGCAGATCGACGCCGCCGCAGCCAGATTCAGGCTC
Organism: Gordonia desulfuricans NBRC 100010; assembly: GCF_001485495.1. Taxonomy (GTDB): domain Bacteria; phylum Actinomycetota; class Actinomycetes; order Mycobacteriales; family Mycobacteriaceae; genus Gordonia; species Gordonia desulfuricans. The sequence continues at coordinate 11,180 of NZ_BCNF01000049.1, read as the reverse complement.
TCGGCGCGACCGCGGATCGGGATCGAGACGCGATGGTCGGCGGCCGTGGCGATCGTCGCAGGCAATCCGTGCGCCTCGTTGCCGAACAGCCAGGCGGTGGGCCGGGCGAGCACGTCGTCGGCGTGGTCCAGATCGAGTTCTCCGTCGGCTGCGGTCGCGAGGACGACGATCCCGTTCTCCTGCAACCGGGCCAGTGTGGCGTCGACGTCGCGATGACGGACGATCGGCAGGTGGAACACGCTGCCCGCGCTGGCCCGCACACACTTTCCGTTGTGCGGGTCGACGGCGTCGCCGAGGATCAGCACCGCATCGGCACCCATCGCGTCGGCGGTGCGGATCAGCGTCCCGGCGTTGCCCGGTTCGCGTGGTTCCACGGCCACCGCGAGCAGACGCGGACCGTCGGCCAGCACCGTCGCCAGGTCGGCGTCGAGCAGCCGGCAGACCGCGAAGATCCCCGGCGCGGTGGTGGCCTCCGACAACTTCTCGGTGGCACGCGCCGACAACCCGAACACCGGCAGTCCGGCAGCCGCCGCAGCCGCCAGGATCTCGGCGTGGCGTTCGGTCTCGTCCTCACGCACGAGCACCGTCTCGGCGCGGCGGGTGTCGAGCGCCGCGGTCACCGAGTTGGCCCCCTCGACCAGGAACCGGCCCTCGGCGCGGCGGACGGACGCGCGGTGCAGCTTGGCCAACGACACGACCCGCGAGGATCGTTCGGACAGGATCTCCATCAGATCGTTCCGTCGATCACTCGCGGGTCGTGGTGTGCTCGATGAGCGCTCAGGCGGCCGGCGCATTCACATCGGCGGGCAGCGCCTTGCGGGCGACCTCGACCAGACCGGTGAAGGCCTCCGGGTCGGTCACGGCGATGTCGGCGAGCACCTTGCGGTCCACCTCGAGGCCGGCGGCCTTCAGGCCCTGGATGAAGCGGTTGTAGGTGATGTCGTTGGCGCGGGCCGCAGCGTTGATACGCGCGATCCACAGCTTGCGGAACTCACCCTTGCGGGCGCGGCGGTCCCGGTAGGCGTAGGTCAGCGAGTGGAGCTGCTGCTCCTTGGCCTTGCGGTACAGGCGCGACCGCTGGCCGCGGTAGCCCTTCGACGCCTCGAGGGTCGTCCGACGCTTCTTCTGGGCGTTGACCGCCCTTTTCACGCGTGCCATGTGTCAAATCCTCTTTCAGTACAGGTGATGCTCGAGAAAACCGGACCGGGTCAGCGGTTCAGCAGGCGCTTGATGCGCGGTGCGTCGTTCTCGCTGACGACGGCGGTGCCGTCGAGACGACGGGTCCGGCGGGACGACTTGTGCTCCAGCAGGTGGCGACGGTTGGCCTTCTGGCGCACGATCTTGCCGCTACCGGTCACCTTGAAGCGCTTCGCGGTGCCCTTGTGGGTCTTGCTCTTCGGCATGTTCTTCCTTCATTCGAGCGAACGAGAGCCACGCCCGCGGGTGACGGGCGTGGTTCGTCCGCAGTGCTCTGTGGTGTCGCGGCGATCCCCCGATCGTCGACGACCCCGTGGTGACTAGCCCTGGGCGTCGCCCTGCGCCGGCTTGGTGGCCGGGCTCTGCGACTGCTCCTGCGCCTTCTGGCGGGTCTTCGCACCCTTGTGCGGGGCCAGGACCATCGTCATGTTCCGTCCGTCCTGCTTGGCGGAGGTCTCGATGAACCCGAACTCGGCGACGTCGTTGCCGAGTCGCTGCAGGAGCCGGAAACCCAGCTCGGGTCGAGACTGCTCACGTCCGCGGAACATGATGGTGACCTTCACCTTGGACCCGTCCTTCAAGAACCGGACGACGTGACCCTTCTTGGTCTCGTAGTCGTGGTCGTCGATCTTCGGGCGGAGCTTCTGCTCCTTGATGACGGTCATCTGCTGATTGCGACGCGCTTCACGCTGCTTCTGGGCGGCTTCGTACTTGAACTTGCCGTAATCCATGATCTTGCACACCGGCGGACGGGCGTCCGGCGCAACCTCGACCAGGTCCAGATCGGCCTCGTATGCCAAGCGCAGCGCATCTTCAACACGCACGATGCCCACCTGCTCCGAGTTGGGTCCGACAAGTCGGACCTCGGGGACGCGGATGCGCTCGTTGATGCGGGTCTCAGTGCTGATGGGGCCTCCTTGATAATTCCGAACAGGTCGGCCGCCGCGATGAGAGTCGGGTACAGGCGGATATCCGGGGCCCAGCAAAAGAGCCCCGCGATGAGAATCGCAGGGCTCCGTCACCGACCGATCCTGACGATGTCACCATCGTCTCGACCCGGGACCGCGCGCAGCGGTCGACAACGAGTCGAACGGACCGGGACCGTCCAACTGCGTTCGAGACGCGTCGTGACGGTGGGAGCGGAACTCCACTTGCTACCCCGGCGGTAACCGGGGCGGTCGTGCTATGGAAGTCTAACAGCCATGACCGGAAATGCCTATTCGCCCTCCGACGACGCCGCTGGTAGCGGAGCTGTCGACGATCGAACGGGTGCCGGTGCAGCCGATTCGACGACTTCCGAAGCCGCTGATGACAACGTCCGCGAGCTCGCGACCATTCCCGCGATCGAGGTGATCACCCGGGCCGCGTTGATGCTGATGAGCGCCGCCGCGGAGAAGGTCGGCCCCGAGGCGGGCGGCGACGCGCAGTACCAGGACATGCCGGAGGCACGGGCCCTGATCAACGCACTCGCCGGCCTGGTCAAGGCCGCCGAGGGTGACCTCGGTCTGCACCGCAAACCCCTGACCGACGGCCTGAAGGCGTTGCAGCTCGCCTTCCGCGATGCGAGTGCCTACCCGGACGCGCCCGGCGAGGGTCCGGGCGAGAAGTACACCGGACCGGTGCGCGACCGCCGCCCCTGAGCGGCCGGTCTCGGGCGTCGACCGACCCACGGCCGACCGACCCAGGGACGACCCGGGCGCCGACCGACTGTGCCGCGCGGGCAGGACATGGCTCCGCCCGGACTGACCCGCGAACACCTCGCGGGCGGCGCACCCGGCCTCGGTCGGCCCGTACGCGGCCTAGCATTGGGTCATGACGACGCCCGATGCCCCCGAACCGACGCCGTACGATCCGAGCGCATCCACCGGCCAGATCATCGACGGCGAGGTCGTGCCGGCCGATCCGGTGATCGGTTCGGTACCCGACCCCGACTACACCGAGGGCGGGGTCCCGACGTTCGACTTCGTCCGCGACAAGATCGAGAACCGGATCGCCACCGCGATCGGCTCGCAGGAGCTCGCCGAGTCCACCCCGGAAGGACAGTCGGTGGACGAGATGATGCGCACACGCGACGAAGCCGCCAAGAAACGCCTCGAGGAGATCCGCAAGTCCATGGGCCGGTAGCCGGCCCCGGACCTGCGGATCACCCCGATCTCCAAACTCTGCAATCTCCGGGTGTTGCGGTCTCCGGGTGTCGCGGGTCTAGCTGTTGAGGATCTCGGCGAGGAACTTGCCGGTGTGGCTGGCCGGGGTGTCGGCGATCTCCTCCGGCGTCCCCTCGCCGACGACGGTGCCACCGCCGACGCCGCCTTCGGGACCCATGTCGACGACCCAGTCGGCGGTCTTGATCACGTCGAGGTTGTGCTCGATCACGATCACTGTGTTGCCCTTGTCGACCAGTCCGTTGATCACCACGAGGAGCTTCTTGATGTCCTCGAAGTGCAGGCCCGTGGTGGGTTCGTCGAGGATGTACACCGTCCGGCCGGCCGACCGCTTCTGCAGTTCGGCGGCCAGCTTCACACGCTGGGCCTCGCCACCGGACAGCGTCGGTGCGGGCTGCCCGAGCCGCACATAGCCGAGGCCGACGTCGACCAGCGTCTTGAGGTAGCGGTGGATCGAGGTCACCGGTTCGAAGAACTCGGCGGCCTCGTCGATCGGCATGTCCAGGACCTCGGAGATGGTCTTGCCCTTGTAGTGCACCTCGAGGGTCTCGCGGTTGTACCGCGCGCCGTGGCACACCTCGCACGGCACGTACACGTCCGGCAGGAAGTTCATCTCGATCTTGATGGTGCCCTCACCGGTGCACGCCTCGCACCGGCCGCCCTTGACGTTGAACGAGAACCGGCCCGGCTGGTAGCCGCGGACCTTGGCCTCGGTGGTGGCGGCGAACAGCGTCCGGATCTTGTCGAAGACGCCGGTGTAGGTGGCCGGATTCGATCGCGGGGTCCGTCCGATCGGCGACTGGTCCACCTGGACGAGCTTGTCGAGGTTGCCCAGCCCGTTCACCCGGGTGTGCCGACCGGGGACCTGCCGTGCGCCGTTGAGCTTGTTCGCCAGCACCGTGGCCAGGATGTCGTTGACCAGGGTGGACTTTCCGGAGCCGGACACCCCGGTGACCGCGGTGAGCACCCCCAGCGGGAACGAGACGTCGATGCCCTTCAGGTTGTGTTCCCGGGCACCGACCACGGTGAGCTGACGGTTCTTGGTGATCGGCCGGCGGATCTCGGGCACCGGCAACGTGTCACGACCGGACAGGTAGGCACCGGTCAGCGACTTGCGGTTCTTCAGCAGGTCCTTGTAGCTGCCGCTGTGCACCACCTCGCCGCCGTGCTCACCGGCGCGGGGGCCGATGTCGACGATCCAGTCGGCCGACTTGATGGTGTCCTCGTCGTGTTCGACGACGATCAGGGTGTTGCCGAGGTCGCGCAGCCGGGTGAGGGTGTCGATCAGGCGACGGTTGTCGCGCTGGTGCAGTCCGATCGAGGGCTCGTCGAGCACGTACAGCACGCCGGCCAGTCCCGAACCGATCTGCGTGGCCAGGCGGATGCGCTGGGCCTCACCACCGGACAGCGATCCCGCCGCCCGTTCGAGTGACAGGTATTCGAGTCCGACGTCGAGCAGGAACCGGATGCGTGCCTGGACCTCTTTCAGCACCCGACCGGCGATCGCGGCCTGACGGGCGTCGAGCGTCAGGCCGTCGAGGTACTCCGAGCACTCGGCGATCGACAGGGCACAGACCTGTGCGATCGACATGTCGCCGTGGGTGGGGTGGTCGAGGGTGACCGACAGGATCTCCGGACGCAGCCGCGCACCGTTGCACGCCGGGCACGGCACGTCCCGCATGTAGCCCTCGTAGCGTTCCTTCATCTGCTCGGACTCGGTCTGGTCCATCCGCCGGTTGAGGAAGGCCATAACGCCCTCGAACTCGGTGTAGTACGAGCGGGTGCGGCCGTAGCGGTTGCGGAACTTCACGTGCACCTGGTGCTCGCTGCCGTTGAGCAACGCATTGCGCGCCTTGGCGGGCAGCTTCTTCCATGGCGTGTCGACGTCGAAGTCCATCTGGTCGGCCAGGCCCGACACCAGGCGCAGGAAGTAGTCGGCATTGTGGCCGCTCGACCACGGCGCGATGGCACCCTCGGTCAGCGACAGGTCCGGGTCGGGGACGACGAGATCCTCGTCGATCTCCTTGCGGACACCGAGTCCGTCGCACTCGGGGCAGGCGCCATAGGGCGAGTTGAACGAGAACGACCGCGGCTCGAGCTCGTCGATGGCGATCGGATGGCCGTTGGGGCAGGCCATCCGCTCGGAGAAACGACGCTCGCGCTTGGGGTCGTTCTCCTCCAGGTCGACGAAGTCGAGCACGATGATGCCGTCGGCGAGGCGCAGGGCGGTCTCCACCGAATCGGTGAGACGCTGCTTGGCACTCGACTTGACGGCAAGACGGTCGACGACCACCTCGATGTCGTGCTTCTCCTGCTTCTTGAGCTTGGGCGGATCGCTCAGCTGGTGCACCACGCCGTCGATCCGGGCGCGCGAGAAGCCCTGGGTCTGCAGTTCGGCGAACAGGTCGACGAACTCGCCCTTCCGGGTGCGGACCACCGGGGCCAGCACCTGGAACCGGGTGCCCGCCTCCATCTCGAGCACCTGGTCGACGATCTGCTGCGGGGTCTGCTTGGCGATCGCCGCACCACAGGTCGGGCAGTGCGGCTTGCCCGCGCGCGCGTAGAGCAGGCGGAGGTAGTCGTAGACCTCGGTGATGGTGCCGACCGTCGACCGCGGGTTGCGGTTGGTGGACTTCTGGTCGATCGACACCGCCGGCGACAGCCCCTCGATGAAGTCGACGTCGGGCTTGTCCATCTGGCCGAGGAACTGCCGGGCGTACGCCGACAGCGATTCGACATAGCGCCGCTGGCCCTCGGCGAAGATCGTGTCGAAGGCCAACGACGACTTGCCCGACCCGGACAGACCGGTGAAGACGATCAGACTGTCGCGTGGGAGGTCCACGTCGACGCCCCGCAGGTTGTGCTCACGGGCTCCGCGGACGATCAGGCGATCAACCACTGCTTTCCTATCTACGACTTGGTCTCGGGCGAGACACGTGCCAGGGCACGGGCGTCCCGCACGTCGACCGTAACGACGGCCACCGACACAATGGTGTCGAGCATGCTCGTGCGACGGGTCCAGGCCGTCGCATCACGCATCCACGATACGCGTCTGGACTGCGCGGATGCCTCGGCTGTGACGTCGGTGACGACTAGGCTCGATGACCATGACCGCAGCCGACCTGACCATCTCCGACGACTACACCGGCAATCTGTCCGACGACGGCCCCACGGGCTCACGCCCCCAGCGCCGAACCCTCTCCAACGCCACCATCGTCAAACTGTCCGTCGGTCCGATGGACAACGACGTCTACGTGGTGACCTCGCGCGCCACCGGCGATCAGCTGATCATCGACGCCGCCAACGACGCGGACTCCATCCTCGCGGTGCTCGAACAGCTCGGCGGCACCCCGAAACTCCTCTTCACCACCCATCAGCATCCCGACCACTGGCAGGCGCTCGAGCAGGTCACCGCCGCACTCGGCGTCCCCACGGCGGCCGGCCGCTTCGACGCCGAACCGCTCCCGGTCACCCCCGACACCCTCGTCGACGACGGCGACACCGTGACCGTCGGCGACCTGACCTTCGATGCGATCCACCTGGTCGGGCACACCCCCGGCTCGATCGCCCTGGCGCTGACCGATCCCGCCGACGGCGTCGTACACCTGTTCACCGGTGATTCACTGTTCCCCGGCGGCGTGGGCAAGACGTGGCAGCCGGGTGACTTCGACACCCTGATCGACGACGTCTCGACCAAGATCTTCGACCGCTACGCCGATTCCACCGTCGTCTACCCGGGGCATGGCCTCGACACGACCGTGGGTGCCGAGCGGCCGTCACTGCCCGAGTGGCGCGCGCGGGGGTGGTGAGGCACGTCGACACCGGACCTCTTCCGGCCGCGGCGGGTAGCCTCGATTGGGCGCCGATTGCCAGCCGATCAACGAAGGGCAGTGTCACCGATGATTCTTCGCCGTATCGCCCGTCCGATGCTCTCCTCGATCTTCATCATCTCCGGATTCGACGCGGTCCGTCAGCCGACCGGCCGCGCCGACATGGCGGGTGACTTCATCGAGAGTTCGCTCAACGCCCTGCCGCCGACCGTGTCGGGGGTGCTGCCGAGTGATCCCGCCACCCTGGTCCGGATCAACGGTGCCGCCCAGGTCCTGGGTGGCCTGATGCTCGCCACCGGCCGCTACCCGCGTCTGGCCGCGACCGGCCTCGCCGGCTCGCTGGTGGTGACGACCTTCGCCGGACATCCGTTCTGGCAGGAGACCGACCCGGCCAAGCGGGCCGCACAGAAGGCCAACTTCCTCAAGAACGTGAGCCTCACCGGCGGCCTGCTGATCGCGGCCGCCGACACCGAGGGCAAGCCGTCGCTGGCATGGCGCGGACGCCGTCGGGCCGAGGCCGCGCAGGCGGCACTGGCGGCTGCGCTGCCGGTGGCCGCGAAGACCGCGCCGACGGCCTGGGACAGCCTCGTCGAACGCACCCAGGAGGGTGCTGCGGCGCTGGCCGAGCGATCCGAGGATGCGGCGGGCATCCTGCGAGAGCGGGCTCCCGAACTCGCCGAGGCCGCCCGGGAACGTTCGGCCGAGATCGCCGAGAAGGTGCGTGACCGCGCTCCGGAGATCGCCGAGAAGGTACGCGACCGCGCTCCCGAGATCGCCGAGGCCGCCCGGGAGCGGTCGGCCGAGATCGCCGAGCTGATCGGTGAACGCGCACCCGAGATCGCCGAAGCGGGTCGCCGACGCTGGCGCAAGGTGGCGTCCTGACCCTGCTCCCCCCTGATCGTTACCCCTGGTGGGAGGCGTCGGCCCAATCGGCCGTGCGCGGACAGGTCACGCCCCCACCGGGGTCGACGCTGGTGGTAGCCGTCGGCTCCAATGCCTCGATCTCGGTGCTGCGCCGCAAGTTCGGTGACGCCGGACTCGACGTCGCCGACCTCGACGACCGGCTGGTGTCGGTCGAGATGCACGCGGTGGCAGTAGGATATTCCGGGCATGTCGCACGACGCGGGTACATCCCGGCAGCCCCGTACCGGGCTCCGGGAGCCGTGTTGTCGACCGTCGCGGCGTGGTTCGACCCGCGCCACCTCGACGTTCTCGACGCCACCGAACCGAACTATCATCGAATGACCGTGAGCCACACCAGCCATCCCCTTCACCTGCCCGGGCACCGCCTGCCCGTCGACCACCCGTACTGCGTCTACGTGTCGCGGCACGGGGTACTCGGCGACTCCCCGACCACTCGACTCGACTTCGGCTCACAGCAGCACGTGCTCGACTGGCTCGGGCGACGTGTCGACACCGGACTGCCCGGTGCGGCCGCCGACGCCTGCGCACTGTTGACCGACCCGACCGCCGCCTCGACGCTGGGCGCCGCGATACGCGGCGCCGGCCTCGTACATGACGCCGGATTCACCGTGGAGTACCTCCGATGAGCACGCCCGACACCCACCCGGTCGACACCGCCGACCCCCGCGTCACCGAGGAACAGGATCACCTCGCCGAGGTCTACGCGCGGCTGGACCGGATGCGCGCCACCACACGCCGCCGGCTGTCGGCGACCCTGCGGGAGTCCGCGGGTACCCCGCAGGCGCAGTCCGAGCGTGAGTCCTATGAGCGGATGTACGTCGAGGATCTCGCGAAGTTCGATGCGGCAGAACACAATCTGTACTTCGGTCGGCTCGATCTGGAGGACGGCGAGACCCGCCGGATCGGTCGTATCGGCATCCTGAACGACGATGCCGCCGACACCACCCTGCTACTGGACTGGCGGGCGCCGCTGTCCCGGGCGTTCTATCTCGCGACCCCGGCCGCACCCGAGGACGTGGTGCGCCGCAGACACATCCGCACCCGCAACCGTCAGGTCCGGACGGTCAACGACGAGTTGCTGACCGGCGACGGGGCATCGCTCGACGATCTCGGCCACGGTGACGTCGTCAACGAGTCGGCATTGGTCGCCGCGATGAACACCGCCCGCACCGGCGAGATGACCGACATCGTCGAGACCATCCAGCGCGAGCAGGACCTGATCATCCGCTCACCCCATCGTGGCGTGACGGTCATCCAGGGCGGTCCCGGTACCGGTAAGACCGCGGTGGCGCTGCACCGCGCCGCCTATCTGCTCTACACCCATCGTGAGATCCTCTCGCGGAGCGGGATTCTGATCATCGGGCCGAACAGTGACTTCCTGGACTACATCGGACAGGTGTTGCCGTCGCTGGGTGAGTCCGGGGTGCTGCTGGCCACCATCGGCGAGATGTTCCCCGGTGTCCACGCCACCGCCGAGGAGGCGCGCGAGACCCGTGAGGTCAAGGGGCGCCTGGCCATGGTCGACGTGCTCAAGCGTGCCGTCCGGGCACAGGAGTCGTTGCCCCGCAAGCCCATCCCGGTGTCCTTTGAGGGGTATACGGTCGAGGTCGACAGCGAGCTGATCAAGGTCGCGCGCGGCAAGGCCCGATCCTCACGCAAGGCGCACAACCAGGCGCAGACGGTGTTCCTGCGGTCCGCGCTCGACGGGTTGGCGGCCCGCCACGCGAAGGCGATCGGATCGAGCCTGCTCGACGGCTCGCAGTTGCTCAGTTCGGCCGACATCGCCGACATCCGCTCGGACATGAGCCGCGACCCCGACATCCGGGAAGTGCTACTGGAGTTCTGGCCGACCCTCACACCGCAGGACCTGTTGCGAGACCTGTTCGCCGACAAGGCCGGTCTGCGCAAGTGCACGCCGGGCTGGTCGGATGCCGAGCGGGCCACGCTGCATCGGGACGGTTCCGACGACGACCGCGATCTGGCCCCGGCCGACGTTCCGCTGCTCGACGAGCTCGCCGAGCTCATCGGGTTCGGGACCGCCGAGGCCGAGGCCGCCGAACGGGAGCAGTGGCGCCGGCAGCTCGCCGAGGCACAGGACGCACTGGACATCCTGACCGGTTCGGCACCACAGGATCTCGAGGACGAGCTCGACCCGGAGATCCTGATGGCCTATGACCTGATCGACGCCGAGCAGCTCGCATCGCGACAGACGCAGACCACGCGCGCCACCACCGCCGAACGCGCCTACGGTGACCGTACCTGGACCTTCGGGCACGTCATCGTCGACGAGGCGCAGGAGTTGTCGGCGATGGCGTGGCGAATGGTGATGCGCCGCATCCCGAATCGGTGGATGACGATCATCGGCGACACCGCCCAGACCGGCGACCTGGCCGGCACCACATCGTGGGGTCAGGTACTCGAACCGTACGTCGCCAAACGCTGGCAGCTGCGGGAGCTGACCGTCAACTACCGCACGCCCAGCGAGATCATGACCTACGCAGCGCGGGTGCTGAAGACGGTGAGTCCGTCGATGTCGGCGCCGACGTCACTGCGGTCCAACGGGATCGAACCGGTCGCCGTGCAGGTGCGGGTCGAGAACATGGTGGCGACCGCCGTCCGGGAGGCCACCAGCGCGGAACTGACAGGTCTGACCGGCATCGTCGTCCCGGACACTCTGTTGCGCGAGACGTCGGCGGCCGTCGCCGCACTCGATGTCGACGACGACGCCCGGCCGCGGGTACACACCGTGACGACGTGCAAGGGCCTCGAGTTCGACACCACGGTGGTCGTCGAACCGTCGGCGCTGATCGGGCAGTCCCCACGTGGCCACAGCGACCTGTACGTGGCGCTCACCCGCAGTACCCAACGGCTCGTCGTCGTTCATGCCACCGCCCTGCCACCCGAACTCGCCGACATGCCCGCGCGCGACTGACGCACGTCAACCGGCTGATCGGGATCCGGTGTGTCGGGGGCGGTGGCCCAGCTCAGAGGTGGTCACCACCCGACGTCGGCCCACCGAGGTTCCCCGTTTGATGGCCGAGCCGGGACCGAGCCCGAAGGGCGAGGA
>NZ_BCNF01000048.1 GCF_001485495.1 Gordonia desulfuricans NBRC 100010 | reverse complement strand
CACGCCTCGTCGCTCCGCTCCTCATCGGCTCAACCACCGTTACCCACTTGCCGATTGAACAGGACCCGTGTCGAAATCCGGTACGACGAGAGCGTCGGTGACCCACCTCCGAGGTGGTCGAGAACCTATGTCGTGTGGACGATCAGCACGTCCGAAGTGGACTTACGAGCGGCGTCGGCGGGCACGGACCCGAGGAGACGACCGGCGATGGAGTTGAGGCCCCGGTTACCGATGACGAGGAGGTCGGCCTGCGTGTCGGTGACCAGCTGCAGCAGGGCGTCGACGGGTGCGCCCTTGATGGCCCGCTGGACGACGAGCTTGGCCCCCGCGGACAGTGCGCGCTCCTTGGCGCTGCGCAGTATCTCTTCGGTCGGTGACGAGCCGGTCACCTGGTAGGCCTCGTCCTTGAGGACGTCGGCGACCTCACCGGGGGCCCGGTCGTTGGGAAAGTATGCGCATGCGATGACGAGTGTGGTCGACTCCCCCGCCAACGCGCCGGCACGATCCACCGCCTTCATCGACGACTCCGAGCCGTCGGTTCCGACGACGATCGTGGTGTATGCGCTCATTCCTGACCTCCATAGTTGATCCGGGCCCGCCGGGCGACGGGCACACAACCATCCCCCACACTCCAGGGTGCCGTGAATCCGCAGGTTAGTGTGCCAGGCGCGATTTGTCCCCCGATCGCCGGGATCGGCGATCTGCTGGACGATCGTCCCAGTTCACTTCACTTGATCCCGGCGGCGTCCATACCGCGGAGCTCCTTCTTCAGGTCGGCGATCTCGTCGCGGAGCCGGCCGGCGAGCTCGAACTGGAGGTCGCGGGCCGCCGACATCATCTGGTCGGTGAGCTTGGCGACCAGGTCGGCCAGTTCGGCGCGCGGCATGGTCGACACGTCACGGTTCTCGATCACCCCGGCGCTGACCGCCTTGCCCTGCACCTCGCCCTGCGCTCGCCGGCCGCGGCTGGCGCTGCGACCCGATCCGACGACATTGGCGGGCGTGTCCTCGGCCTCCCGATACACCTGGTCGAGGATGTCGGCGATCTTCTTGCGCAGCGGCTGGGGGTCGATACCGTGCTCTTTGTTGTAGGCGATCTGCTTCTCGCGGCGCCGTTCGGTCTCCTCGATCGCATTGCGCATCGAGTCGGTGACGGTGTCGGCGTACATGTGCACCTGCCCCGACACGTTGCGCGCGGCACGGCCGATGGTCTGGATCAGTGAGGTGGTGGAACGGAGGAACCCCTCCTTGTCGGCGTCGAGGATCGCGACCAGCGACACCTCGGGCAGGTCGAGGCCCTCACGCAGCAGGTTGATGCCGACGAGGACGTCGTAGTCGCCGGATCGGAGCTGTCGGAGCAGTTCGACGCGCCGCAGGGTGTCGACCTCGGAGTGCAGGTAGCGGACCCGGATGCCGAGCTCGAGGAGATAGTCGGTGAGATCCTCGGACATCTTCTTGGTCAGCGTGGTGACCAGGACACGCTCGTCGCGTTCGGTGCGCTCGCGGATCTCGTGTACGAGGTCGTCGATCTGTCCCTTGGTGGGTTTGACGACGATCTCGGGGTCGAGCAGTCCGGTCGGCCGGATCACCTGTTCGACGAACTCGCCGTTGGACTGGCCGAGCTCGTAGGAGCCCGGGGTCGCCGACAGATACACGGTCTGCCCGATCCGGTCGACGAACTCGTCCCAGGTGAGCGGACGGTTGTCGACCGCCGACGGCAACCGGAAGCCGTACTCGACGAGGTTGCGCTTGCGGGACATGTCGCCCTCGTACATACCGCCGATCTGCGGCACGGTGACATGCGACTCGTCGATGACCAGCAGGAAGTCTTCCGGGAAGTAGTCGATCAGGGTGGCCGGGGCGGTGCCGGCGGCACGCCCGTCGATGTGGCGTGAATAGTTCTCGATGCCGGAGCAGAACCCGACCTGCCGCATCATCTCCAGGTCGTAGGTGGTGCGCATCCGCAACCGCTGCGCCTCGAGCAGTTTGCCCTTGCGTTCGAGGTCGGCGAGGCGCTCCTCGAGTTCGTCCTCGATGGACTTCATCGCCTTCTCCATCCGGTCCGGCCCGGCGACGTAGTGGGTGGCCGGGAAGATCCGGAGCGAATCGACCTGCCGCACCACGTCTCCGGTGAGCGGATGCAGGTAGTAGAGCGCCTCGACCTCGTCGCCGAAGAACTCGATCCGTACGGCGAGTTCCTCATAGGACGGGATGATCTCGACGGTGTCCCCGCGCACCCGGAAGGTGCCGCGGGTGAAGGCGGTGTCGTTGCGGGCGTACTGGACGTCGACGAGCAGGCGCAGCAGCGCGTCGCGGTCGATCTCCTCGCCCACCGCCACCTCCACCGACCGGTCGAGGTAGGACTGCGGAGTACCCAGGCCGTAGATGCAGGAGACCGAGGCCACCACCACGACGTCGCGCCGCGACAACAGACTCGACGTGGCCGAGTGCCGCAGCCGCTCGACGTCGTCGTTGATCGACGAGTCCTTCTCGATGTAGGTGTCGGTCTGGGCGATGTATGCCTCGGGTTGGTAGTAGTCGTAGTACGAGACGAAGTACTCGACGGCATTGTTGGGCAGCATCTCGCGCAGTTCGTTGGCCAGCTGCGCGGCGAGGGTCTTGTTGGGGGCCATCACCAGCGTGGGCCGCTGCACCTTCTCGATCAGCCAGGCCGTCGTGGCCGACTTGCCGGTACCGGTGGCACCGAGCAGGACGATGTCCTTCTCCCCGGCGCCGATCCTCCGTTCCAGGTCGGCGATCGCCGTGGGCTGGTCACCCGACGGCTCGTACTCGCTGACCACCTCGAAGTGGCCCTCGACGCGCTCGATCTCGCCGATCGGGCGGTACTCGGAATGCGCGATCACCGGTCGCTCTGCTGCAAAGGCCATGATTCGAGGGTAAACGCGGGGACCGACACGAGTGTTCCCGTGCAGGTGACCGCACCGACACCGGTACCGCGCCGGGCGTCAGCCCTGCACGGGTGCGGGGTCGCGCCACGACACCGACCCACCGGCTGCGGCCTCCAGCCAGGCCTGCACGTCGTGGCCGTGCTCGGCGGCACCGACCAGCGTGCGGGTCGCGATCGCGACGGCCTCGGTGCACTCGGCGGTGTCGAGCAGACCGGCGGTATGGGCCTCGAACAGCTCGTCGACGTCGACCAGCTCCAGCGGGGTCCCCGGTACGTCGACGAGGTCGAGGTACCAGTCCTCGGCATGCCATCGTCCGTCGGCGTCGGGTCCGCCGAATCGCCCGACATCGAGGTAGAGCCGCTGACCGGAACGGTGCCCATCGACGAAGTGGAAGATGTTGGCACGCAGACCCAGTGCCGGCAGCAACCATGTCTCGAGGTGATGGAACCGCGGGTGGTCGGCGGTCCGGGACATGTACAGGCCGAAGTCGGTGACCTCGTACCGCTCCACCGGCCGCACGAATCCCTTGTTGTCGGTGTTGGTCATCGCCGGCACATCGAACACCTCGCGCTTGGGTGGATGGATGTGGTTGTGCTCGGACATCGTTCGACCCTATCGGTTGTCGCCGCGGCCGGCCTTCCATGCCGCGATCCGACGGTAGGCCTGGTCGAACCACGGTTCCTTGCCCGCGACATAGCGGTCGGCGTCGCCGTCGGCGGTGTCGAGGGCCTGCCGTTTGAGCGCGGCGTACTCGTCGCGGGCGGCGGCGTCGTCGCGCAACCAGTCGCGGAAGTCGACGGCGAACCGGCCGCCCGGCGATCCGGCGGCCCGCAGGTGGACGTTGACCGCGCGGCCCGGGTCGGCGGAGGCATGCAGGCGTTTGCCCCACAGTCCGACGTCGACCGAACCGGTCGCGGGATCGGGTTTGGGATTGTCGCCCTCGACCCCGGGAACCCGAGGGAACCCGCCGTCGGCAAGGGTGTCGGTGAGCGCATCGGCCACCGACAGGTCGGCGACGCTCACCTGGATGTCGATGGTCGGCTCGGCGATCAGTCCGGGGACCGCGGTGGATCCGATGTGGTCGATCGCCGATGCCTTGTCCCCCACCACCGCCCAGAGCCGGTTCACCAGCCGGGTACCGGCCGCCGCCCACTCCGGATCGGCGTCGGCGAGGGTCAGGGGCCCGCGGACCGGGGTACGCGACCGGATGTTGGCCTCGAACGGCACCAGTCGTTCGGCCCACACGGCCGCGGCCGCGACGGCGAGCTGCTCGGGGGTGCCGGAGTTGTCCAGCCAGACGTCGGCGACGGCGCGACGCTGCTCATCGGTGGCCTGGGCCGCGATCCGCGCGCGGGCGTCGGCCTCGGGCATCCCGCGGAACTCGGTGAGCCGGCGGACCCGTTCCTCGGCATCGACGTGCACGATCACGACGAGGTGGAAGAACGGCGCGGTGTGGTTCTCCACCAGCAGCGGGATGTCCTGGATGATGATCGCGTCCTCGGGCGCGGCGTCGAGGAGTTCCTGGGTGCGCGCCCCGATCAGCGGGTGGGTGATGGCGTTGAGTTTCTGCCTGCTCTCGTCGTCGACGAAGGCCTTGGCCGCCAGTGCGGGACGGTCGAGTGTGCCGTCGTCGGCGAGGATCTCGTCACCGAAGGCCTCGGTGAGGGCGGCCAGTCCCGGTGTCCCCGGTTCGACCACCTCGCGGGCGATCTTGTCGGCGTCGACGTGGTAGCCGCCGCGATCGATGAAAGTCTTGGCGACGGTCGATTTCCCGGCACCGATGCCGCCGGTCAGGCCCACTCTGATCACGGCTCCCAGTGTGGCAAACGGGTGTGACGGTCGCGACACCACCCGTCTGCCACACTGTCGATCAGCGTCGGCCGATCCCGATCAGCCGGTGACGCCGGTCAGTTCGATGGTCTCCTTGGGCAGCGTCGCCTTCTGCGACACCTCGCCGCTGTCGAGGTCCACCCGGACCAGGCTGCGGGTGGCCGGATCGGTCACGTACGCCTCGTCGTCGAGCACGAACAGGTTCGGCATCGCCTCCTGCCATTCGGCGGGCTCGGTCCAGGCACCGATCACCGGGATGGTGCGGGTCTGCGTCCCGGTCTCGGGATCGAAGACGTGCAGGGCCCCGTCGGTGCCGAGGATCAGCGCCTGACCGCCGGGGCCGCGCTCGATACCGCGGAAGCTGTAGCTGGCGTCGAAGGGCACGATCTTCAGCTGAGCGGTGCGAGTGTCGGTGAGGGTGAAGCGATTCGGGTGTTCGGTCTCAGCGTCGGCGTCGGTCTTGTAGTCGCCCAACACGATCGGCGAATCCGCACTGCCGGCCTGGTTGCCGATGCGGCCGTACGGATCCGGGGAGTCGACCTTGCGGATCTCGTTGCCGCGCACGATCAGGATGCCGTCCTGGCAGCCGAAGGTCAGCACACCGTCGGCGGCCGCGGCCTCACCGTGGATCCCGGGACACTGGTCGAAGCGGGTGATCTCGTGGCGTTCCTTGTCCAGGATGGCGATCCCCGAGCGACTCTCCTCGTTGCCGATCGTGACGACCAGCGAGCCGTCACCGCGGGCCACCGCCACGCCGTGGTGCGCCTCGGGAACGGTGTACGAAGTGGACTTGGCGTTCCCCTGGGCCAGTTCGACGGGTTCGACGACGGTGACCTCTCCGGTGCCGTCGCTGAACAGGGTCAGCCGGTCGTCGAAGGACACGACATGGCCGGGTTTGGTTCCGCCGAAACGCATCTCGGTCATCTGTGGCCGGGTGGTGTAGTGGTGACCGTGGTCGCCATGCCGACGGGTCCAGGTGCCCATGTCGAGGACGTGGAATCCGTCCGGCTCGCTGACGAAGACGTCACGGCCGTTGTCGGCGGAGTTGAGGCGCAGGAAGCCCTCGACGGGGATGTCGGCGACCTGCTCGAGGGTGTCGGCGTCGTAGACCAGCACGCCGCCGTCGTAGCTCAGCGCCAGACGCGGTGTGGCGCTCTGCTGTTCGGCCTCGTGGCCGCTGGCGGCCGAGGAGCTCGACGCGGCCGGGTCCGAGCCGTCGGACCCGCACGCGGCGAGGGCGAAGGCACCCACCACGGCCAGTGCGAGTGAATGTGTCAGTTTTGTCCGGTGTTTCAGCACGCCAGACAGTCAAGCCCTTGTTGAAAATTATTGTCAAAGAGCTATCTGTGCATACATCCGGAGACCATTGTGGCCCCTCCCCGGAAAACCGGGAAGGGGCCACAGGTGAGAACTCAGCTCAGGCGATCAGCCTCGGATCAGGCGTTGCCCGACAGCTTCTCGCGCAGGGCGGCGAGCTGCTCGTCGCTGGCGAGCGAGCCGCCACCGGTCGACGAGGAGCTGCGGGTCTCCGACGATGCAGACGAGTAGTCCGTCGGGGCCTTCTCGGCCTCGGCCGCGGCAGCGGCGAACTTCTCGATCTGAGCGGTGTGCATCTTGTGACGACGCTCCGCCTCGGCGTAGCGGGCCTCCCACTCCTTCTGCTGCTTCTCGAAGCCCTCGAGCCATTCGTTGGTCTCGGGATCGAAGCCCTCGGGGAAGATGTAGTTGCCCTGCTCGTCGTAGCTGTCGGCCATGCCGTACTTCGACGGGTCGAACTCCTCGGTGTAGTCCTCGTTGGCCTGCTTGAGGCTCAGCGAGATCCGGCGACGCTCCAGGTCGATGTCGATGACCTTGACCATCGCGTCGTCGCCGACGGAGACGACCTGGTCCGGGACCTCGACGTGGCGCTCGGCCAGCTCGGAGATGTGGACCAGACCCTCGATGCCCTCGTCGACGCGGACGAATGCACCGAACGGCACCAGCTTGGTGACCTTGCCCGGCACGATCTGACCGATCGCGTGTGTGCGGGCGAACTGACGCCACGGGTCTTCCTGGGTGGCCTTCAGCGACAGCGACACGCGCTCGCGGTCCAGATCGACGTCGAGGACCTCGACGGTGACCTCGTCACCCACGGTGACGACCTCGGACGGGTGATCGATGTGCTTCCAGGACAGCTCGGAGACGTGGACCAGACCGTCGACGCCGCCGAGATCGACGAACGCACCGAAGTTGACGATCGAGGACACGACGCCCTTGCGGACCTGGCCCTTCTGCAGCTGGTGCAGGAACTCGCTGCGGACCTCGGACTGGGTCTGCTCCAGCCAGGCGCGACGCGAGAGCACGACGTTGTTGCGGTTCTTGTCGAGCTCGATGATCTTGGCCTCGATCTCCTTGCCGATGTACGGCTGCAGATCGCGGACACGGCGCATCTCCACCAGCGAAGCGGGGAGGAAGCCGCGCAGACCGATGTCGAGGATCAGGCCGCCCTTGACGACCTCGATGACGGTGCCCTTGACGGCCTCGTCCTTCTCCTTGAGCTCCTCGATCGTGCCCCAGGCGCGCTCGTACTGAGCACGCTTCTTGGACAGGATCAGCCGGCCTTCCTTGTCCTCCTTGGTGAGGACCAGGGCCTCGACCTCGTCGCCGACGTTGACGACCTCGTTCGGGTCGACGTCGTGCTTGATCGAGAGTTCGCGCGAAGGGATCACGCCTTCGGTCTTGTAACCGATGTCGAGCAGAACCTCGTCACGATCGACCTTGACGATGGTTCCCTCGACGATGTCGCCGTCGTTGAAGTACTTGATCGTGGAGTCGATGGCGGCGAGAAAGTCCTCAGCCGAGCCGATGTCGTTGACGGCTACTTGCGGCGAGGTGATGGTGGAGGACGGCATGTGGTGAGTTGCTCCGGACAGGTGTGTAGTAGGTACAGTTCGTGGTGTCGGCACGGCCCCTCGAACTGCTGAGGATCGCCCACTGACGTGGGCGTTCGACCAGCGTGCCACGCGTCGTCGATCTCTCGATGACGCCCGGGTGAGGCAATGGCGAACCGCGCGCGAACAGTGCATACGCGCGACGATCAGCCTACTCCAGTGGCATTGTGCTGGGCAAATACCACTTTCGTCCGCCGTCGGTGCCACCCGGCGCGGTCACCGCGACAGGAGCTGCAACGTTGACGCATTCGGTGGAGTTCCTCCTCGACGATTCCTCTGACCAGCAGATTCGTTCACAGTGGGCGGCCTTGACCGCCGCCGGGCTCCCCAGCGGGGACCGCATCCGCTCGGCCACCAACCGACCGCACATCACCGCGATGGCCGCCACCGGCATCTCCCCGGAGGTCGACGGCGAGCTGGCGGTGGTCGCGATGCACCTGCCGTTCCCGGTCACCCTCGGTGCCGTCGTCGTCTTCGGCCACGGCTCCCATCGCGTGCTCGCACGCCTGGTCGTGCCGTCGTCGGAGTTGCTGTCGGTGCACGCGACCATCGTGCGGATGGGCGCCGAGCACGCCATCGACGACACCGGCGTACCCGCCCTGTTCGCCCACTCCCGGCCCGGGGCGTGGACACCTCATGTCACCCTGGCCCGCCGGGTGCGGATCGATCAGATCCCCGCGGCGCTCGAGGTCCTCGGCACCGACCCGATCGAGGGATCGGTGCAGGCCCTGCGCCGCTGGGACGGTGACGCGCACACCGAACACGTCATCGGCGGCATCTGAACGGCCGCCCCTCCGCTCGGCGTCCCGACGGTCACGCGGCCACGCCTAGACTCGTCGCGTGCCCTCCGACGAGACCCCCGCCCCGCGGCCGCCCCGCGTCCTCGACGCCGTCGACTCGACCACCAGCGTCCGGGCCAACCGGTCCTGGTGGGACGGCGAATCGCAGGAATACCACCGCGAACACGGCGACTTCCTCGGTTCCGACGCCGCCGGCGGCGATTTCGTGTGGTGCCCGGAGCGTCTGCGCGAGGAGGATGCCCGGCTGCTCGGTGATGTGGCAGGCAAGACCGTCCTCGAGATCGGCTGCGGCTCGGCGCCGTGTTCGCGGTGGCTGGCCGGCCAGGGAGCACATGTCGCGGCCCTCGACCTCTCCCACGGGATGCTCGAGCACGGCCTCGAGGCGATGGACCGGCTCGATCACCGCCGGATCCCGCTGATCCAGGCGTCCGCCGAGGACCTGCCGTTCGCCGACGGGTCGTTCGACCTGGTGTTCTCGTCGTTCGGTGCGGTGCCCTTCGTCGCCGACTCCGCACGGGTGATGGCCGAGGCCGCCCGCGTCCTGAAGTCCGGTGGCCGGTGGGTGTTCTCGATCAACCACCCGATGCGCTGGATGTTCCCCGACGACCCGGGGCCGGCCGGACTCACCGTCGCCATCCCCTACTTCAACCGCACGCCGTACTCCGAGGCCGACGCCGACGGGGTGATCACCTACGTCGAGCACCACCGGACGATCGGTGACCGCGTCCGCGAGATCCGTGCGGCCGGGCTGGTCCTCGACGACATCGTCGAACCCGAGTGGCCTGACGATCTCGATCGCGAGTGGGGCCAGTGGAGTCCGTTGCGCGGCTACTACTTCCCCGGGACGGCGATCTTCTGCAGCCGTAAACCGTAAGCCGCGATCAGTTGACGGCGCCGTTGATGATCGCGCCGGGCACCATGCCGGCGCCGAGATCCCACTTCTGGGCGATCTCGGCGTAGCGGCCGGTGTCGATCAGGTGCTGCACGGCCTGCTGGATCGCGACGACCAGCGTCGACCCCTTGGCCACCGGGAATCCGTATGGCGCCGAGGCGAACACCCCCGCGATGGTCTGCAGCCGTCCGCCGGAGGCGGCGACCGACGCCGTGGTGACCGGGGCATCGGCCGACAAGGCGGCGGCCCTCCCGGTGAGTACGGCGTCCACCACCTGGTCCTGGGTATCGAAGCGCGCCTTGATGATCGGCTTCTTCCCGGCGGCGACGCAGACCTTGCTGCGGGCGGCCACCTCCACGGTGTCCTGGTAGGTGTCCTTCTTGACGGCCACCGTGCGACCGCAGGCATCACCGGGTTCGATGTCGGTACCGGGCACCCGCGCCCACTGGTTGCCCGCCGAGTAGTAGGTCACGAAGTCGACGATCTTCTCGCGTGCGACGGTGTCGGTGAGCGCCGGGATCGCGGTGTCGTAGCGGCCGTCGGCGACCGCGGTGAACAGCCCCGCGAACGGCGCCTCGCGGATCTCGGCGGTCACTCCGAGAACGCGTGCGACGTCGGTGATCAGGTCGACGTCGAAGCCGGTGATCTCACCGTCGGCGACAAAGGCGTACGGCTCGTATCCGACGTCGGCCCCGACGATCAGCGTGCCCCGCTCGGCGATCCCGGCGGGTACGTTCGCCGCGATCGAGGCCACCTCCGCCACCGCACTCGGCGTCGTCGACGACGCTCCGGACGACCCGTCGGCCGCGGTGGTCGGCGCCGGGGAATCCGAGCATCCGGCCAGCATGATCAGGGCACCCACGGTGGCCAGCAGTCGGCCCACACCCAGACGGGGCAGTGCCCGTCGACTCGTCTTCATCGGTTCTCGGTCGATTCCCTACAGCAGCTTGGACAGGAAGCTCTTGGTCCGCTCGTGTTGCGGATCGGCCAGCATCTCGCGGGGGTCGCCCTTCTCCATCACCACGCCACCGTCCATGAAGACCAGCTGGTCGGCGACCTCGCGGGCGAAGCCCATCTCGTGGGTCACCACGAGCATGGTCATTCCCGAGGCGGCGAGTTCACGCATCACCCCGAGCACCTCGCCCACCAGCTCCGGGTCCAGCGCCGAGGTCGGCTCGTCGAACAACATCAGCTTGGGGTCCATCGCCAGCGCCCGGGCGATGGCGACGCGTTGTTGCTGACCGCCGGACAGTTGCGCGGGGTAGGTGTCGGCCTTGTCGGCCAGCCCGACACGGTCGAGCAGGTCCTTCGCCCGGGCGACGGCCTTGTCCTTCGACTGTTTCTTGACCTGGGTCGGCGCCTCGATCACGTTCTCCAGCGCGGTGCGGTGCGGGAACAGGTTGAAGTGCTGGAACACCATCCCGATGTCGCGGCGCTGCAGTGCGGCCTCCCGAGGACTCATCTCGTGCAGCTTGCCTCCACGCTCCCGGTAGCCGATGAGATCACCGTCGACGTAGAGCCGGCCGGCGTTGACGATCTCGAGGTGGTTCACACATCGCAGGAAGGTCGACTTGCCGGACCCGGATGGACCGATCAGGCACAGCACCTCGCCCCGGCGCACCTCCAGTGAGATCCCCTTGAGCACCTGCAGGGTGCCGAAGTTCTTGCAGACCCGATCGGCCAGCACCATCGGCTGGTCGGCGGACTGTTCAGCGACGCTCATCGCTCTCCTCGTCGACGACCTTGTTCTGGGCGGCCTGCGCTGCGGCCATCGCCTTGAGCTGACGCCCGGTCAGCTGGCGTGATGCCCCACGGGCGTAGTACCGCTCCAGATAGAACTGCCCGACCATCAGGATGCTGGTGACCACCAGATACCAGGTGGATGCCACCAACAGCAGTGGGATCGGCTGGAAGATCACACCGGAGATGTCGGCCTGCACGCCGAAGACCTCGCCGGTGAACGGGACGGCCACCACGAGGCTGGTGGTCTTGAGCATGCTGATCACCTCGTTGCCCGTGGGCGGGATGATCACCCGCATCGCCTGCGGGAGCACGGTGCGTCGCATGGTCTGCGACCACGACATACCGAGCGCCACCGACGCCTCGGTCTGGCCCTCGCCCACCGAGCTCACGCCGGCACGCACGATCTCGGCCATGTAGGCCGCCTCGTTGAGGGCGAGGCCCACCATCGCGAAGATGAACGCCGAGTACAGGTCTTGCATGTTGAAGTGCGCGAACTGGTGGACGAACGGAATGCCCAGATCGATCGACTTGTAGATCGACGGGAAGAGACCCCAGAAAACCAGCTGCACGTACACGGGGGTGCCGCGGAAAATCCACAGGTACATCCACGACACCGACCGCAGCACCACGTTCGGCGACAACCGCATGATCGCCAACAGGATACCCAGGGCCGCTGCGATGAGCATCGACAACACGGTCAGGGCGAGGGTGTTGCCGACACCCTTGAGGATCCGCGAGTCGAACAGGTACTTGCCGTACGTACTCCACCCGTACGCAGAGTTGGTGGCTGCACCGTAGACGAACAGCGCCACCAGGACCAGGACGATCGCAGCCGCGATCCACTGACCGGGATGACGGAGCGGAACGGCCCTGATGGCCGCGGGTGCCGACTCATCGTCGGCGTCCACGGCCACCCGGCCGGTATCGGAAGTGCTCACGTCAGCTGGTGGCGCCGTTGATCACGGACTTCTGGATCGTGCCCTCCTGGACATTCCAGTGCTTGGCGATCGCCTCGTACTGACCGTTGTCGATCAGGTACTGAACGGCCTGCTGCAACGCCTGAGCAAGCGAGGAACCCTTCTGCACGGCGTATCCGTAGGGTGCGGAGTCGAAGACCTGACCGGCGGCCTCGATCTTGCCGCCGGAGCGACCGATCGCGTAGGCGGTGACCGGGGAGTCGGCCGACATGGCGTCGACCTTGCCGAGGATCAGCGCGTTGGTGGCGGCGTCCTGGCTGTCGAACTTCTGGATGTCGATCGCGGCCTTGCCGGCGTCGGTGCACGCCTTCGACTTGGCCGGCACCTCCTCGTCGGCCTCCACGGTGTGCGACTGGACGGCAACCTTCTTGCCGCACGCGTTGTTCGGATCGATGCTCTCGCCGGTCCGCTGCGCCCACTGCACGCCCGCGTTGAAGTAGGTGACGAAGTCGACCTGCTGTTCACGTTCCTTGGTGTCGGTGAACGACGACATCCCGACGTTGTACGTGCCCGCGACCACCGAGGGGATGATCTTGTCGAACTGGGCTTCGCGGAAGTCGGGGGTGATACCGAGGACCTTGCCGATGGCGTTCATGAGGTCGACGTCGAACCCGACGATCTGGCCGTCGGCGTTCTTGAACTCGTTCGGCGAATAGGGGACGTTGACCCCGACGATCAGCTTGCCGGACTGCTTGATGTCGGCGGGCAGCAGACTCGCGATCGCCTCGACCTTGGCGACGTCGACGGTGGTGGGGCTGATATCGGCACCCAGGGCGGCGGAGTCGTTCTCGTCGTTCGAGCAACCGGCCACCACCAGTGCGATCACTGCCAACAGCAGTGTCAGGACCCCGGGCAGTCGCCACCCTCGAGGTCGTACCGATCGATGATCACGCATCTCAGAATTTCCCTTCGCGCCCCAGTGCATCCGAGGCAGGTCTACCAAATCCGGTGACGGCAGTATTGCCGCCACGAGTAGTGAACCTACTTCCTTTGGCGCGACTACACCGGCCGGTTACGAGAGTTTTACCCCCCACCGTGTCCTGCCACACGTTGTGTCACCGCGTCTCCGACCTCT
The DNA here is from genome assembly GCF_001485495.1 of Gordonia desulfuricans NBRC 100010. Classification (GTDB taxonomy): domain Bacteria; phylum Actinomycetota; class Actinomycetes; order Mycobacteriales; family Mycobacteriaceae; genus Gordonia; species Gordonia desulfuricans. The sequence continues at coordinate 32,073 of NZ_BCNF01000048.1, read as the reverse complement.
GTGGTGGTGGCTGAACCACCCAGGTCAGGTGTGGTGATACCGTCGGCCAGTGCGGCCCCCAGGGCGCGCTCGATACGGTCGGCGCACCCGACGAGTGCGGCGTCGGTCACACGGGTTCCCCACCAGCGCAGCGCCATTGCCGTGGATGCGATGATCGCGACCGGATTGGCCCGTCGGGTGCCCGCGATGTCGGGGGCGGCGCCGTGGGTGGCCTGCGCCATCACCTTGGTGTCCGAGGAGTTGATCGATCCCGCCAGCCCGATGGAGCCGGCCAGCTCGCCCGCGAGGTCGGACAGGATGTCGCCGAAAAGATTCTCCGTCACGAGCACGTCGAAGTCTCCCGGACGGCGCACCAGCAGCGCGGCCATCGCATCGACATGCTGATCGTCGACGGTGAGGCCGGGATACTGTGCGGCCACGTCTCGGCAGGCGTCGCGGAACAGGCCGGTCGTCAGACGCAGGACGTTCGCCTTGTGCACGATGGTGATCCGGCCCGACCGGGTCGCGGCCAGCCGGCACGCCTGATGCGCGATACGTTCGCTGGCGGCCCGGGTGATGACCCCCACCGCCAGGGCGATGTCGGGGGTCGGCATGAACTCGCCGGAGCCGACCGCCATGTTGCGGTCGGCATAGAGCCCCTCGGAATTCTCGCGTGCCACAACGACATCGATGTCCGGTGCGGTCGCCGGAACTCCCGGCCACGCCCGGCACGGCCGGATGTTGGCGTAGAGACCGTAGCGCTTGCGGATCACCGCACCCGGGGTGAGCTGTTCGGCGAAACGTGCAGGATATCCGGCGGAATCGTGCGGTCCGAGGATCCAGCAGTCGAGATCGTCGAGTGCGGTGAGGGTGTGTTCTGGCACCGGCGTCCCGAACTCGTCGATCGCGGATCGACCCAAAGGCAAAGGAACCCAATCGAACTCGATTCCCTCGGCCTCGGCTGCGGCGGTGGCCACCGCCGTCGCACAGGGCACGATCTCGGGCCCGATCCCGTCTCCGTCGAGTACTCCGATCCGCCGGGTCATCGTCACCATCGCTCCTTCACCAGGCAGTGTCCGGTCGAGAAGTGGTCGCACACCTGCTGTGCCACCGCCTGCGACGTGGCAGGTCGCGCCACCACGTAGCGGGCCGGCGAGCCGAGCATCTCCCCCGGCAGGATCAGCGACCCGTAGTGCTCGTCGCGTACGGCGACGGCGTTGTCGTAGTCGTCGAAGGCCCCGAACTGGGCGTACCAGTGCGCCGACGCCACCGGCGGGACCGGTGCGGGCCGCGTGGTGCGCTCGGCACCGGTGGTCTCCCGTTCGGGGGTGGTCCGGGACTCGGTGGTTCGCGGCTCGGTGGTCCGGGACCCAGGGGTACGGGTGGTCGACCGCGCCACCGTCGTCGTCTGGGTCACCACCGAGGTGACCGTGGTGGGCGAGGTGGTACCGGTGGCCACCGAATCGCCCCACGTACTGCGCGACCAGCGCACCCCGAAGATCACCGCGACGATCACGATCACACCGATCACACTGCCGATGACGACCGGCAGCACCCATTGCGAGCGCGGCGTCACGTGCTACTCCTCGGGGTCGGGCGGACAGCGGTGTCGGGACCGGCCGGGTCGGGGGCCGGCGGGCTCGGGGTACTCAGTGCGCCGCGTCGTCCCACGACCGGCCGAATCCCACCGAGACCTCCAGCGGCACCGACAGTTCGATCGCCGAGCCCATCTCCTCACGCACCAGCTTCTCGACCTGCTCGCGCTCACCGGCGGCCACCTCGACGACGAGTTCGTCGTGCACCTGAAGCAGCATGCGGGAGGCGAGCTGCTCGGCGGCCAACCGCTTGTACACGTTGATCATCGCGACCTTGATGATGTCGGCGGCCGTGCCCTGGATGGGTGCGTTGAGTGCCATCCGCTCCGCGGCCTGCCGCCGCTGCCAGTTGTCGCTGTTGAGGTCGGGCAGATACCGGCGACGACCGTAGAGGGTGGCGGTGTACTCGTTGCGGCGAGCCTCGGCGACGACGTTGTGCAGGTAGTCGCGCACACCACCGAAGCGGGCGAAGTAGGCCTCCATCTGCTCCTTGGCCTCGTCACGACTGATCCGCAGCTGCGCGGCGAGCCCGAAAGCACTGAGGCCGTAGGCCAGTCCGTACGACATCGCCTTGACCCGGTGCCGCATCTCGGTGGTCACCTCGTCGATCGGCACCCCGAAGGCGCGGGACCCGACGAAGTTGTGGAGGTCCTCACCGGTGTTGAACGCCTCGATCAGGCCCTCGTCCTCCGACAGATGCGCCATGATCCGCATCTCGATCTGGCTGTAGTCGGCGGTCATCAGGCAGTCGAAGTCGGTGCCGTTGGCGCTGCCGACCACGAAGCCGCGGCGGATCTGACGGCCCGCGTCGGTCCGCACCGGGATGTTCTGCAGGTTCGGTTCGGTCGACGAGAGCCGTCCGGTGGCGGCCACCGTCTGGTTGAAGGTGGTGTGGATACGGCCGTCGTCGGCGACCGACTTGAGCAGACCGTCGACGGTGACCTTGAGCCGGGTGGCGTCGCGATGTTCGAGCAGATGGGCCAGGAAGGGATGCTCGGTCTTCTCGTACAGGGTCTGCAGGGCGTCGGCGTCGGTGGTGTAGCCGGTCTTGGTCTTCTTGGTCTTCGGCATCTCGAGCTTGTCGAAGAGCACCGTCTGCAGCTGCTTGGGCGAACCGAGGTTGATCTGCTCACCGATCACCTCGTAGGCGGCGTCGGCGGCATTGCGGATGCGCTCGGCGAACTCCTTCTCCAGCTCGTCGAAATGATCGACGTCCACGGCGATCCCGGCCGCCTCGAGCTCGGCCAGGACGAACAGCAGGGGCAGCTCGAGATCGGTCAGCAGAGACCGCGAGTCGATGCGTTCGAGTTCGGTGTCGAGTGTGTCGGCGAGTTCCTGGACCGCACGGGCCTCGAGCATGTGCTGCTCGGCCTGCTGCGCCAGTCCCCCGTCGTCGTCGAGCAACGAGAGCTGACCGTCGCCGGCACCGCCGTCGGCGACGAGTTCCCGGCGCAGGTACCGCAACGCGAGATCGTCGAGGTTGAAGGTGCGCTGCCCCGGGCGCACCAGATAGGCCGCGAGTGCGGTGTCACTGGTCACCCCGGTCAGGCGCCATCCGCGTGACCGCAGGGCATGGAACGCCCACTTGCTCTCGTGGAGCGCCTTGGGCGCATCGGCGTCGGCGAGCCACTGCCCGAGTGCCTGCTCGTCGGCCGGGTCGAGGGTGGTGACGTCGACGTAGGCGGAGACGCCATCGGCGGCGGCGATCGCGATACCGGTGACATCGGCGCCCATCACCGTGTGCGGCGCGGTCACGGTGAGTCCGGCGCGGCCGGTGCGGGCGTGCTCGGCGAGCCAGCCGGCCACCTCACCGGCGGCGAGAACCGAACCGTCGAGGTCGAATCCGGCCTCCGCCTCCGGTTCCACCGAGCTCAGTGTGGTGAACAGTCGCTCGCGCAGCACCTTGAACTCGAGGTCGTCGAAGAGCTGGTGGATACGGTCGCGGTCCCAGCCGATCAGCGCCAGATCGTCCGGGCCGGCCGGTAGCTGCATGTCCCGGATCAGTTCGGTGAGTTGACGATTGGTCTGCACGGACGCGAGATTGGCCCGCAGCGAGTCACCGACCTTGCCCTTCACCTCGTCGACGTGGTCGACCAGGGAGGCCAGCGATCCGTACTGGCGAATCCACTTGGACGCGGTCTTCTCGCCCACCCCCGGGATGCCGGGCAGGTTGTCGCTGGGATCGCCGCGCAGGGCTGCGTAGTCGGGGTACTGGGTCGGGGTGAGGCCGTACTTCTTCTCCACCTCGTCCGGGGTGAACCGGGTCAGTTCGGACACGCCCTTCTTCGGGTAGAGCACGGTGATCGAATCGTTCACCAGCTGCAGGGAGTCGCGGTCGCCGGTGACGACGAGCACCTTGTATCCCTGGGCGTCGGCCTGGGTGGCGAGCGTGGCGATGATGTCGTCGGCCTCGAATCCCTCGACCGCCATCACGTTGATCCCGAGCGCGTCGAGCACCTCCTTGGTGAGGTCGACCTGGCCGCGGAACTCGTCGGGTGACGCCGACCGCTGCGCCTTGTAGTCGGGGAACATCTCCGACCGGAAGGTCTGACGGGACACGTCGAAGGCCGCGGCGATGTGCGTGGGCGACTCGTCACGCAGCAGGTTGATCAGCATCGACGTGAAGCCGTACACCGCATTGGTCGCCTGGCCGGTGTTCGTCTTGAAGTTGTCGGCAGGCAGCGCGAAGAACGCTCGGTAGGCCAGGGAATGGCCATCGAGCAGCATCAGAACCGGTTGGTCGGTGGACGGGGCCACACTCTTCGCAGGACTCACGCGGACGAGTCTAGTGACCGCCTCCGACAGCCCGGCAGCCTTGTCCGTGCCGTCGCCCGGGCCGCGATCAGTGCCCCTGTCCGCGCCGCAGCATCGTCCACAGCGTCGGACCTCCGAACGGCAGATGGATCTCGCCGGTCACCTCGAAGCCGAACCGTTCGTAGAGCGGCACGTTGACCTCGTTGGAGCTCTCCAGATAGGCCGGGGCGTCGCCGGCGCGATCGATGCCGGCGCGCAGCAGCGCCGTACCGACTCCCCGTCCCTGCACGGCGGCGCCGAGGTCGGCCAGATACCAGTGCGGCTCGTCGGGTCGACGCCCCTCACACATCGCGTCGACGATCGTTCCCTGTACCACCCGCGGCCCGAGTATCCGGATGAACGCGATCAGGGCGCGCAGGTCGTCCGTCCGGGAGGAGCGCCGACCCGGCGGCATCCAGATCGCCGCCCCCATCGGCTCCCCGTCGCACCCGGCGACGTCGAGTCGGGCGTCGGCGTATGACGTCGACAGCAGGGTCGCGAAGATGCTGTGGTGCTTGCGCTTGTCCGGCTGTGTCCAGGTCATCACCGGGTCGTCGGCGAAGGCCGTGGCCAGCAACGATGCCACGACATCACGGTCGGTGGCCGCGGTCACGACGGTCCGCGGCCGGGACTTCGCCGGCTCTGATCTCGCCGGTCCGGGTTTCTCTGACTGGGGGCGCTCTGGGCTCTCGGCCATGGGGTTCAGGCTACGCCGTGAGCGTTTCAGGCCACCCCCAGATAGGCCTCGCGGACCGCGTCGTCGCCGAGCAGATCCTTGCCGGGTCCTTCGCGGGTGATGGACCCGGTCTCCAGGATGTAGCCGCGATCGGAGCGGCTCAATGCCTGCTGGGCGTTCTGTTCCACCATCAGGATGGTGGTGCCCTCGGCGTTGATCCGCGCGATGATCGAGAAGATCTGCTGGATCACCATGGGGGCCAGACCCATCGAGGGCTCGTCGAGCAACAGCAGTTCCGGGCGCGCCATCAGGGCCCGGCCGATCGCCAGCATCTGCTGCTCACCGCCGGACATGGTGCCGCCGAACTGCTTTCGCCGTTCCGCCAGCCGCGGGAACAGTTCGAAGACCTGGTCGACGGCCTCCTGGTACTCCGCCTTGGTCCCGAATCTGCGTCCGTAGCAACCCATGTCGAGGTTCTCCAGGACGGTCATGCCGGGAAAGATCCGCCGCCCCTCGGGGACCTGGATGATCCCGCGTTTGACCCGTTCGTGCGGGGCGAGCCGGGTGATCGACTCCCCCTTGAACCGGATGTCGCCGGTGGTGGTCTTGGCCAGCCCGGAGATCCCGCGCATGGTGGTGGACTTGCCGGCACCGTTGGCGCCGAGCAGGGTGACCAGTTCCCCGGTCTGTACCTGCAGCGAGATGCCGTGCAGTGCCTGGATTCTGCCGTAGTGGATCACCACGTCCTCGAGTTCGAGGACCGGGCCCGTGGGCGGCGGTGACCCGGGTTGCGGTTCAGGCGATGTCGCCGATTTGGTCATCGGGCACTCCCAGGTAGGCGGCGATAACGGCCGGATTGTCACGGACTTCCTTCGGCGTGCCCTCGGCGATCTTGCGGCCGAACTCGAGCACGACGATCCGATCCGTCACCCCCATGACCAGCCGCATGTCGTGTTCGATCAGCAGCACCGTGTAGCCGTCGTCGCGGATCTTGCGGATCAGTTCCATCAGCGCGTCCTTCTCGCGCGGGTTGAAACCGGCCGCGGGCTCGTCGAGGCACAGCAGTTTGGGTTCGGTGGCCAGAGCTCGGGCGATCTCCAGGCGCCGCTGGTCGCCGTAGGGCAGATTGGAGGCCTTCTCGGCGGCGCGGGGGCCGATACCGACGAACTCCAGCAGAGCCATTCCACGGTCGACGGCGTCACGTTCCTCACGGTAATGCCGCGGGGTGCGGAAGATGCCGCCGAACACCGACGTCTTGTGCCGGGCGTCGGTGCCCACGCACACGTTCTCCAGCGCCGTCATCTCTCCCCACAACCGCACGTTCTGGAAGGTGCGGGCGATACCGAGGCGGGTGATCTCGTGGCGTTTGGTCTTGCGCAGCACCGTCCCGTCGAAGGTGACGACACCACGGCTCGGTTTGTAGACGCCGGTGATCGCGTTGAAACAGGTGGTCTTACCTGCGCCGTTGGGGCCGATCAGGCCGAGGATCTCGCCGCGTCGGATCTCGAAGCCCACCGAGTCGAGGGCGGCCAGACCACCGAACTCGACGGTGAGGTCGTCCACCGCCAGCAGCGTCTCCCCCTCGGCGACGGCGATCTCGCGGTCGGGCGCAACGGCTTCGGCGACCGCTTCGGGGTCGGCGAGGTCGGGGTCGATCGCCGCCGGGTCGACGATGGCGGTGGCCGCCGGGTCGGCCTCGGCACGTTCGAGTTGGGCGTCGGGATCCACCGGTAGGGGGTTGTCGGAGCGGGCTTTGTCGGACAGGGCTTCGTCGGGCAGGGGTTCGTCGGACAGGGGTTCGTCGGGCCCGGGGGCGTCGGGTTGTCGGTGGGTCATGCGCTCGCCTCCTCCGTGGATGCGGCCGGTTTCGGGTTCCGCTGCACCGAGGCGTAGATCTGTCGACCGAAGGTGACCAATCGGGCGCGGGCCGGGAACAGTCCCTGCGGGCGGAAGATCATCATCACGACCAGGGCGATGCCGAAGAACAGATACTTGAACTCGCCGAGCGAGACATCGCCGACGTACACGCCCTGTACGCGGGCGGGTAGGTAGACGATGATGAACGCCCCCACGACGACGCCGAGTTTGTTGCCCTGGCCACCGAGGACCACTGCACACAGGAACAGCATCGAGTTGATGACGGTGAACGCCTTGGGATCGACGTACTGCACCTGGCCGGCGTACACCGCCCCGGACAGACCGCCGATGCCGGCGCCGATCACGAAGGCCCACAACTTGTACTTGAAGGTGGGCACACCCATGATCTCGGCGGCGTCCTCGTCCTCGCGGATGGCCACCCAGGACCGACCGACGCGGCTGCGTTCGAGGTTGCCGATCACCAGCAGCACGATGACCACCAGGATCAGCGCCAGCCAGAACCACCACACGCCGTAACTGGTGTTGGTGCCGATGTTGGATTTCGAGAACACGCCTTGCGGGTTCTCGTCGCTGCGGAAGATCTCCGGGAACAGCACACCCTGCAGTCCGGCCGGGCCGTTGGTGACCTCGGTGAGGTTGTCGGCGAACAGTCGCACGATCTCACCGAAACCCAGCGTCACGATGGCCAGGTAGTCGCCGCGAACACGCAGGGTCGGGGTGCCCAGGATGACGCCGGTGATGCCGGTGATGACGATCGCGATGGGGACGCAGGCCAGCCAGGCCCAGCCGCTGGAGAAGAAGCCGTGGTCGGCGCTGTCCCAGATGGGGCTGGCGGGGCTGGTCAGCAGGGCGACGACATAGGCGCCGACCGCATAGAAACCGACGTAGCCCAGGTCGAGGAGTCCGGTCTGGCCGACGACGACGTTGAGGCCGATCGCGATCAGCGCGACCATGGCGAAGGTCGCCATGACGATGCCGAAATTGGTTGCCGGGGTGGTGATGAACGGCGGGTCGATCACCGGCAGTGCGGCGATCAGCAGGAAGACCGGGATACCGACCAGCCACTGGGTGGCGCGGGGCAGGCCGTCCCACCAGGTGCGGATGGCGTCGCCGACGCCCCGCCGCCGCGGTTGTGTGTTGTCCGAGGTTGTTGCGGTCATACTCGCGCCTTCCCCAACTTCTCACCGAGGATACCGGTCGGACGGAACATCAGGACCAGGATCAGGAGCACGAACGACACCACGTCCTTCCATTGGTTTCCGAGGAGTGCCGCACCGTAGTTCTCGACCACGCCCAGGATGAGTCCACCGAGCAGGGCGCCTCGGACGTTGCCGATACCGCCGAGCACGGCGGCGCTGAAGGCCTTGATTCCCAACAGGAATCCACCGGAGTAGATGATCGCCGTCGGGAATCGCAGGGTGTAGAGCAGGGCGGCCGCACCGGCGAGCAGACCACCGATCAGAAAGGTGACCATGATGACCCGGTCACGCGACACACCCATGAGCAGAGCGGCGTCGGAATCCTGTGCGACCGAACGGATGCCGCGACCGAGTCGGGTGTTGTTGACGAAGGTGTCGGTACCGATACCGAGTACGAGGGCCGCGATGATCACCACCAGGGTGACGTTGGTGACCGGACTGCCGAAGATGGAGAACTGTTCGACGGGGTTGACCAGGGTGATCGCCGGTTGGGCGCTCGCCCCGCCGAGTTGGGGGTCGACCGGCACGCGCGGGAGCAGGTAGTGCACGACCTCCTGCAGGATGAACGACATGCCGATCGCACTGATCAGGAAGGCCAGCGGTTTGGCATTGCGACGACGTAGTGGCCGGTAGGCGACGAACTCCAATCCGACTGCTGCGGAACCAGATACGGCCATACCGAACAATCCGGCCACCAGGAGGTAGAGCACGGTCATCACCATGCCCTCGCTGTAGGCGTCGCCGGCGGGGGTGAAGCCCAGCACGAGCAGGCCGATGTACTGCCCGAACATGCCGAGCATGAAGACCTCGGAATGCGCGAAGTTGATCAGGCGCAGGACGCCGTAGACCAGGGTGTAGCCGACTGCGACGAGGGCATAGATCGATCCGTAGGCGAGACCCTCGATCGTCAGTCCCCAGAACCCGTCGATCAGCGCCTGGACGTTGAAGTGGATGTCAGCGGCGGAGTACGTCACTGCGAGCTCGACCATTGATGCCTTTCAGCAGATTCCCCAGACGACTCACCGGATGCGCCCCGTCGGGTGGGACGCATCCGGTGGCCGCATCTGTCGAATTACTTGACCTCGTACGCCCAGATCAGCGACGACGTCAGTTCGCCGGTCGGGGTCCACTGGTAGTTACGGGCCAGGCCGGTCCCGTTGTAGTTGCGAACGAAGTCGAGCAGCTTGGGTCGGGTGGTGTTGCCCTCGGCGATACCCTTCATCAGGATCGTCGTCAGGTCGTAGGCCTCCACCGAGTACACGCCGGGTGCGGCGTTGTTGAAACTCTGGAATTCGGAGGCGAATTCGCCCTGGGCCGGACCACACGGGCACGAGAGGACCGCACCCTTGACCGACGAGCCGGCCAGGTCGATGAGCTTCTGGTCGTTGGCGCCGTCACCCGAGACGAACAGGATGTCGGAGTTCTTCTCGTTGAGCTGCTTGGCGAATGCCGCGGCCTCGGCGTAGTAGCCGGAGTAGAACACGGCGTCGGGGTTGGCGTTGGTCACCGAACTGACCACCGCCGAGAAGTCGGTCTGCCCCTTCTTGACGTCGCCGGCACAGGCGGAATCGGCTGCGGTGCCGAGTCCTTCGGTGACGGTCTTGGCCAGTCCGATGCCGTAGTCGGTGTCGTCCTTGACCACGCACACCTTCTTCTTGCCCATCTTGCCGGTGAGGTACTTGGCGATGGCCGGGCCCTGGACGGCGTCGTTGGCGAGGCCGCGGAAGAAGGTCTTCCAACCTTGTTCGGTCAGAGTGGGATTGGTGGCCGATGCGGTGACCGACACCAGACCCGCCTGGTTGAAGGTTCCGCCGGTGGCCTTGGTCTCGCCGGAGAACGCGGGACCCAGCAGACCGATGATGCTCGAGTCGTTGACGATCTGGGTGGCCACACCGGTGGCCTTCTGCGGATCACCCTCGGTGTCGAAGTCCTTGAGAACGATCTTGCAGTTCGGATTGGCCTTGTTGAACTTGTCGACTGCGAGCTTGGCACCACGAAGGATGTTGAGACCGAGGTTGGAATCGGCGCCGGTCTCGGCGCCGGCAAAGGCGATGGTCGACTCGGGGCAGGTCGCGTTCAGCGCGGCACCCGGATCGAGCGGGGCCTGCTGATTCTGGGCGGCAACCTCGTTGCCCTGCACGTCGATCTGCGAGAGCGGAGTGATGGACAGTGTGGATTCGGACTCCGTCGTTTTGGAACTACACGCCGACAGCGCCAAGGCGCCCGTCAGAGTCACCGCAATCGCGGCCGTCGTCATGCGACGTCGCATAGTGTCTGCCTTCCGTCCGGCTACCCGACCGCACCTGGCCGGGAGGTCTACCCGGTAGACCTTGGGTGGAAACATAGACCGAACGACGCTGCCGCGCGCGGGATCCGAAGCAAACAACCGAGTTCGCGTGGGAGCCTTTTCAGAGATTTAACGCGACCGGTACAACCTCACTCGTTCGGGCCGAGAGTTTCCACGACGACCTGCGCAACGGCCTTCATCGTGGTACGGCGATCCATCGCGGCGCGCTGAATCCACTTGAACGCCTCGGGTTCCGACAGCTGCTGCTTCTCCATCAGCAGGCCCTTCGCCCGCTCGACGAGCTTGCGGGTCTCCAGGCGATCCTGCATGGAGACGACCTCGTTCTCGAGGGTCCGCAGTTCCTGATAGCGACTGACCGCCACCTCGATGGCCGGCACCAGGTCGGCCTTCGTGAACGGTTTGACCAGGTAGGCCATCGCACCCGCCTCGCGGGCCTTCTCGATGAACTCCCGCTGACTGAACGCGGTCAGCATGACCACCGGGGCGAGCCGCTTGCGTGCGATCTCACTCGCCGCATCGATACCGTCACGGACGGGCATCTTCACGTCCATGATCACCAGGTCCGGGCCGAGCTTCTCGGTGAGCTCCACGGCGATCTGTCCGTTGGGGGCCTCACCGACGACGTCGTAACCCTCCTCCCGGAGCATCTCGATGAGGTCCAGCCGGATCAGTGAGTCGTCCTCGGCGACCAGGACCTTGTGAGTTGTCTCCTGAACGTTCGGCGAAGCCGCAGCACCGTCCACCACCGTCACCATCCCCTCCTCCACATCGAGTGTTGACCTGCACGGACGCGCAGAGCCGCACCCGATGCCACCAACGGGTGCTGTGGGAAGGGTACCGGGTGGATCACCGATTGGCCGATCATCTAGACTGGCTAGCTGCAGCCCTCCGCAGGGCCGCGTGCCCTCGTAGCCCAATTGGCAGAGGCAACGGATTCAAAACCCGTCCAGTGTGAGTTCGAGTCTCACCGAGGGCACCATAAAACCCCTGTTCAGCAGGGGTTTTCTACTGTCTGGGCGTCGCCCAAACGGCGTCAACCCGGCTTTAGCCCGGCCAGCGCCGGTAGTTCGACACGCACGAACGCCAAATCTGCCGAATGTCGCCGAACTCATGAGATTCTGTAGGGCTGCCCGCCACATATGGCAGCCACCAAAAGTGTGATGCCGAACGATGAGCAAGGTCGACAAGATGAATAACGGCGTGACCGAAGACGAAAGTCCGGAAACCCGCAAGTGGGTTGAGTGGCTCGAAAGACTGACAACCAGCGTGAACCAGGATAAAAGCGACAGCGCAATGCAACTGTGCGAAAACGCGATGGAATCGTGGCAGACCGACCTATCGTCTGAGAACAAGCCACTACCCGGAGGCCCGGGCGCTTTGATCGTTGTCGAAGCAATGCAGGCTCTTGTGCAGGCAGCTGCCAACGTCGGGTTCGACTACGTTAATACGCCTGATGAGCGCGACAGACTTACACACGATGCTGTACAGCAAGAACTCCGAGCCGAGCTTTCACAGATCCTCGAGGAAAGCCGAGCTTGGATGACGGAGGGAGCGCCAACGGCTGAGGAAATAAGTGCCCGGATCGAATCGGCGAAACATAACGTCGAGCGCATACAGGACGATGGCAAAGAACAGCTCGACAAGGATGCAGCCGACGATGCCGCAGCAGCGGCCGATCCATACGGGGCAGTCTTGGGATACGTCGACCCGAACGTTGACGCCGCCATAATTTTCACGAAGGTCTGCTCGTTCACTAAAGACGAAGACTCGCGGTACAGGCACGCACACGAGCGACTCCGCAGGATGATCGACAGCGAGCTGCTACAGCATATGTCAGACGAGCGCGACAGATTCTGCGACGTGCTTATTGAGACACTTACCGATATCACTGAAAGGCGGGTTTCACTAAGCGATCAAGATGCTTTTGACGAACGCCGCCGAAGGGTGCGCTCCGCCTTGATCGCCTTCACCAGCGCCGTACATAGCCACAAAGATCAATCGATACGCGCTGTCCGAGAGCAGTTTGGACGGAAGACCCCAGAAGAGCAGCAGGTCCTCAGCCTGTTCAACAGCTTGCTTGATTCATCGTTTGATTACCGATGGTTAGTGAAGATGCGCGACGCGCTTCTTCACGGCGACATCAATGCCTTCAAGATTAACCTGAATGCTCGACTGGAGGGAGATAGTGAGGCAAACGTGTTGATGGACCGAAATTACATGTTGCAGTTCACGAGGGAAGCCCGCGAGAAGTGGTTGAAACGCGATGAACTGGAAGCGAAGACTTCTGACCCAAGTGTGCTCGATATGATTAAGGCGGTTCAGGATCCAATTTGCGAATTACAGGACAAGCTGGATGCGATTCTATACCCAAATGTCGCCGAGGACACAGCAACTGTCAGAGAGCTGATTCAACATTTCAAAGGGCGACGGGGCCTCTACGCATTACAGTCGGGGCCGGGCTTCACAAGGCGCCTGCGCGTTCCCCCGTACTCTTTCTTGGCACCTCGGGTTCTGGCGTTCGCCGACACCTACACAGACGGATCTGGGCATGAATCTTAACTCCGCGCGGGGTTACCGTCCGAATAGCTGGATCACGTTCGACGGCTCTGATTCGGCTGCGACGCTTTCCGGCGCGGTCGGCTCGGGCAGGTTGTTGAGCGCGCCTCCATCCTCGCTCGGTATCCAGTCGCCGTAGGTGTCCAGCGTCAGGCTGTAGTGCGCGTGACCGAGCCATTGCGACACCTGCATGAAGTGGACCCCGGCCGAGAGCTGCATGGTGGCGAACGTGTGGCGGCTGTAGTCGTGCAGCCTGACGCCTCGCTGGGCGGGCTAGCCGTTACGGGCGGGGCAACTCACCGGCAAACCGCTCTCAACCAGCGCCAGAGCCAGGATCGTCTCGAACCATGTCCCCAACTCGGGCGGCTGCGACCAGTCCAGCTCGGCCACGGTGTGCTTACCCTTCACCCGGCGTCCGCCGTTCTTCCTCGACGGCCACAACGGCGCTGTCGGCTCTTCAGCGCGGGGATGCTCGGCAACGTAGGCGCGCATCCGTTGAGCAAGCCTGTGCGGCAACGGCACCGAACGACGCGACTTGCGACTCTTGGGTGTGCTCGTCACCCACGCCCCGCCTCTCCGGTCCTTGGTTCGGCGAACATGTACGACGCATCGCGTCGGCTGGCCAGGGCGCGTGGTGAACTCCAAGTCTTGGATCTCCAACCCGGCGCATTCGGCCTTGCGCAGTCCCGAATACGGCAAGAAGTACGCCAGCAACTCGTGGACCGGGTAACGCTCCCCCACGATCCGCGCCGTCGACGCGATCTGCTCGGCGGTCAGCGGGTGATGCTGGAACGCTTCGCGGTCACCTACGGCGTGCCCGGTTCTGAAATCCACCTGCTCGGTCGGGCTGACAGGGATAGCGCCGTGGCGTGTGGCGGACTTGAGGACGGCCCGCAGCGCGAGCCAAGCGTGCTTGACGGTCTTCGGGGCAAGGTGGCGCGCTGCCAGGTCGGCGAGAAAGCGCTCGCAGTCCCGCGGGCTGAGACTGGCAACAGCCAGACCGCCGAATCGCTCCAACGAGTAGCGCCGCAACACCTTCTCATAGTCGTCGAGGGTGCGCTGCTTCAACCGGCCCTGAGCGACCTTGGCCTGTTGACTCTCGATCCATGCCTGCGCGTAGTAACCGAAGGGTAGATCGCCGGCCTTCCTCTGCTCGGCCAGGGCGTAGGTGCCGGTATTCGTATGCCGAGCCAGATTCAGTTCGTCGCGACGGGCCTCGTCGTCTTCGCGAGTGCCGAAGGATTCCTGTCGGCTGCGCATCTTCGTCTTGCCGTTCTCGTGCACCGGCAACCCGTAGTCGTCGCGCACCGGCTCCCGCCACACCACTTCGTAGCGTTTGACGGCGCGGCCTTTCCGCTTCTGGCTGGTCTCGTGAGCGCGGATGTATGCCATTACGCGGCCTCTTTCGTTTGTTCGATGGACTTGCAGATACGGCGGACGGTGGAGGCCTGCCAGGTGGGACGGCCCGCTGGGCTGAGTTCGCCTGCTTCGGTGAGTTCGGCGGCGATAGCGCCGAAGCTGAGGCCCTGTTCGCGCATCCCGACGATGCGGCGAGCCACGACGGTGGACACGAGGCGCGGCCTTCCGAGCGTGACGCCTTGGGCCTTCTTCGCTGCGAGCGCTGCCTTGGTGCGCTCTCCGATGAGGCGGCGCTCGAACTGGGCGAACGTGGCGAGCATGTTGGCCATCGCTTCGCAGCTGGCTGTGGTGGTGTCGACCTGGACGTCGAGCATGATCAGCGACCATCGCTGTGTGCGGGCGCGCTCCATGATCTCGGCCGCGTGGACAACGCTACGAGCCAGCCGATCCAGCTTGGTCACCACGAGCCCGTCAGCGAGGCCCGCCGACAACTGGTCCAGAGCGCTGCGGAGGCCGGGATTGACCTGCGAACCGGACAGCCCCTCGTCCCGAAGGATGGTCAGTTCCCAGCCTCGGCGCTCGGCTTCGGCGTGAAGCGCTGCCTCCTGAGCCTGAATGCCAAGGCGGCTGTCGGCCTGCTCTTCTGTGCTCACACGTACGTACCCGATCATGACTTTCGCTTCGCTCATTTCCGTTGTCTCCCTTAGTCGTTGAGGCTCTAACGTCCGTTTGCGCCTTACGCCTCAGCCTACTTTCGAGTGCCATAGATCACAATTCAACGAAGGGTCTGAACCGTTGTCCGACAGAGCAATTGGCTCGTTTTGCCGTTGAGATAGGGCGTGAGGTGCGCGGGTGCCGTACCGGCGTCGTTAGGCCGTCGACGGCGACGTCAGCGGGGCGGGACACCCCTCGCCGTGGGTGGCGCTGGCCTATGGCGCGGGCGGGCGCTGGTCCGGAGCGCGCAACTGTTCGAGGGCGTCTCCCATCGGTAGCAGCTTCCTCGGCACCCGAGGCCCAACCACCGGAGACGACGACTCAGCCGGCGCGGACACCGGCGCGGCGTCGTCTTCCTCGTCGCGCGCTTCGGCAGCCAGGGCGCGGTCGTCGGCGCTCTTCACCGCGACAATCTCGTCGTACACCCATCGCGGGTATCCCTTTGGCGCGTACGACTTTCCGTAGTCGCCAGTGAATCTGTCGGGTCGTCCCGAATTCGTTCTGCCCGAACGCTTTCCGCGCCTACTCGTCATCGTCCCAATCCCCTTCTGCTCGAACGCTTTCCACGCCCAATTTCGTAGTGATCCGTCTCGCGCGAGACCTTGCGTCTCTCTCCACGATGTGCTCCAAATCAGGCCGTTTGGCCGCCGGTTTGTACTAACCTTTGACTCAACGACAATTCCCTGTTGGCCTCGACTCGTTGTTGCTGTCGATTCGAACACGGTCGGCCTGCACTCTGGTGAGTACGGAGTCCGTGCGCCCCTCTCGATTCCTGCGGCCCGTATCCGCGATCGGTGATGTGCGTTGACCCATGCACCCATGCTGGGCATAGGTAGCGCCCACCACCCCGGCCCGGCACCCGTGCCACCCCACCACCCATGCGCCCCCTACGGGGGCTGGCATGGGTGGGTTGGGGTGTGGCCCTGCACCCATGCGGCATGGGTCCAGCATGGGTCGGCATGGGTACGGTTTTCCGGCCTCTCGACACGTCATCACGCCTCTTCCTCGACGGTCTCAACAAAGCCTTTCGGGCGAGTTCGGCCACGGCGAATCTTGTCGGGCTTGCCTGCAGAGCCGGGCTCAATGACCAGATAGCCCCGAGCCACGCCCCGGTCGATCGCCTTGATCGTGTTCGCGTGCCCGATCCCGGTGTCGGCCTCTTTCAGCTTCTGCTTCGACACCCATGCGTCAGCACTATCCTTGCCTGCGAGCATCTTCCAGGCGGGCACGCGATCTTCAGATCGTCGTGGACTTGCCGGTCGGCCACCTTGCCGCCGCTGTTCTCATCTACTCGCAGCGTTCGGGTGGCGCGGTCGTAGGTCAGGTTCAGCCGGTCCACCACGTCGATACGCCCCACTCCCGACAGATAGCGTCGGTCGTCGGGCGGGAAGTCGCCCGGTTTGCCGCCGTGCTCGTAGGACAAGATCACTTCGGGATCACCCTCGATGGCCGACGATCCACGAGCCCGAGCCCTCATCCCCTCCACGCCATGACCGGCGTGATGGATAACGAACGCCGCACGACACCCGGCCTCTTTCATGATCTCTCGCAGCGCCGCCCAAAACGGATTGACGTCCTCTGCCTTGTCCTCGTTTCCGCGAATGATCTTTGAGAACGGGTCAAGAACCCAGAACTTCACGTCGTCAGGTCGACGCCCAGCTCGTCACGGGCGAAACGGATTACGGCCTCCACGCCGACAAGCGTCGGCTGTTCGGACCACACCCGATTCGCGGGCTGCCGATACGGGTCTCGGGGCGGTTGCTGAGGAGCGCCTGCCGGTCGGGCCGGGGCGACTCGTGCTGCGTGGGACATGATTGAGCCTTTCAGGATCTGACGAGGGCTCTGCTCGGTTGGTGAGGCGGCCATCGCTTGCCGCCGTACGTCACGTGCGCAGATATCTCTGGGTCAAATCCCGTAGCTCGCTCAAGAAACCCGATGTGCGCGCTCCACCGCAGTCAAACTGCGAGGCTCCTACACGGATTAGCTTTCGGGGTAACGCCACCACTTGGCCGGTGTGCAACCAACCCTACAGCATTGCGCACCAATTGCCAAGCGCCGCGCATCCCATAGTCGTTGGTGCGCAACAGAATCCGGGCATACAGGGTAGGTTCGGCTCTCATTTGGCCGCTGAGGCGTTTTCGGAGCCGCCCCGTCACTCAGGCACCCCAACGGCGCGGCAGAAAAGTGATGAGAGTGGTTCGTGTGAAGGACGTAGTTCAGCAGATTGCCGGTGCGCTACTGAGTGAGAGTGCCGCCGATCGTCTTCTGAGCAGCCTTGCAGGCGGTCTCGCCCGGTCCTCCGCTGTCGCCATCCGGGCACTCCACGATCCAGTTCGCGTCAGAGACATATGCGGACTTGGCCGGACCCCGACGAATGCTATTCCCGGCCGTCTTGGCCTGCAGAGCGCTCTGAGGTTGCACGGGCGCACCGAACGTGAACGCGTAGACGTAGATACCTCCGCCGGTCGCCGGTCCGGTCCTGCATTTCGCGGCCGACTCAATGAACTCGGTCTGTGCGGGCATGACCTGCTCGTCGGTGCAGTGAAAACCCTTGCCCGTCAGGTCTGCGATCAAGTCCAGGGCGATCGGCCATTCGGCGCTACCGACGGACGGCGCAGCCGCAACCGACGACGAGCCTGCCGACGGCTGCTGGTCGTCACTGCATCCAGCACTCGCCAGCACCAGGAGTCCAACACCGACGGTGGTGAGTAATGCGCGTTTCATGGGTGTCGTCTTGTTCACTTAGTTGGTTCGACAGATATCTAACACCACCAGCCGATACGATGATTACACTCTGGACGGTTACAGTCGGGACGTATGGACTAGGGCGCCATGCCCGCCGACGCCAAACCGCCCCACAACGCCACCCTCGCGGCGTTTGGTGAGCGCGTGCGCGCACGGCGGCATGAGCTCGGTTGGAGCCAGGAAGTCGCCGCCGATCACATCGGCATTCACTGGACGCATCTCGGCCAGGTAGAGCGCGGCCAACGCAGTTCCCGCATCGAGAACGTCTTGAAGATCGCCGCCGGTCTGGATACGACACCAGGGCGCTTGCTGGACGGCTTACCGTCCGAATAGACGAACCGTGTTATGTCCCCTCGGAGTGTCCGGGGCCGACGCTATCGTCAGGGGATGACCAGCGATCCAGACGACGACGTTACTGTCGAGGAAGTCTACAAATCTCCGTTCGTTATCGAGATGGACCGGCGCAAGGCGCACATCGAAGCCTTGCCAGGCGCACGATTCAAGGAAGACCTGGAAGCACTGAATCGTGCCTCCTATGTGTTCGGTACTAACGGTCAGGAGCTTGCCGCGCACGTCTGGAGATTCGTTAACTCGCAGATGAATGTGCAGAATCTCGACCACCAGTACATGAACGAACTGGTGCGTCTTCTTCACAACTACCTAACGTCTGTCTCATCGCTCATCGACGCGCAACGCGTCGTCGTGCGGCATTGCTGGCCGGACGAGAAAGACCCTGAAAGGGTTGCTTTCCAAGCAGAATATGACAAACAACGCACGGGCACGTTCGAGACTGACGAAGCTGCCTTTGTAACCAAGCTGCGGAACTATTGCACTCACTATGCGATACCCCTCCCTGGCCTCGGCACGAGTATCAGTCACTCCTGGGGTGGCCCTGTAATTCAGGTGAATACGCTCCAACTTGATCGGGATAGACTCCTTCGATGGAGCGGATGGGGAGGTTCCGCAAAGAGCTATCTCGGAGCCCAGCCTGACAAGTTCGACCTCGCCCCGATCATCGAGCGCTATATGACTGCAACTCGTACGTTCTACGAGTGGTTCTGGAACGAGGTAAACGAACGCAACCGCTCAATCCGCGACGAGTTGCAAGAGAAAGCAAAAGAGCTGTTCCTCTGGCATCAAGAATGCAATTACATGCCCGATTGGTTCCACGAGGGTCGGGAATCTGGCCCACCAGGCTGGAGTGCCGCCCGAGACCTCGCGCATCTACGAGCTGAGCGTTTCGCCTACGGAACTCGCGGGTACGTCACGCATACCGTGACGCGGGATGGTGTGATCGAAATGCGAGAGGACCCCTGGTGGCCCTTCCCGGATCGCGTGTAGCGAGCGAGAACCCCGCCTCACCGGTCCAGGACAGGTCGGTGAGACGGGGTCTCTTGAGGACGCCCCCGGCTTGGGGGTCGGGGACGTCCTCGGCACGGGCGGGACAAGTCGACCGCGGTGCCAGGAGACGGACAAGTCGACGTCTCCTTCTAGCGGGAGAGCCGAGGCTCCCGCTAGTTCTCGGCGGGTTGGGCGTTCAACCCACCTGCTGGGTGGCCGCGCTGCGGCCTGTCTGGGGTGGCTCAGCTCTCGGTGAGCCGTGTTGCGGGGTGCGCCGGGTGCCGTGGGGTAGGTAGCGGCATCTCAACGCTTCAACCGGGTTCCGGACGGCGATCGGTACCGAATTTTCATGGTGCCGAGGCTCTTGCCCATCTTGTATCCGGCCGCTGTCGTCATCACGCCGTAGACCGCTGCGCTCGCCGTGGAGGCCTTGACGGCCCTCGGTGCTGGGACCATCGCCCCTACGGCCGCGCCCGCGAGAGCAGCCCGACGAACCGTGCGCTTACGCTGCGCCTTGGCCGACCGACGAGCCGCCGCGACCTCGGTAACGCCGTCCTCCGCACGCCGTAAGGCGGCCTCGGCTTCATCGAGGGCGCTGATCACCCGCTTGCCGGGTGTCGCCGCGAAGCGCCCTCGGCTATCGCGGCGGATGTAGTCGCGCGCCTTCATGATGGCCCCGGTTGATTGCGGAGTGCTCGGCGCTGCGCCAGTTCGTCGGCCAGGGCGGTGAGCCCGTCGGCGGTCTTCGCGTCGACCTTGGGAGCCTTACCGTGATACCGACCACCTTCGCTCGGTGGCGCGTATTCGAGGCCCTGGGGCACCAAACCGGCACCCCAGGACATCTCCGACTCGAACTCGGACTTGGCCGACATGTCGGCAGCTACTCCCAGTTCCACGACGGTGGGGTGTACGCGCCCGACGCCTTGACCTGCACGATGCACGCTGCGCCTCGGTACCGGACGCCCGAACCAAACGAGCGTTGGAAGAAGCTGTCCTGCAGCGGGTAGCGCTGGTCCTTGCCCGGGATCATGCGCAATCCCCGATACGCGGCGTTGGCGTGTTGCCGGAATGCGACCGGGTTGACGCCGCTGTTCGCCCCGCCCGTTGCGACGACGGCGATGTAGCCCTGCGGGAGGAAGTACGACGGGATCACCCACGCCGGACCGTATGAGCCGTTCACCTCCAGCCCGGACCACTCGGCGGGCGCGATCTGACCGACCACCGTCTCGCTCGTGAGGTACGGGATGGAGCTGTTCGACGGGATGAAATCGTACTTGGAGACAATTCCGTTGGTGGTCTGCCCCGCCCTGAACTGCGCGATAACCTCGGACTCCAGGGGGTGGCACAGCACAATCAGCCGCGAAGCGCCGTCGATGCCGAAGCCCTTGGACGTGACCTGATTGATCGCGTCGGTGAGGTCGCCGGGATCGAGCGCGGCATTGCCGCTGACGAGATAGTGGCTCGTGTTCGACGTGAAGTCTTGCCCCGCGAACGACGGTGGGGTGATTCCGTCCGTGCCTGTGTAGAGGCCGTAGCAGGTCTGGCCCATCTCGTTGAGGACCGGCGCAGGGTCGAACAGCCGCCGCAACAGCGTCCCGGTGATGAGTCGGTTGTCGGATTCCATCGCGCGGTTGACGAGGTCGTAGACCTGCTCGGCGGTGGCGCTACGGAGGAACTTCCAGGTCGCCCGCGTGGCCAGATCCCAGTCGCGCCAGTTGTAGCCGACTATCAGCGCGTCCGGAGCAGTCGAAATGCCTTGCTGCTCAACGTATTACGATTCTTTCTCGAAATGATCGCCGCCGATGGTCTGCGGGATAGTGTCACCGATGGCGATGGTCGGGTAGCTGATCAGCGTGGCCAGGTCGGTGCGCTTCCGATTCCAGGCCGACATGACCTGATTCGCCTCGTCCCAAATGACGTTGAGATCAACGCCGTCGGCCGTCTTGTTGACGAGGACGTCGCCGTGGGTGCTGTAGCCGCGAGCGTTGTCGCCGCCGAACGCGAAGAACTGCGCCGGGGCGGGGTGAGTGGTGGACATGCTGTGAAAACTCCGATTCGGTAGTAGATGAAAGCGAGAAATCCGCGACGTCTGGTCGACGGAAGTCCGGCCCTACCGAACTGAGATGTGAAGTTGTCGGCGGAAATCTGATCACGCCGTAGAACTTGCGGACGCTCACCAAACGAACCGCGAGCCGGTGCCGGGTACTACCCAGCGATGCCGTACTGCCCGCCACCCTATGCCCCGCCCACCGCTCGCCGCTACCCCGGCAACACCCCGGCGCTCGCGGGTAATCGAGCGGTGATCCAGCGGTAGCCGCCAGTGAGCAATGGGTAGCGATTCATGCGGCCCCACCTGCGTCGATACCAAATAGTCAGCCGCATTTGCGCTCGTCGTTAAGTCACCCAAAACGCACACCGCAGGTTTTCAAAACCCGTCCAGTGTGAGTTCGAGTCTCACCGAGGGCACCACGAAACACCTGTTCAGCAGGGGTTTTCTGCTATCGGAGTGGCATCCAGACCGAAGGTGCGGGACCGGATACGCCGGTCGAGGTCACCGACTCCCGATCGTGAACGGCCACCACGCGAGAACCGATCAGTCGAAGACGCGATCGTCCTGAAGGAACTCCACGAGTATCCCGTCCGGGTCGGTGATGAAGAAGTACCGCACGCCGGTACGCCCCTCTGTGATGGCGGTCGAGGCAGGACACAGACCGCGCCGGGTGAAGTCACGCAACGTCAGCTCGACGGAATCTACTTGCAGACCAAAGTGTTTCACGCCGATCTCGGGCAGATCGGTGACCAGATCGCGAGCCGCATCCGGCAGCGGTTCCGATGCGGCGAAGGTGAACAACTCCAGGATCATCCCGTCGAGGCGCAGGTGGGACACCGACATGGACGCATCGGGAGCGTCGTAACGCATCACTTCCCGAAAGCCGAACTGTGCGTAGAACCGGGCCGACCTCTCGATCGATGCCACGCTGATCGCCACATGGTGCACGGAGAATCTCATCCGGCAACTATCCCCGCCCGGAAACGCAACCGACAAACTCCCATTGCAGGGCGTAGGGGAGTAAGGAAGCCGCGGCCCCGCGGACGGCGGCGCCGACGGCTCCGCCTGGAAGTCACGACGGTGAAGAACCACGCACCATCCCCATCCGGCCCACACGCATAGATGTGTCGTCGGTCACTATCCAGCAACCTCTCAGGACCAATTCAGGAACCTGTGGGTAATCTCGCCGTGTCCTTGCCGATACCGAACTGTTACGAAACGAACGGACCCAGCCGTGCCTCGACACCGACTGACTGCCCAGACGCCGACACGCTTCTCGATCGACACGGAGCAACGCCCAGGATCGCGCGGCCAACACCGGGCCGTCACATCCACGCCCATCCGCGCCCAGGCCGGCGCCCTCGCGGTCTTCGCCGGCGCGATCGGACTTGCTGCTGGTGGCGCCGCCAGCGCGAACGCGCATCCGACGTCGACCCCGCCGGTCCCGGCCCTGCCGTCGAACATCACGCTGCCTGAGAACGTCGCGCTGCCCTCGAACCTGAAGCTGCCCCCACAGCTCGACGAGCTGACACGTGATCTGCTGCGCCCGAACCTCTCGGTGCCGGGCAGGAAGCAGGCTATGAAGCCGACCAACGGCACCGTGACCTCGGGTTACGGCTCGCGCTGGGGCACCCACCACTACGGCGTCGACATCGCCGCCAAGATCGGTACGCCGGTGTATGCCGTCACCGACGGAGTGGTCCTCGAATCCGGTCCGGCGTCGGGTTTCGGCCAGTGGATCCGGGTCAGCCAGGACGATGGCACCACCGGCGTCTTCGGCCATGTCGACCAGAGCTTCGTCCACGCCGGCCAGCACGTGCAGGCGGGTCAGCAGATCGGCACCGTCGGCAATCGCGGCGAGTCGACCGGCCCGCACCTTCACTATGAGGTCTGGGACAAGAGCGGCAGCAAGATCAATCCGCAGGTGTGGCTGAACAAGCGCGGCGTCCATCCGTGACGATGGGCCCAGCGGGCTACCTGTCATCCACGAATCCGAGCTCGCCGATTCGCCAGAGTCACTCCTTGCACGACATGAGCGTCAGCGGCGATCCGAAGTCACATACCGACAGAACAACCCGGTAGCCCCAGGTCACGCGTCGAGCACCCCGGCCTGCTGTCACTGCCTACTGGTCGCGGTGGGGCGCACCACATAGGTGACCCGGTCGGCGACGTCGCCAGGCGGTCCTTCCATGGTCAGCCCGTACCGTTCGGCCAGTGCGGCGAACATCGCCCCCGACGAATCGTCGTCGATGCGTTCGACGACTCCACGCACCTCCAGATACCGGTAGGGCTGATCGGGGTCGTTCACCGAGATCGCCACCGCGGGATGGGCGGTCACATTCACATACTTCTGGCGTGTCCTGGTGTTGGTGAAGTACAGGTACTCACCGTCCCAGGTGAACCACATCGGATTGACTTGCGGTGTGCCGTCGGGTCGGATGGTGGCCAGATGGGCATACAGTGGCCGTTCCAGCAGATCGCGATGACTGGCCGGTATGGTGGTCATGTTCTTCTTTCTGTTGTGGTGCACTGCTATTCGCGTCCTGAGGAGATCCAGGTGGGGTCGGAGGCGATGTTGCGGTCGCCGGCGACCAGACCCGCGACGGTGTCGAGCTCCGCGATCGCGGCGTCGTCGAGGGTCAGGTCCACCGCGGCCGCGTTCTCCTGGAGTCGTGTGGTGGAGCGGGTTCCGGGAATGGGCACGGCGCCCACCCCCAGCCGACGTCCCGCGGCGTACAGCCACGCGAGCGCCACCTGGGCGTTGGTCGCGCCCACCCGCTGCGCCACGTCGGTGACGACGGCCACTGCGCGCTGGTTGGCATCCCAGTTGTCACCGATCCGGGCGGTCTGACCGCGAAGGTCGGAATCGATCTGTTCACGGGTCAGGGTTCCGGTGAGGAAGCCCCGACCGAGGGGCGAGTAGGGCACGAAGCCGACACCCAGTTCGGCAGCGGCCGGTACGACGTTGGTCTCGACATCGCGTGACCACAGACTCCACTCGCTCTGCACCGCAGCGATGGGGTGAACCTGCTGTGCGGCAGCAAGTTCCGATGCCGTCACCTCTGACAGCCCCAGGTGGCGTACCTTGCCCGCGCTCACCAGGTCGGCCATCGCGCCGACGGTGTCGGTGATCGGCACCTCGGGATCGCGGCGGTGCATGTAGTACAGGTCGATCACGTCGGTCCCGAGGCGTCGCAGCGATGCTTCACAGGCGCTGCGCACATACTCCGCGTCACCGCGTGTACGTCGGGTCCCGAAGCCGCCGCCGGCACCGATCCGGCCGGTGATGCCGAACTTCGTCGCGACGGTGATCTCGGCGCGGCGGGTCGCGAGGAGACGACCGACCAGTTCCTCGTTGGTCCCGGCGGGACCGTCTACCCCCGGCGGCGGTGTGCCGTAGACGTCGGCGGTGTCGATTAAGCCGATCCCGGCATCGACGGCGGCGTGCAGAACCGCCAACGCGGTGTCGTCGTCGGTGCCGCCGTACACGTGTGTCAGCGACATCCCGCCGAAGCCGAGGGCAGAGGTCGTCAGACCGTCACCCAACTCGATTGTCCGCATGTATCACTTTCTCTCTGTTGATTGTTCGCCGGTCCACCGCTGCTCGGCCAGCTCGTCGGGATCCTCGATCACCTGCTCTGTGCAGTCGAGCCCGGCGTCGATGAGTCGCCGGTAGTGGGCGATCTTCTCGTCGACGGCGGCCAGGCCATCGGCGAGTTCGCGGATGCGGGACTCGATCTCCTCCCGGTGGTCCTCCAGAAGCCGCATCCGCCGCCCGTGCGTCCGGGCCCCCTGCCCCACCATGGTCACGAAGTCGCGCATGTGGGCCACCGACATCCCGGTCTGGCGCAACCGGACCAGGAGCTCGATCATGCGGATGGTCGCGTCGTCGTAGCGACGCACCCCCGCCGCGGTCCGTGGCACCGTCGGGATCACGCCCTCGGATTCGTACCAGCGCAGGGTGTCACGCGAGAGCCCGGTTCGCGCCGACACCTCTGCGATGGACTGGTCATCGGAACTGGTCATGGAGCCACGGTAGGCCTTCGAGCGCACTCGAACGCAACACTGCCGACCCGACAGATCGCAGATCACCGCCGCCGCACACACCGCTCCCCTGCACGCCCGTCACCTGACCGTCGAGCGCCGCGTCAGGCGCCGGCCGATCGTCGGCGAGCCCCCGGCGGGCCGAACGAATCGGGGTCGGCGCGTCGCCAGTCGTCGACCCAGGTCTCCGGCGGGTCAACGGTGAGCTCGTCGTGACCGAGCCACTCGTAGATCTCGGCGAAGGAACGCTGCTCGGTGCTCGAGATCCGTTTACGCAGCAGATGCGGGGAGAGCTGCGACGGATCGTCGATGCCCATCGACGCCAGGATCCGCATGGCCTGATCGACCGTGGCCCGCTGATATCGATAGACGCGTTCGCTCTTGTCGGGGACGTCGAGGGCCCGGGCACGTCGCGGGTCCTGGGTGGCCACACCCACCGGGCAGCGATTGGTGTGACACCGCTGCGACTGAATGCAGCCCACCGCCATCATCATCGCCCGGGCGGCATTGGTGTAGTCGGCGCCCTGGATGAGGCGTTTGACGATGTCGTTGCCGGAGGCCACCTTCCCGCTCGCCCCGATCCGGATCCGGTCCCGCAGGCCGGTGCCGACCAGGGCGTTGTGCACGGTCATCAGACCATCGGTCAGGGGCAGGCCCACGTGATCCTCGAATTCCAGTGGGGCGGCGGCTGTTCCGCCCTCGGCACCGTCGACGATGATGAAATCCGGGGTGATCTGTTCGATCAGCATCGCCTTGCAGATGGCCAACAGGTCGACCCGGGAGCCGACGCACAGTTTGAACCCGACGGGTTTACCGTCCGCCAGCTCACGCAGATTCGCGATGAACCGGATCAGCTCCCGTGGTGTGGCGAACGCCGAGTGTGCCGCCGGGCTGACACACTTCTGCCCCTGCGGCACACCGCGATAGCGGGCGATCTCGGCACTGACCTTGGCCGCGGGCAACACTCCTCCGATGCCCGGCTTCGCCCCCTGGCTCAGTTTGAGCGAGACACACTTCACCAGGTCATTCGCAGCCTTGTCGGCGAACTGGGCGGCGTCGAAGCGGCCGTCGTCGGTGCGGGTGCCGAAATAGCCGGACCCGATCTCCCAGATCACGTCGGCGCCGCCGAGATGATACGGCGTCAGCCCGCCTTCTCCGGTGTCGTGCGCGAAACCGCCCTTGCGGGCGCCGTTGTTCAGCGCGCGCAACGCATTTCCCGACAACGCCCCGAAACTCATCGACGACACGTTCAACAGCGACATCGAGTACGGCCGACGACAGTCGGGACCACCCACCGGCACCCGGAACGGTTCGGGGGCCGGGTCGATCGGTGCGGTGGAGTGCACGAGGTATTCGTAGCCGGCGGCATCGATGTCACGCTCGGTCCCGAACGACAGCTCGGCGGCGGTCCCCTTGGCCCGCTCGTAGATGAGCGAGCGGACGTCGCGGTCGAACGGCCGGCCGTCGAAGTTGCGCTCGATGAAGTACTGCTGCAGTTCCGGCCGGATGTCCTCCAGCAGAAACCGGAAATGTCCGACGACGGGATAGTTGCGCAGGATCGAATGCCTGCGCTGGACGAGGTCGTAGACGCCGACAGCGGCCACCGCGGTCAAGACGACGGCGAGGACAATCCACCCCCACGGTCCGAGCACCGCGGCCACGATCGTCGCGATGGCGACCGCCACGAGAACCACCACAGCACCGATTCGGATCACCGGACCAACCTCTCGTTCGCGACAATGCGGACACCGGTCGCCGCGACGAGCGCGCAACAGTGTCCGACGGTCAGGGCTGCTGTCGGACAACGACATCAAGAGGCCTCAACCGTCACTCTACGCCCGCGGTCGCCGCGGTCCATCCGTGCCGGCAGGGGGTGTCCGGCCGGCCGCGGACGCCCTGACAGAATCGTGACGGGCATCGCAGCACGGACATGGTTGCGATGCAGCAGGCACGGCCCTGCCAGAGCAGAGGAGGCACAGCATCGACACCCACCGGCTGACCGTGAACTGTTCGATCCTGTTCACCGACCTTCCGCTGTTGCGCCGGCCGCAGGCGGCCCGCGATGCCGGATTCGGAGCTGTCGAGTTCTGGTGGCCGTTCGACTCCGGCGTCCCGTCCGAGAAGGACGTGACCGCCTTCGTCACTGCGATCGACGACGCCGGTGTTCGCCTGACGCACCTGAATCTGGCCGGTGGCGACCTCGCCGCCGGGCACCGCGGACTGCTCTCGCATCCACAGACCTCCCGCGAGTTCACCGACAGCGTCGACGTCGCGATCGGGATCGGCGGCCAACTGGGCACGGTGGGTTTCAATGCGCTCTACGGCAACCGGCTCGACGGCCTCGCCGTGGACGTCCAGGACGAGCTCGCCTCGGCGAACCTCGCCGTCGCCGCCCGGGCCGCCGCGAGTATCGGCGCCGACATCCTCATCGAACCGATCAGCGGGATACCGGCCTACCCGCTGACGCATGCCGCCGATGCGATCGCCGTCGGCGAACGCGTCCGCCGTGACCACCACGTCGACAACGTGAAACTGCTCGCCGACCTGTATCACCTGACGGTCAACGGTGACGACGTCGAGTGTGTACTCGTCGGATTCGCCGACCGGATCGGTCACGTCCAGATCGCCGACGCACCGGGCCGTGGTGAGCCGGGTACCGGGACACTGGATCTCGCCGCCCATCTCGCCACCCTCGACGCGCAGCGATACCCGGGGTGGATCAGCCTCGAACACCACGCCACCCGGCCCGACCCGTTCGACTGGATTCCGGGATTCCCGGCACCGTCCTCGACCGACCACTGATCGTTCCCACCGCAAAGGATTGCCATGGCCACAATCGCATTCATCGGACTCGGCGTCATGGGCAGCCCGATGTCGATCAACCTGGTACGCGCCGGACACACCGTGATCGGGTACAACCGGACCGCCTCGCGCACAGCCGATCTGGTGCACGCCGGAGGTACGGCGGCGGGCTCTGTTGCCGAGGCCGCCACGGGTGCCGACATCGTCATGCTGAACGTCCCCGATTCCGGCGATGTGGAACTGGTCCTCACCGCCGACGACGGTGTGTTCGCCCACGCCGCACCCGGCACGGTGATCGTCGACTTCTCCACCATCCGACCCGATGTCGCGATCCGGATGGCGGACCTGGCCCGCGCCCGCGACCTCGAGTTCCTCGACGCCCCGGTCTCCGGCGGCGAGGAGGGCGCGGTGGCCGGCTCCTTGTCGATCATGGTCGGCGGCTCCCCGGACGCCTTCGCGACCGTCGCACCGGTCCTCGACGCGGTCGGCGGGACCGTCGCGCACGTGGGCCCGAGTGGCAGCGGGCAGACGGTGAAGGCCGCCAACCAGCTGATCGTCGCAGCCAACATCCAAGCCCTGGCCGAGGCGATCGTCTTCCTCGAGGCCCACGACGTCGACACCTCGACGGCGGTCCGGGTCCTGGCCGGCGGACTGGCCGGGTCGGCGGTCCTCGATCACAAGGCGGCCCGGATGATCGCCCGCGACTTCGAGCCCGGAGGCCGGATCGATCTGCACCACAAGGACCTCGGGATCGTCACGGCCGCAGCACGCGAGGCCGGGGTGGTCGTCCCGGTCGGATCGCTGATGGCCACCCTGATGGCGTCGGCACGCGCCAACGGCGACGGCGGCCTCGACCACGGGGCCCTGTTCCGCGGCGTCGAGCGCCTGTCCGGCCGGTTCGACGGCTGACGTGCCCGCGTCATCAGGGGCCCGACCCGAACACCGCTCACCACAGTTGCCGTCGCGCGCGCTGCCCGCGCCGATGCCGATCCGGCTGCGGTATGCCCTCCTCGTCGTCCTGCTGGTCCTGTTCGTGACCGGATGGGGTGCCAATCATTTCGCGTCGATGATCCCCGTACTCAAGGCCGACGAGGGACTGTCGGCGACGGTCCTCACCGGGGCGTTCGGGATCTATGCGCTCGGACTGCTGCCCGGCCTGTTCGGTGGCGGCACGCTCTCGGACCGGACCGGTCGACGTCCGGTGGTGCTCTCCGGCGCCGCCGTGGCCGGACTGGGCAATCTGGCGATGGTCGTCTGGCATGACTCCACCGGCGTCCTGGCGGGCCGGCTGGTGGTGGGTCTGGGCGCCGGACTGGCGATCAGCGCCGGCACCGCCTGGGCCGGTGACCTGCGCGGGCGGTCGGGAGTGACATCGGCCGGTGTCGTCCTCACCACCGGATTCGCGCTGGGCCCGGTGATCACCGGTCTACTGGCCGAACTCGTCGCCCATCCGTTGCAGATCCCGTTCCTCGCCACCGGGATCGTCTCACTGGCGGCGGCTGCGATCGGTACGGTGCTGACCCCCGGCGGCCGCCCCCACCATGCGCATCCGAACGGGATGATCGACGACAACGAGCGGTCGGTGGGGGCTGCCTTGTCCTGGTCGGTCCCGATGGCGCTGTGGGTGTTCTCGTCGGTGACGGTCGTGGTGGTGGTGATGTCGGCACGGATCGGCGACGACGCCTGGGTGCCCGGACTCGCCGCCGCCGTGGCCCTGGGCACCGGGGTGATCATCCAGTTCGTCGTCCGGCAGGCGCATGCCGGCCCGATGGCCGGCGTCGTCGGCGCCGCATTGGCCGCGGTGGGTTTCCTCCTGTGCGCCGCTGGTGGCGCCCACCCCTCCATGGCGTTGTTCGTCGTCACCGCTGTGGTCCTCGGCCTCGCCTACGGGTTGTGTCTGCGCGATGGGCTGGTCGACGTCGAGACCAGGACACCACCTGCCCGCCGAGGCGCGGTGACCGGTGCGTTCTACGTCGCCTGCTACCTGGGTTTCGGGCTCCCGGTGCTCGTCACGACCCTCGCGCCGACCGTCGGCCTGACCACCCCGATGGTGGTGCTCGCCGCGGCGGCGATCGTCGCGTCGACGTCCCGGGCCGTGCGCCTTCGGCGACGATGATGCCCGCTCGATCCAGGCGCGTCCGCCCGTCTGTGGCAGACCACCGGCGGCCGACCTCGGTCGGCACGGCTGACGGACAGCACCGCTGGTCGATGCCACAGCAGTTGGGGCTCACAGGAATCGGACGGGGTCGGCCAGAGATCACACTCCGCACACGCACCGGCGGGGCCTATGGCATGCGGCCGCACCCCATACGCTCTTCGGCGCCTTCCTCCCGTTCGGGCAGTTCGCGCTCGGCGGTCTCGCCGTCCTGGTGCTGCCGGCGCCGGTCTTCGGCACCTCGAAGGAGGCCGGGTCGCTGCTGGCAGCTGTTCGAGGACGCGGGCGTCCCCGAACTGGTCGACATCGGACTGGGGCTGGCCACGATCAGCATGGTCACCGGCGTCGTGGGTGGTTCTGCCCACGTCCGCTGGGCGGTGCGCAATCCGCGAATCCCGCTCAAACGCAACGAACCCCTGCAGCCCGACGAGCAGTACGACGTCGACGACATCCACCTCCCCCCGGCAGACAAGCGGCCCCCCGCAGACTCCGGGCTCCATCCCACGACCATCGCCTTCGCACTGATCGGCGTGACGATCCTGTTGTCGGTGGGCATCCTGTGGGCCGCGCGCGCCGTCGTGTCCGCGCCCGGCTCCGACATCCTCGACAAGATGCCGCTGTTCCCGGTCGCCGTCATCGGTGGCTTCATCGTGCAGTGGCTGGTCACCAAGACCGGGCAGGCCCATCACGTGGACAAGCGTGCCGTGGAGGGGATCTCGTCGATCGCCCTCGACGTCCTGCTGGTGTGCGCCATCGGCACGATGTCGCTGGCGACGATCGGCTCCAACGTGCCCGCGATCGTCGTGTTCACGGTGATCGGCGTCGGGTGGAGCGTGGTCGCATTGATCGTGCTGGGCAGGCGGTTCCACCGCGACGACTGGTTCGAGCACGCCATCGCCGATTTCGGCCAGTCGCAGGGCAACGTGGCGACCGGTTTCGTCCTGGCCGACATGGTCGATCCGCAACGCCGCACGTCCACGGCGAACGCGTACGGCTACAAGCAGCTACCCTACGAACCCTTCCTCGGTGGCGGATTGATCACCGCTCTGTCGGTGCCGCTGATCGTCTCGATGGGGCTCGGGTTGTTCACCGCACTGAGTGCGGTGGCAGCGGTGCTCATCGGCGTATGGGGGATTCGGCGCAAGCCCACCCCGGCGGGCTGAGGACGACGCCTGCATCCCGGACATGCCAGGACCTTGCGGGCCTGGGACTTCCGATGTGACCCTGGGACTCCCGACGATCGGGGCCGGCGATCACTCCTGACTGAATTCTCGTAGGCGGGCCGCGTAGTCGGCGTTGAACGCGGCGAAGCGCGCTCGCAGCTGCTCCCCCGGCCAGTCCGTGGGCAGGAGCTCCGGAGGCAGGAGGGGATCGAGCTGAAGGTGCCGGAACACCTCCGCATTGGCGACGAATCCCGCGACCAGGGTGTCGGCATCGGCCATCACCGCGATCAGGCGCCACGCCTCGGCCGACCACGACGACAGGTCCCACAGGTCGGCGACAGGTGGGGTGTCGTCGCGAAACCGCCCGACGACGAACCTGCATGAGCCGGTGATGATCTCGTCGAGATCCTGGTCCAGATTGGCCGGCCTGGTCCACACCCCCTCACGCAACTCCGCGAACCGGGCCCGCAGCATCGCACGGCGAAACGCGAGCCGTTCCGATTGCGTCCGCGCGGTGGACACTAGTGGTGTGTCTCGCAAATAACCGTCCACATGTTGCGTACAATTCTCTGTATGAGTGGGCGAGCTGCGGCACCGTTGCCGTTGACCGATGGTGAGCGCGAGACGTTGGAGAGGTTGACCCGCAGCCAGCGGGTTCCGCATCAGCAGGTGCTGCAGGCCAGGGTGTTGTTGCTGGCCTCGGACGGGGTCGCCAG
>NZ_BCNF01000047.1 GCF_001485495.1 Gordonia desulfuricans NBRC 100010 | reverse complement strand
AAGCCGTGTTTCCCCGAGGTTCGTGTTCTTCCCCGTGATGTAACCCGGGGAAGGTTGCGAAACTGGGGGAAGGATCCTTCCCCGAGTTTCGGGCGATGGGGGTGACGAATCTTCCCCTGGTTTCGGGCGGCGGGCTTCCCCTGGTTTCGGGGGACGGGGGTGATGAACCTTCCCCTGGTTTCGGCAGCGGGGCCGGCCGGGCACAGGGATGGGCCTCGCCAACCGATGATTCTGATGCGACCAGACGGTCCATACTCGGGACATACCCCCGACCATGGAGTTGCCATGACCACGCTGGATCTGTACTTCGAGACCTACGGCGCCGATCATGCGGGCGTTCCGCCGCTGATGCTGATCCATGGTGGTGCCGGCACGATCGGAGCCCATTGGGGTGCCGCGATACCGGTCCTGTCCCAGACGCGGCGGGTGATCGGCGTCGAACTGCAAGGACATGGCCACACTCCGCATACCGATCGGCCGTACACCTTCGAGAACTCGGCGGGTGACATCATCGCCTTGATCGAGAAGCTCGGTGTCGGACCGGTCGACCTCGGAGCGTTCAGCAGCGGAGGCCCGGCCGCACTCCACGTGGCGCAGAAT
Source organism: Gordonia desulfuricans NBRC 100010 (assembly GCF_001485495.1). Classification (GTDB taxonomy): domain Bacteria; phylum Actinomycetota; class Actinomycetes; order Mycobacteriales; family Mycobacteriaceae; genus Gordonia; species Gordonia desulfuricans. Next base: position 74,579 of record NZ_BCNF01000047.1, on the reverse strand, counting down.
CGTCCCGACTTGATCCGCCGTCTCGTGATCGCGTCGTCGTTCTGTCGACGTGATGGCCTTCTCGACGGATTCTGGGACGGATTCGATGACGCGAACATCGCTTCGCTGCCGCCGGCGCTGAGGGCGGCCTACGAGGAGATCGATCCGGACCCCGACGACCTGACGCGGATGTTCGAGCTCGACGTGAGCCTCATGCGTGGGTTCGTCGACGTGGACGACGACGCGATGCGAGCCATCACCTGCCCGACGCTGTTCGTGAGCGGCCGAACCGATGTGGTGCTGCCCTCCCACACTCAACAGATGGCGGAGCTGGTCCCGAACGCATGGTCCCTGATCCTCCCCGCCGGCCACGGCGACTACCTGGGTGCCGTCGAGGCCGGCGGGGAGCTGGGACCGGTGGGTCGGACGTTCCTCGGTGTGGTCGACGCGTTCCTCGGGCCTGACCTGGCCTGAGTACTCAGGCCAGGTCAGCCGCAGGCGGCCGTGGCGTACTTCTGCAATTCGGCTGCCGTTGTCGGCGAATTACCGACATACGGCCACCCGTGCACCGCTTCGCGATGTTCGGCCGAGACGACGTCGGCACCCCAGCGGGCTCCGAGGAGACCACCTGCGATGGCCGCGACGGTATCGGTGTCGTCACCGATCCGGACGGCGGTGTACAGCGCCTCGAGGTGGTGGCGCCCGGGCTGGTCGTCGGCGATCGGTGTCTGGAGGATCGCCGCGATGGCTGCCTGCAATGCGGCGACGGTGAACCCGTTGGGGGAGAAGTCCAGGGGATCGCCGATCTCGGCAGCGCCGAGCCAGTCACCCCACTGGTCGCGTCGATCGGCGGGCAGCAGGTCGAGTCCACTGCGAACGTCGAAGCGGGCCTGCAGGATCGCGATCCGGATGGCCTCGCACCACAGCACACACGAGTCACCAGCCAGCTCGTCGGCATGGGTGAGTGCGGCGACGGCCCGCGCGGCCTCGGCGAGGTGATCGCGATCATCGAGGTGGGCCAGCGCCACCGGGGCAGTGCGCATCAGCGCACCGTTGCCGGCCGATCGGGGATGGGCATCGGCGTAGGCGGTCGAGATCTCGAGCAGCACTTCACCGGGCGCGACATCCGGATCCTGCGCGAGCCGACGCCGGGCGGCGTCGAGCACGGCGTAGGTCTGGTTGCCGATGTCCGGCGGACGGTTACCCGGGAAATCGGACACCCACCGTAGGAATCCGCGGGCCACGCCGTCGAGGCCCTCCGCGGAGGCCAGGTCAGCTCCGGTGGCCGCGACCTCGGCGATGGCCACGGCCATCGAGGTGTCGTCACTCCACTCGCCCGGGGCGTAGTCGCCCAGGCCACCGCCGATCATCTCGGGGATGTTGGTGGCGCCGAGCCGGCGACCGAACTCGTAGGGGACGCCGAGCGCATCCCCGACAGCGGTGAGCAGGAGCGCGCCGACGGCACGGGACTGGATGTCGGACAAAGAGTTCTCCTCGTGGTGGGTGTGGCGGCTTTGTGTGGCGGCTATGTGCGGCCGCGTTTGCGGTTGCCGGAGTGGTAGGAATCCCGCGACATCTTGGACATTCGGGCGGTCCCGAGCGTCGTTGCCTGCGAGGCGATCTGATCGATCAGGGCGAGGTCGTCGGCCATCGACCCGGCGACCTCGGGCGGCGCCCCCAGTACCGCCGCCTCGATGCTGGCGCGTGAGCGTGCCAGATGTGCCGCCCCCGCGGCCAGGTCACCGGCCTCGTAGGCCCGTGACGCCTCGAGTTTGGCCTGCTGCCCTTCCTGGTACAGCTTCTCCGACCGCACCACCGGATCCGGCACGCGATCACCGAGTTCGTCACCGGGTACAACGTTCACCGAGATCGGCAACGTCACCGTGTGCTCGGTGAGGGTCCCGGTCTCCACGTAGCGCAGCTCGAGGGTGGCGAGCTGGGTCAGACCCAAGGCGGCGATCGCATCGACATTCAAGCGCAGCAACAGCTTTCGCGATTCCTCACCATAGAGGTCGCCGAGCTCGATCATCACCTCGCCGTCCCCGATCTGGTGGGCGGGAAGATCGTTGTACATCGCCAGTGACTTCACCTGCGGGACATAACGAACCGTCAGGGTGACCGCCTGCACCGACTTGGCGAGCAGACCGTCGAGCTCACCGGCGATCGCAGCACCTGCGGCGTCCGGATCGGCGGCGAAGACGTGATTGCCGTTGCCGGCCCGCGCGATCACCGACAGCAACGACTCGTCGTATCCATCGCCGTATCCGAGGGTGGAGCTGATGATACCGTCGGCGGCAGCCTTCGCCGTGACCGCGGCGAACCCGTCGTGATCACGCATCCCGACGTTGATGTGGCCGTCGCTGACCACCAGCACGGTGCCGCCGCGGATACCGGCCGACCGGGTGGCGCGCCGCAACTCCTGCAGACCGCGCAGGTAGCCCGACGAGAGGTCGGTGCAGCCGCCGGGGGTGACCGCGCGGACCCGGTCGGTGATGCGCTGCTTGTCGGTGAGCGGACCCGCGGGGACCACGATCTGGGCGTCGTCGTCGAAGGCGACCACGCCGAAGACGTCCGACGGCGCGAGCTGGGCGATCACCCCGGCGAGTGCCTGCTGCGCACCCTCGAGCGGCCGGCCGCTCATCGAACCGCTGCGGTCGAGGACGACCTGGAATGCGGCGGGTGCGCGCTCGGTGGTGGGGGCGGCCGGTGCCGCCAGATCGAGCAGCACGGTGACCTCGTCGGCGGACTCGTGGGCGACGACATCGACGTCGAGGGCGGCGGAGAACAACATGTCTTCGACTCCAATCTCCGCCCCGGCATCGGACCGAGGCGACTTTGCGCGTTTATGAGATTACTACTTTGCGCAGAATCTCGCATAGGGTTGACCGGTGACTGCTGCGAAGTTCAGTCGATTGACCGACTACCCGCGTCCCAGCGTTGCCGTCGACATCGCGGTGCTCACCGTGGTGGGCGATGCGTTGTGCGTGGTCGTCCAGCGTGACGAGACAGGGGCTCCGGCGCTACCGGGACGGTTCATCCGGGATCGGCACACCGTCACCGAGACGGTGCACGAGGTGGTGCAGCTGAAACTGGGGCTCTCGCCCGATCACATCCACCCGCATCTGCTGCGGGTGTTCGATGATCCTGATCGGGATCCCCGGGGATGGACGATCTCGATCGCGCACGCCGTCGCGCTGCCTGCCGCGCAGCTGACGGACGTGGTCGGGGAGTTGCAGCCGGTGACCGACACCGGTGCGCTCACCTCAGGCGAGGCGCTGCTCTACGACCACGAACAGATCATCGCAGCCGCCACCGACAGTCTGCGCCGACGCTACGAGGACCGCCCCGACCCCGACAATCTCCTCATCCCGCCGTACACGCTCACCGAGCTGCGGGAACTGCACGAGGCGATCCTCGGCCGGCGTCTGATGCGCGACTCGTTCAATCGTCGTGTCCAGCCGCTACTGGCTCCGCAGGTCGACGCCGCGGGCAGCCCGGTCACCCGCGCCGCGGGCGGCCGGCCTGCGCGTCTGTTCGCCAAAGGGTCCGCCCCGACGGCGACCTTCGGATGGAAGCTGCCGAGCAAGGACGAGCAGTGACCCCGTCGTCGCTGCCCGGGTCGTCCCTGCTCGGGTCGGCGTTACTCGGGTCGGCGTTACTCGGGTCGGGGCAGCTCAGGAGTTGGCTGTCGACCCGTACATCGCCTGCAGTGCGGCCTTCTGGATCTTGCCCGACGGCGTGAGCGGCAGGGACTCCACCACGACGATCCGCTCGGGCTGCTTGTACCGGGCGAGCTGCTCCCGGCACCGTGCGTGCAGCCGGCTGAGGTCCAGTTCCTCGTCGCCGACGACGATCGCCCAGCCGACCTCACCGTAGGTCGCATCCGGTACGCCGATCACCGCGACCATCACCACGCCGGGGGCGGTGGCCAGCACATTCTCGATCTCGGCGGGATACACGTTGTATCCGCCGCGTACGTACATCTCCTTCTTGCGCCCGCGCATCACCACATGCCCGTCGGCCCGCAGGGTGGCCATGTCACCGGTGCGCAGCCACCCGTCGTCACCGAAGGCCAGCTCCGTGGAGTCGGGCCGCTGCCAGTACCCGTCGGCCAGACAGGCCCCACCGACGAGGAGTTCGCCGTCGACACCGTCCTCGACGTCGGCGTCCTCGTCGTCGACGACGCGCACCCGGGTGTCGCCGATCGGCACGCCGAGCGTCTCCACCAGGGTGTCGAGGTCGTCGTCGGCCGCGGAGATCACCGCCCCTCCCGAGGTCTCCGACAACCCGTAGAGATTGGCGAGCCGGGCGCCCGGGAACGCGTCGGCCACCCGACGGCCCAGCGCCGGGTCCAGATTCGATCCGCCGACCACGCACAGCCGTATCGCGGACAGATCGGCGTCGGCGAAGGCCGGTTCGCCCAGCATCAACGAGAACATCGTCGGTACCCCCACGCACAGGGTGGCGCGGTGGTCGATGATCGCCTGCAACGACTGCTGCGGATGGAAGCCGGGCACCACGATGAGGCGTGCGCCGACCACCGCCGCGGCGATGACGGTGCAGGTGAGCCCGCCGACATGGTTGAACGGCATGTGCGCGATCACCGCGTCGTCGGCGGCCTGCTCGAGGTGCACCGCCTGCGCCCGCGCCGACGCCAGGATGCTGCCGTGGGTGAGCATCGCGCCCTTCGGTGCGCCCGTGGTGCCGGAGGTGTACAGCAGCACCGCGGTGGCCAGCGTCGACACCGGCTCCCATTGCCGTGCGGTGGACGGTGCGGACTCGAGCAGATGCGCCCACGAGCGGCTGCCGTCGAAGCCGTTGTGACCCAGGAAGACGAAGTGTTTGACGCCGGGCAGCCGTGAGCGGAAGCCCTCCAGGAACCCGACGAAGTCGAAGCCACGGTGCTCGGATGCGCAGATGAACACGCTCGCGCCGGACTCGTTGAGCATGAAGTCCAGCTCGTGCTCGCGGTACTGGATGTTGAGTGCCACCAGGGTCGCACCGATCCGGCCGGTGGCGATCAGGGCGAGAATCCACTCCGGGCCGTTCGGCGCGGCGATCGCCACCCGGTCACCCGGGCCCACCCCGATGGTGTGCAGGCTGCGGGCGAGGCGGTCGGCGGTGTCGCGGACGTCGGCATAGGTCCAGGTGGTCTCGTCGGTGACCAGGAACGGGGCGTCGGGGGTGCGGTCCGCGATGTCGTCGATGACGGCGGGCAACGTCGCTGCCGGGGAGATCGATGCGCTCACCCCTCGGGAGTACCAGCGTGTGGCATCGGATGTCAGGCGATTGGACGGATCGTCACCCGGATGGATGCCGTGGCCGTTCGATGTCCGAGCGCTGTGGCACACTCCGGGCACCGCGACCCGACGTCACCGAGGAGGCCGACGCCATGCCGCACATCCTGCCCGCCGAACCCCGCTTCGCCGCCGGCGCCGAACGGTCCGTGTTCACCCGGCTGGCCGAGCAGATGCTCGACGACGACCTGCTGATCTGCGGACAGCGCGTCACCGACCACACCAAAGACCACGAGGCCGACTTCGTCGTCGCGATCGCCGGTGCCGGCATCGTCTGCATCGAGGTCAAGGGCGGGGAGGTGTGGCACGACGGCGCCGGCTGGCTACAGGACCGGCCAGGTCAGGGAGCCAAGCGGATCGATCCGGTCGCCCAGGCCCGCGACGCCTGCTATGCGCTGCGCGAGTATGTGGAGGCCGACCCGCGGTGGCGGTCGGGCCGCGTGCGCTGGGATCACATGGTGGTGCTGCCCAACGTGAAACTCGCCGGCGACTACGCGCTGCCGGACTGCCGCGCTGGAAGGTCCTCGACCGCACCGAGCTCGACAACCTCATGCCGCTGATCCTGATGGTGTTGCTGAACAAGGACTCCGATGCGCAACCGATCACCGCCGACGGGATCGCCGACCTGCAGACCGTGCTCGCCGGACGTGGATTGCCGCAGCGCGATGTGGTGGCCCGTGCCCTGGCGAACGAGGACACCGCCGAGGCACTCACCGGCAACCAGGCGGTGATCCTCGACGCGATCGGCCTGCTCAACCGCGTGGAGGTGCGAGGCGGGGCGGGCAGCGGCAAGACCTTCCTCGCCGTCGAGCAGGCACGCCGGCTGGCCAAGGCGCGCAAACGGGTTGCGCTGGTCTGCTATTCACATGGACTGGCGTCCTACCTCAAACGGATCACGGCGAGTTGGCCGCGGCGCGAGCAGCCGGCATACGTGGGGGAGTTCCACGAACTCGGAATGCGGTGGGGCGCACCGTCGGGGCCGGACGAACGGATCCGCACCGCGGCGAGTCAGGACTTCTGGGAACACGAACTCCCCCGGGAGATACCCGACTGGCCGAGGAACTGCCCGCGGGGCACCGCTTCGACGCGATCGTGGTGGACGAGGCGCAGGACTTCGCCGACGAATGGTGGCCGCCGATGCTCGCCTGTCTGGGCGATCCCGACGAGGACGGCCTGTACGTGTTCAGCGATGAGGCACAACGGGTTTTCGACCGGCAGGGAACACCACCGGTCCCACTGGTGCCCCTGTTGCTCGACCACAACTTGCGCAACACCCGGCAGATCGCGACGGCATTCCGGCCGATGGTCGGTCAGCGGATGCAACTGCGTGGCGGTGACGGTCCGGAGGTGCGGTTCATCGCCTGCGGCCCCGATCAGGCGTGCGACGTCGCCGACGATCAGATCGATCCGCTCCTCGGCCAGGGATGGGCGCCCGGCGACATCGCCCTGCTGACCACCGGTTCACGCCACCCCGAGCAGGTCAATCGCCAGGCCGAGGGCACCGAGGCGTACTGGGACTCGTTCTGGGACGACAACCAGGTGTTCTACGGTCACGTACTCGGGTTCAAGGGGCTCGAACGCCGCGTGATCGTGCTCGCGCTCAACGAGTCCCGGCCCCGATCCCGCTCGCGTGAACGCCTCTACGTCGGATTCTCACGCGCCCGTGAGCAACTCGTCATCTGTGGTGACCCGGAGTTCGTCCGCGAGGTCGGCGGGCAGGACGTGGCGCGTCGGTTGGGCTTGTAGGCGTCTGCCCGTACCCTGGGACGGGTGAGCGATCCCGTCCTGCGACTGACCGAGGGCCAGCTGGCCAGGGAGTTCGGAACACAGACCGCCGCCCGGGGTAGACAGTACGCGCGCGCGGGCAAGATCTTCGGGGTCGAGTGGGTGCGAGAAGACGACGGTTGGCTTCTGGCCGGGGAATCCACCGGGTCCCACCGCCGTGGATACGACGTCAGCGTGTACTTCTTCGGACCGCCGTCCCTGGCGACCATCGAATATGCCACATGCAGTTGTCCGGTGGGCGTGTGCTGCAAGCACACGGTGGGTCTGCTGCTGACCGCCGCGGCCGCGTCGCAAACCCAACCTGCCCAACCTGCCCAATCTGCGGCGAAAGAGCCGGTACCAGGATTGTCCTGGCGGGCGGTGCTCGACAATCTGATCGGCCTGCCGGCCGCCGCCACCGGGATCTCCGCACCGAAGTATCCGCCGCTCGCACTGGCCTTCGCCCGATCGCGGAGCTCTGGCTCGTCACCGATCCTCACCGTCCGGCCGATGACCGCGGGGGCCCGGGGCAACTGGATCAAGAGCGGGGCGTCGTGGTCGGACATCGCCTACGGCAAGGGGCTCGCCACGGGTGCGCCCGACCACGTGGCGGTGGGCGCGCTCTACACCGCCATCACCGGGCGTACCGTCGTCACGAGCGGGGACTGGTTGCCCATCGCCCAATCCGCTGCACAGTTCTGGCCTGCTCTCCGGGCCGCCGTCGACGCCGGTGTCACGCTGCTCGCCGACCCGTCCTTGAAGGTGAGTGGTATCCGGATCGGTGATGCGGCACTGCACTACGACGTGTCACCGCACGCCGATGGCGGTGCGCAGCTCACCGCCGGGATCGTGATCGACGGACTGCCGGTGGACGCGGGCACCGCGGAGGCATTCGGCATGCCGGCCCACGGCGTGGGTGCCGTCGGCGACGGGATGTTGTCGCTCGGTGAGTTCGAGCGAAGCATCAAGTACGGCGAACTGAACCTGGCGATGAACCGAACGGTCGTGGTGATCCCGGCAGAGGATCTCGACGAGTTCTCCGCCGAGGCGCTGCCGCGGCTGACCGGTGCCCGCACCGTTCGCACCGACCCCGCGGCCATCACCGCGCCGACGATCATCGGACCGAAGGCGGTCCTGACCATCGCCACCGCCCCCGGCAACCAGGCGCGGTTCACCTGGAGCATCGCCTACCAGGTCAACGACAAGCTGCACCTGTTCGAGCCCGCATCCCCGGCCGCCTCCGTCGGATATCGGGACGAGCTCGCCGAGAAGCGGCTGTGGACCGAGCTGGAAGCGCTGTTCGACCCGATCATCGAACGGTGCGGGGCCTGGGCATCGGCGCTGCGGTCGACGACCTTCCCGCTCACCGCCGTCCAGGCCGCGGTGCTGATCGCCGAAGGTCTCCCGGGTCTCACCGGGCACCGTGATGTCTTCATCGACAACCGCGTCGGCGCCGACTTCGCCCCGGCAGACGACTCGCCGGTGATCAGCTTCGGCGCCGACGAGAAGGTCGGCAACGACTGGTTCTCCCTCGACGTGACGATGAACGTCGGGGAGTACGAGCTGCCGATCGCTGCGGTGATCTCCGAATTGTCCCATGGCGCAACACATATGTTCGTCGACGCGGGCACCTACGTCGCGCTCGACTCGCCCGAACTGGCCACGCTGGCCAAGCTGCTCGCCGAGGCCCGAGAACTCGGCGAGATCGAGAACGGCCTGGTCAACCCACAGAGCCTGAACGCCACACTGTGGGAAGAACTCCTCGACCTCGGCGTCGTCGACAAGCAACTCGCCGGCTGGCGCAAGCGGATGACGAAACTTGCCGCCGCCACCCCACCCAAGCGGGTGGCGGTGCCGCGCACCCTGAAGGCCTCCCTGCGGGAGTACCAGCGCGATGGCCTGGACTGGCTGACCTTCTTGCGTACCAACGAGATCGGTGGAATCCTCGCCGACGACATGGGGCTGGGCAAGACCGTCCAGACACTCGCCTTCATCGCCCGCGAATGCAAGGCCGACACCGCGGCACGGTTCCTGGTGGTGGCCCCCACCAGCGTCGTCCCCAACTGGATCGCCGAGTGCGAGAAGTTCACCCCGTCAATGCATGCGGTCCCGATCACCAGCACCGAGACCCGCAGCGAGGTGCCGATGGCGGAGGCGGTGGATGGCGCACAGGTGGTGGTGACGTCATATACGTTGCTGCGGTTGAACTTCGCCCAGCTCGACGAGCAGGAGTGGACCGGGGTGATCTTCGACGAGGCGCAGTTCATCAAGAACCACAACGGCCGGACCCACCAGTGTGCCCGCCGTCTGGAGGCCCCGTTCAAGCTCGCGATCACCGGCACCCCGATGGAGAACAACCTGATGGAGTTGTGGTCGCTGCTGTCGGTGACCGCGCCGGGGCTGTTCGGGTCGCCGAAGGTCTTCACCGAGTACTTCCGCAAGCCGATCGAGTCCGGACAGCACCCCGAACGGATGGAGGTGCTGCGCCGCCGGATCAAGCCGGTCATGTTGCGGCGCAGGAAAGATCAGGTGGCCATCGACCTGCCCGCCAAGCAGGAACAGGTGATGCTGCTCGACCTCGCGCCGAAGCACCGCAAGATCTACGACACCCGTCTGGCACGTGAGCGGCAGAAGGTGCTGGGTCTGCTCGGCGACTGGGAGAAGAACCGCTTCCAGGTGTTCCGCTCGTTGAACATGCTGCGGCAGTTGAGTTTGCACGCCGCGCTCGTCGACGAGACCGACCATGCGGTGGCGTCGGGCAAGGTCGACTATCTCACCGAGACACTGCCCGAACTGATCGCCGAAAAACACAGCGCCCTGGTGTTCAGCCAGTTCACGCGATTCCTCGGGATGCTGCGCGACGAGCTCGATACCCTGGGCATCGCCTACAGCTACCTCGACGGCAGCATGAGTGCTGCCCAACGGGCCGCCGCGGTCAAGGAGTTCAGCGACGGACAGACGCAGGTGTTCCTGATCTCGTTGAAGGCCGGTGGATTCGGGCTCAACCTCACCGAGGCCGACTACTGCTTCGTGTGCGATCCGTGGTGGAACCCGGCGGCCGAGTCGCAGGCGATCGACCGAGCCCACCGGATCGGGCAGACCCGGCCGGTCACCGTCTACCGGCTGGTGTCGTCGAACACCATCGAGGAACGTGTGGTGGCACTGCAGGATCGCAAGCGCGCGTTGTTCGATGCGGCTGTCGACGAGGGCGAGCTGTTCGGCGGTGCGATCACCGCCGCCGACATCCAGCAGATGCTGGGCTGACGTCGACGGCGGTGCATCGGTCAGCCGCGGCGGCGGAAATCGATCGGCAGCCCGTCCCCCGGAGTGGGGCCGGTGCCGTAGTCGAGCTGCAGTCGGTAGTCGGCGGGCACCGACCACTCGAACTGCAGCAGCATCTGGTGCATGATCGACTTCACTTCCATGCCACCGAAATACAGGCCGATGCACTTGTGTGCGCCGCCGCCGAACGGGGACCACGCGAAGCGGTGCACCTTGTCCTCACGGCGTTCGGGGGAGAAGCGTTCCGGATCCCAGTGCCGGGGGTTGGGCCACCACTCCTCGCGCAGCATCGTCGCCCACGGATGGATGGCCACGAGCGTGCCGGCCGGGATGTAGTGGTCGAGGATCTGGGTGTCGGCGACGGCCTTGCGGAACAGCATGCCCACCGGCGCGTTGATCCGCAGGGTCTCCTTGAACGCCAGATCGAGGCTGGGCAGAGCATCCTGGTCGTCGAAGTCCAGGGTGGGCTTGCCCAGGGCGAGGGACTCCGCGCGGAGCCGGTCCTGCCACTCGGGGTGGCGGCCCAGGTAGTGGGTCAGCATCGACAGCGCGATGGTGGAGGTGTCGTGGGCGGCCATCATCACGAAGATCATGTGATTGACGACGTCCTCGTCGCTGAAGGTGTTGCCCTCGTCGTCCTCGCTGTGGCAGAGCACGGTGAACAGGTCGTCGCCGTCGCCCTGGCGGCGGGTGGCGATCTCCGAACGGAAGTACTCCTGCAGCAGTTCGCGGCCGCGCAGCCCACGGGCCCAGGTGAAGTTGCCGACGTCGGCGCGGATGATCGCCTGCCCGCCGCGGACCGCGGCCTCGAAGGCGTCCTCGAGGCGATGGTTCTCCGCCTCCGACAGCGTGGAACCGACGAACACCTCCGAGGCGAGCTCGAGGAGCAGTTCCTTGGTGCGGGTGTACATCGGGAATCCCTTGCCCACATCCCAGTTGGCCAGGGACTTCTGGATGTGCGGGGTCATCATGTCGAGGTAGCCGTTGAGTCGCGGCCGGGCGAAGGCCTGCTGCATGATGCGCCGGTGGTGCATGTGCTCACCGAAGTCCATCAGCATGATCCCGCGGCGGAAGAACGGGCCGATCATCGGTTCCCAGCCCTGCTCGCTGGAGAACGCCTTGTCGCGGTTCATCCAGGCGGCCTCGATGGCCTCGGGGCCGACCAGCGTCACCATCTTCATGCCCAGGGCGCCGGACCAGGAGACCGGTCCGTACTTCTCGTAGCGCTTCATCGCGCTGCCCAGCGGATCCGACAGGGCGTCGAGGGTGTTGCCGAGCCAGGGCATGCCCTGGTTGCCCATCACGGGTTTGAGGCCGGAGCCGGGTGGCGGTACGGCGAGGGGGATGTCGTGGCTCGGGTAGGCGTTGCTCGCCGTGGCCAGGACTTTCTGTATCTGCTTTGTTGCCGTTGGCATCGTGGCCTCCCCGCGATCGTCGGCCGGGTCCCCTCGATCCGACCATTGGAACAAAATGTTCTAAGTGTTTCACCGAGAGTCTAGGCGCACATCGGGGTCGGTGGGTGCGGTTCGGGAGAACGGCGGTTGCCTTATACCCCCAAGGGGTATACGGTTCGATCATGACGGAGCATCCCGACCACCATCCGGTCGTGATGGACCACGCCGGTCACGACATGGCCCAGCACGCCATGTCCGATCACGACATGGCCGGCCACACCATGTCCGATCACGTGGGGCAGTTCCGCCGGCTGTTCTGGATCATGTTGGTCCTGGCCCTCCCGACGGTCGGCCTCGACGCCATGTTCGCCGATCTACTCGGCTACCGGCTCCCCGACGGCGGTTGGGTCACCTGGATACCGCCGGTCCTGGGCACCGTCATCTACCTCTGGGGTGGGCGACCGTTCCTCACCGGTGCCGTCGGCGAGATCCGGTCCCGCCGGCCCGGCATGATGCTGCTGATCGCGCTGGCGATCACCGTGGCGTTCCTCTCGTCGTGGGGATCGACGCTGCATCTGCTCGACCACGAGCTCAGTTTCTGGTGGGAGCTGGCGCTGCTGGTGGTGATCATGCTGCTCGGCCACTGGATCGAGATGCGGTCGCTGGCCCAGACGACGTCGGCGCTGGACTCGCTCGCCGCGCTGCTGCCCGACGAGGCGGAGAAGGTGGTCGGCGACGAGGTGGTGACCGTGGCGCCCGGCGATCTCGCCGTCGGTGACGTGGTGATCGTCCGGCCCGGCGCCTCGGTGCCCGTTGACGGCGTCATCGTCGACGGCGCTGCCGCGATGGACGAATCGATGGTGACCGGTGAGTCGATCGCCGTGCGCCGGGAGACCGGCGACAAGGTGGTGGCCGGGACCATCGCCACCGATTCCGGTGTGCGCGTGCAGGTCACCGCGACCGGTGACGACACCGCGCTGGCCGGGATCCGACGGCTCGTCGCCGACGCCCAGGCATCGTCGTCACGCGCACAGCGTCTCGCCGACACCGCGGCCGGCTGGCTGTTCTGGTACGCGCTCGGTTCCGCGCTGCTCACCGCGATCGTGTGGACGGCGCTCGGCATGCCCGACGACGCGGTGGTCCGCGTGATCACCGTGCTGGTAATCGCCTGCCCGCACGCCCTGGGGCTGGCCATCCCTCTGGTGGTGTCCATCGCGACCGAACGCGCCGCCCGCGGCGGCGTGCTGATCACCGACCGTCTCGCGCTGGAGACCATGCGCACCGTCGACGCGGTCCTCTTCGACAAGACCGGCACGCTCACCAAGGGTGAGCCCGTCGTCACCGACGTCGCCGCCGCCCCCGGCCACGAACCGGACGAGGTGCTGGCCCTGGCCACCGCGGCCGAAACCGACAGCGAACATCCCCTCGCGAGGGCGATCGTGCGTGCCGGGGAGCAGCTCGGCCGCCCGATACCGGGGGCGAGCGGGTTCACGGCTTCGCCGGCCGTGGGGGTGTCGGCGCTCGTCGACGGTCGCCGCATCCATGTCGGTGGGCCGCATCTGCTCGCCGAGTACGGTCTGTCGGAGTTGGCAGACGTCGTGCCGTGGCGTGCGCGGGGCGCGATCATCCTGCATGTCCTCGACGGCGACGAGGTGATCGGCGCACTGGCGCTGGCCGATGAGATCCGGCCCGAATCCCGTGCCGCCGTGGATGCCCTGCACGCGCGGGGAGTGCAGGTCGTGATGATCACCGGCGATGCCCAGGCCGTCGCCGAGAGCGTCGGCGCCGACCTCGGCGTGGACCGCATCTACGCCGGGGTGCGACCCGAGGACAAGGCCGCGAAGGTTGCCGAGCTGCAACACGAGGGCCACACGGTGGCGATGGTGGGCGACGGCGTCAACGACGCCCCCGCGCTGGCGCAGGCCGACGTCGGAATCGCGATCGGTGCCGGCACCGACGTCGCGATCGGGTCGGCCGGGGTGATCCTCGCGTCGTCGGACCCGCGGTCGGTGCTGTCGGTGATCGAACTGTCGCGCGCCGGCTACCGCAAGATGCAGCAGAACCTGTGGTGGGCAGCCGGATACAACCTGATCGCGGTGCCGCTCGCCGCCGGGGTGCTCGCGCCGATCGGCTTCGTGATGCCGATGAGCGTCGGTGCCCTCCTGATGTCGGCGTCGACGGTGGTGGTGGCGCTCAACGCGCAACTCCTCCGCCGGTTGGATCTCCGTCCGGAGCGGGTGGGCGGTGGCCTCCCGCGTACCGGTTCCGTTCCCGCGTATCGGGCCCGATGAGCGGGAACGGGATGGGGGAGTGGGAAGTCGCGTAGCGGTGGGCGCTCGTCCGACAGTCGATCTCACGACCACCGTCTTGGGCGGCCGGGACTCCCGCCGACGACGGCGGACGGGTCAGCCCGGCAGCCGGGCATCGGTCCGGTTGATCCTGAAGACATTTCCCTCAGGATCCGACAGTACCGACTGCCACGCACCGTAGTAGGTGCGATACGGGGCCTTCACCACGGCCGCTCCGACACGCACCGCCCGGTCGGTGAGTGTTCCGACGGCGTCGTCGGATTCGGCTTCGAACGTCCAGAAGGAGTTGTTCGAGTTCCCGGGCTCGGTGTCGGCGGGAAGGCCGAGCAGGTCGATTGCGGCCGGCGAGTGGAATGCGAGGATCGTCGGTCCGATACGGAGTGCGCAGAAATGTTCGGAGAAGAGCTCAGTGGCCTCGGGAAGCTCGAACACTTCACGGTAGAAGCCGGATTGGTGGTCGATGTCCCTACAGATCATGCTGACGAAGCCGAGGGTGACGGACATGGCCTTCTTTCTCACGGTGCGTCGGAACGGTGCGGAGGTGGGCGACGATGTGGTTACGAGATCTCGCTGCTCACGTTGGTGTAGGTCCGCCGGAACATCTCCGCGATGTGTTGGCCCACCGTCACGGGCTCGCGTGTGGGCACACCGTCGGCGACACATGACGGGACCGGCTCGATGACGTACTCGTAGTCGAGATCGAAGAAGGTGGGGACCGAGTAGCGATCTCGCGCGGACGAGCAGTTGAGTACCCGGTGCATGGTGGAGTGGTAGAGGCCGTTGGTCAGGACCGGAACCATGTCGCCGAGGTTGACCACGAATGTCCCAGGGATGTGCGGTGCGCGGATCCACTCGCCGTCGGCGTTCTGGACCTCGAGGCCGCCGACCTCGTCTTGGAGAAGCAGGGTGATCAATCCCCAGTCGGTGTGAGCCCCTGCGCCCAGCTGGTTTCCGGCACCGACGGACTGTTGCGGTGGGTAGTGGAGCATGCGTGTGGTCACGACCACCTCGTCGAGTGCTGCATCGAAGTAGTCCTGCGGTTGCTCGAGAGACAGAGCGAGGAGTCGAACAAGGTGTGTGCCGAGTGAGCGCATGTGTTCGATGTAGTTCTCGGTCACACCACGGAGGGCAGGCATCACCTCTGGCCACTGGTTGGCTCCGTGGTTGGCGAATCCGCGTGCCACGTAGGGATGGTCGTCGGCGAGGTCACGACCGACCTGGAAACCCTCTTTGAGATCTGGCTGCGAGCCCTCGTCGAGTGCCTGGATGGCCATCGCCTCATATCCACGCAGGCACGGGGACCGGCGCGCGTCGGCGGTCATCTTCTCGTCGAGCGTGAGGTCGAAGAAGTCGCGGGCTATGGCAAGCTGCCCGTCCATGATCTCCTGGGGCACACAATGGTTGGTGACGTAGAAGAAGCCGGTGTCTCTACTGGCCTTGTGGATCTCCCAAGCGACGCGCCCGCGGGCCTCGGGATCGTCGGAGAAGCTCTCGGCGAGGTCGATCACGGGGATCGACGTCGCGGTTGAGGGAGCGCTGTAGATGAGCATTGGTCGAGTCCTTACTTGTCGGAGGGATTCCCGCCCGGGACACCGTGGATGTGCGAGCCGCGGGCTTCTGTCTCGCAGAATGCGATGAGGGTCTGTGCGAGTTCGGTGGGTGCAGACAATTGCGGTGCATGATCGCAATCGAGGGTGACGGTGGCGGTCGGGGGTACGAGGGCCTGCATCCGGCGCTGGATGTGAAGCGGGAGCGATCGATCCTGCGTCGCCTCGATGTACAGCGTGGGGATTCGGCCGTAGCGCTCGGCGGTCCAGACGGGAGCGATGCGGCGAGCCGACTCGAGCTGGACACCGAGCCGCCGGGCTGCAGTGATCGCTGCATCCGGCCCGGCGAGCTGGAAGAAGATCGCGGTGGCCACTTCCGGGGGAACCGCCGTGGCGGGGCCGAAGCGGGTGTCGATCCCCGTCAGGTACGGGCCGACGCCGGGCGGTGCGGTCAGGCCCATCTGCTCGCACAGGCCGACGTAGCCGAGTTGGGAGGGAAGCATCATCCCTGCGACATAGGCGATTCCGGCCACCCGATGGGGAATGCGTTCGCCGACCTCGGTCGCTACGATCCCACCCCCGGAATGCCCCGCGATGACGACGTCCCCGCCGAGCTCGTCGATCTGCGCGACGACGGTGTCGGCGAGATCGTCGAGCGTGACGGGACCGGACAGGTCACCGACTCCCGGCAACGTGACCACGTGTGGGTGGTGACCGGCCGAGCGCACCGCATCGAGGATCGAATCCCACACCCAGGGACCAGCCCACGCGCCATGGACCAGGACGAGATGTGTCGTCAACGCGCCGGTGTTCCCTGAGCGCTCAGAACTCGGGCCGCCTCACGGACGGCTTGGGTGTTCGCTTTTCCCTGACGCGAACCCGCGAGCTTGGCCTTGATGTGCTCGCCGACGGTGATCGGTTCGTACGCCATCCCGTCGGCGAGATCGAGATGGCTTGGTAGCGTGCCGATCACGGCATCGAAATTGCCGTCGTGGAAGAACGCGACCGACCGGCGTCGGACGACGGTACCGTCCACGATCGGTGGTTTGACGCGGTGCAAGGTGGACATCCATCGATCATTGGTCAGTCGCGCCGTCAGATCGCCGAGGTTGACCAGCAGCGCGTCATCGGCGGGGGCGACGTCGTGCCAGGTGTTGTCGGTCCCGAGGACCTGGAGTCCTTGCACCTGGTCGGCCCACAGGACCGTGACCAATCCGAAGTCGGTGTGTTCGCCCATGCCGGTGATGTCGCCATCCGGGGCTGTGATCCCCTGCGGCAGAGCATAATTGTTCATCCGTAGGACGTCGATCGAGTGGTCGGTGAGGTACTCGAAGAATCCGTCGTCGAGACCGAGCGCATGCGCGAAGATCGTGGTCAGTGTCCGGGCGACCCGTGCGGCCTCGACGTAGTACGCCTCGACGCCCGCACGGAACCCCTCGACATCGGGCCAGACGTTCGGCGCGTAGTCGGGCTGGGGGAGATCGAGTTGGGGGAAGTCGCCGGCCTGCGACCCGACGTTGAATGCCTCGAAGAAGTCGTTCATCCCACTCGTCGACTCCAGACCCAAGCTCAGACTGAGTGTTTCGCTGCGCGGGGGGCTGTAGCCACGATTGGCGCCGTCGACGCGGTAGGTCTTCTTGGTCTCGAGCTGCAGACCGAAGAAGGCTTCGACCGCATCGGCGAGGCCGGCGAGAACGTCTGCGGGAACGCCATGTCCGACGATCTGGACGAAGCCCACCTGTCGGCATGCCTGGTCCATCTGGGCGCTGACCGAGCGCTTCTCGTCGGGAGATCCGGCTCGGATGAAGGGGCTGATGTCGATGGTGGGAACTTCGAATAGTGGTGTCATGCTGGGGGTTCTTTCCGGGTTTCGTCGGTAGGGACTCGTATCGCCCTGTCGGGTGGGTGCCATCTCGGGTGAGTGCCGTGTCAGGTGAGCGCCATGGCCTCGAGCTTCATGGTGAAATGCGCGCCCGAGGTGACCGTCGGGTACTTGGCCGGATGCACGGAGTCGAGGCTGGTGATCTCGGCGTCGTGATTGGGCTGGTGGAAGAAGGCGATGGTGTAGCGGGTCTTGTCCCAGTCGCCGTCCGCGGGGTTCGCGACCCGGTGAACGGTGGACTTCCACGTGTCGTTTGTCCAGCGCTGCATGAGGTCTCCGATGTTGACCACGAAGGAGTCCGCCACGATCGGCGCGGCGTCCCACTCGGTCCCGTTCCAGACCTCCAGGCCATCCACCGACGGATCTCCATGCAGCAGTGTCAGACTGCCGAAGTCGGTGTGGGCGCCGCCGCGCAGCTGGCCGGGGAGCGGCTCTCGTGACATCGGCGGATAGTGATAGAGCGCGACCTGGCTGTCGTGTCGGTCGGTGAACGCGCGGAAGAAGTCTCGGGGCCGATCGAGGGCGAGTGCGAACACCTCCATGATGGTGTCGGCCAGCTGGTCCATTGCGCAGTAGTAGTTCGAGATGGTCTCTCTCAGCGCGGTATCGGGCTCTGATGCGCCCCACACCGGCGAGCGCCAATCGATGATGTCGACCCGACGTGCGGTGTATCCCTCGCGAAGGTCGGCCGGCGCGAGGTCTCCCTGCGACTGGCCCAGGGACATGTTGGCGAACTCCTCGTATCCCGAACCCCGACCGGGATTGCGGTACGAACGCTTCACATCGGTTGGGGAGTCGAAGAATTCGCGAGCGGCTGCAGTCGCGGCGGTGACGAGCTCGGTGGGTACGCCGTGTCCTGTGACGACCAGGAACCCGGTGTTCGTGCAAGCGGCCCGGACCTTGTCGACGACGCCTTGGGTGTCGGTGTTCGACCGAAATGGGGTCAGGTCGATGATCGGTACGGTGCGTGCCATACGGGGGCTCCTCTCGGACGCCGACGTCGCTGTGTCGGCAGGGTCGGTTCTGGAATGTGGTCCTGTGGCGATGTGAACGCTGTCGGCGGTGGTCGCCCGGCACGCGACAGCCAGTAAGCTGAGGAGAGCGGGCCAGTAAGATGCATATAAGCAGTCACCGACTGTTCACGGCAATCAGATTGAGCTTCATGTATTACGAAGAGGTTTCGCAGGTGTCAAAGTCGCGTGTTCACGGGGATCGGTTCGACGGTGTGGACGGACCGACTGCCGCACGGGATGATTCCGACCTGGCGCGCGCCATCGGGGCGCGGATCCGTGAGTTGCGCGTGGCGCAGGGGATGTCCATGCGCACCCTGGCTCCGCTCGCCGATCTGAAGCAGCCATTTCTGAGTCAGCTGGAACGTGGTGTGTCGTCGCCGTCGATGCTGAGTCTGTACAAGCTGGCAAAGGCCCTGGGGGTGGCGCCGGGCGACCTCCTCCCAGATGAGCCGGTTACGCCCGGCGCTGTGGTCTTTCGTTCTGGTGAGGGCCATCCCATCCACAGCGTCGATGGTGCGGTGTCGTCGGCAGGCCGTCTACTGTTCACCGATGCCGACCACGAACTGGAGATCTCGGAGTTCGACATCCTGCCGGAACAGAACAACTCCGAGTGGTTCGACCACATCGCCGAGGCGGCGACCTACGTGATGACCGGGGAGCTGCGGGTGGAGGTCGAGAACGGCGGGGAGTGGGTGTTGGGTCGCCGTGACGTGATTTTCTGTCGCGCCGGTTCGCGTTCGCGCTGGACTGCACTGGATCCCGCGGGCACGAGTCTGCTGCATGTGATAGCTCGTCGTCGTGAGCGCTGAGGTCGTCGGTTCTGTCGAGTCGTTGGTGCGGTGGGGCCTCTGCGTCGAGGGTCGTGAGCGCTGCGGGTGTGCCGGCAACAAGGTTTGACCCGAAGGAAACCTCCCTGTAACTCGACACCCGCAATCTGAATGCTGTCGGCAATAATCTGAATGCCGATGTGCATCGAGATCGGGAGGGCCCGGCCGATCGGTGTGCGACCAGCTACGTCCATGAGGCAACCTGTTGAACCCCGGTCGTGATCGACCGAGCGCATCTCGTACCGATCACACGCGTGCGGCATGAACGGGTCTTCCTGGCATTCGTCAATGAGGAAGAGATGAACCGACGAAACTTTCTGCGCGGCATCATGAACGCGGCCTGTGGCGTTGTCGCCCTCGGGACGGTCATGACTGTGGCCGCGTGCTCGACAACCGGTGGCACGGCTGCCCCGACCATGCAGCTGAACTGGGTCTACGACTTCGCGGCCGCCGGCCCTGTGCTGGCAGAGGTCGACAAGTACTTTGCGAAGACCGGTGCGGGCGACGTCCAACTGCAACCGGGTGGCAGCAACATCGCTCCCGACCCCATCGTCGCCAGCGGCAAAGCACTCGTCGGGGTGTCCTCGCCCGAGGTCACCGCGGCGGCGAACAAGGGTGGCGCGAACCTGAAGATCGTGGCCGCGACCCTGCAATCGAACCCGTACACCGTGCTGTCCCTGGCAGGCGACCCGATCCGCCGCCCCCAGGATCTGGTGGGTAAGACCATCGCGGTCGAGCCCACCGCCATGACGCCGTGGCGGGGATTCCTCGCGGTCAACGGGATCGATCCCGAATCGGTCAAAACCGTTCCGCCGAACTATGATCTGTCGTTGCTGACGACCGGAAAAGTGGATGGATACCTGGCGTTCGTGACCAACGATGAGGTCACGCTGAAGACCAAGGGCGTCGACTATGTCTCGATGCCGTTCGACAAGAACGGCTATCCGTCGGTGGGCGAGACGATCATGGTGGACGAGAGCAGCCTGACGTCGCGTCGTGATGAGGTCAAGAAACTCATCCACGCGGTGATCCTGGGATGGCAGGCAGCTGCGGCAGATCCGTCCGGTACGGCGTCGGTGATCGTCGACCACTACGGTGAGAGTCTGGGCTTGACCCTCGACGACCAAACGGCGAAGCTCCAGGCCATGGCCCCGCTCATCATTGTTCCGGGGACCACGAACAGGGTCCTGCAGGTCACCCCCGACCGTGCCTCGGCGACCGTGGAATCTCTTCGGAAGGCCGGCGTTCCGGTTGACGTCGACGGCCTGTTCGACCTGAGTATCGTCGACGAGATCTACGCGGAGAATCCGGAGATCGCGCAATGACCGCGATCCAGTCGCACGTCGACGCCGATGGGGCAGACCTCACGATGACCGAGGGGCTCCGATTCGATTCTGTGTCAAAGGAATACGGGCATGGTAAGAGAACGATGCAGGCGCTCGACGACGTCACGATCACGGTTCCGGATGGATCGTTCACAACACTGCTCGGTCCATCCGGGTGCGGCAAGTCCACCCTGCTGCGAATGGCTGCGGGGCTCGAACAGCCCACGGCCGGAACGGTCTCGGTGGGCGGCGAGTCCCCGGCTGCCCTCGCCAGGTCGGGGCGGCTCGGCGTCAGTTTCCAGGACGCGTCGCTGCTGCCCTGGCGCTCGGTGGAACGCAACGTCGCGCTTCCGCTCGAGCGCCGTCGCGACAAGTCGCACACCGCCAAACGTATAGCGGAGTTGCTCGATCTGGTCGGACTCGAGCAGTTCGCCGGAGCGCGGCCCTACGAGCTGTCCGGCGGGATGCAGCAGCGAGTGTCCATTGCTCGGGCCCTGGCCGCAGATCCGGACCTGCTCCTCCTCGACGAGCCCTTCGGCGCGCTGGACGAGTTCACTCGATTGCGTCTCAATCTCGAACTGCAACGTATCTGGGAAGGAAAGCGATTCACCACATTGTTGGTGACCCACTCGATCACGGAGGCGGTGATCCTCTCGACGCAGATCGTGGTCCTGTCGCCACGGCCGGGACGTATCGCAGAGACCATCGACGTCGACCTCCCGTGGCCGCGGACGGCCGAGACCATGGATACGCCGGAATTCAACGGCCATGCAAAGTACTTGCGTGATCTGCTGTTGGGACTGCATCGATGACCGTCGAGATCCCAGTTGCACGTATCCGGATCAGGCCGGTGCCCGCCGTCTCGGCGTCCTCGATCGTGAGTGTGCTGCTGCCAGTGGCGGTCGGCTGCCTTGGCTGGGCCCTCGCCTGCGCGGTGTTCGGCACCGCCACGGTTCCGAGCCCGTCGATGATCGTGACCCAGATCCGTGCCGACGGCGTGGCCTTCTACGCGACGAACCTGCAGTCCACGGCGACGTCGGCCGGCATCGGATACGCGATCGGTGTGGTCGTCGCGATCACCCTGGGGATCGTAGCCGGACGTGTCCGCATGCTCACCCGACCGTTGCTGAACACGGCAATGCTGGCGTACACGGTCCCCGTGGTGGCACTGTCGGTGGTGCTGACCACCATCTTCTCGGGACTCATCCCTCGGATCACCGTTGCTGCCGTGTACGTTCTCTTCACCACCACGTTGGCAACGGTCACCGGACTGGCCGCCGCCAGCCGATCCTCGGTCGAGGTGGCCGCGGTCGCCGGACTTGGCCCCATCAGCACATTTCGAAAGATCTATCTGCCCTCGGCCGTCCCCAACGTGGCCACGGGAATGGCACTCGCGGTCCCCGCGGCAGTACTCGGCGCAGTGATCGCCGAGATGATGGGCGGCACCACAGGCGTCGGAGTCGCGTTGGTGACCTCGCAGCGTGCCGGCCTCACCACGCGCACCTGGGCGATGGCCCTGGCGACTGCGGTCGCCGTCGGCGCGGTCTTCGCGCTCGCCCGATCCGTGTCGGACCGGGTCTCCGGTCGATCACCGAAGATCACCACACCTCTACGTCTTCCGGAGCCGACGATCGGCAGAAAGTGCGTGTCGCTGGGATTGTCGACCGGTGCCATTCTCGCGGTCTGGTACGGGGTCCTCGCCGGCCCCTTTGTCCCGGAGTTCATTCGGCGAACCCCGGCTGACATCATCGAATACTTCCGCACTGCAACGGATTCCACACGGACCACGCTGTGGGAGGAGACTGTGGCCACTCTGATGCACGCGGGACTCGGGTTCGTCATCGGCACCGTTGCCGCACTGGCCGTTGCTGTGCTGTTCACCGTGGTCGGCGGTACCCGATCAGCGCTGCTGCCACTGGCGGTGTTCGGGCAGGCGACGCCGTTCGTGGTGATCCTCCCGCTGGTCATCACCGTTCTGGGACGAGGGTCGGCCACGGCCGCGGTCGCCGCAGCCCTCGTCGGCTTCTTCCCGATGCTGATCACCCTCGACGCGGCGTTGTCCCGGACACCCCGAAGTGCTCTGGATCTGATGCAGGCCAACGGGTTCGGAGATGTGTCGTCGGTCCTGCGAACACGGATACCCTTCGCGGTTCCGGCGCTGATCTCCGCCGCGCGCATCGCGGTCCCGGCATCACTGGCAGGCGCTGTATTGGCCGAGTATCTGGCGTTGGACAACGGGCTCGGACACCTCATGGTGGAAGCCGGCACCGCCTTCGACTATGACCAGCTGTGGGCGGCGGTGGTCGTGCTGACCTGCTGTTCGCTGATCCTCGGCGGTATGTCGAGGGTCGTCGAGCGCATGGTGTGTCACCGGCTGGGACTGTCTGCAGCGGAGTTCTGACCGTCGGCTCGGCGGTGTCCTGGACGGCGGCTTCCCGCGTACCGATTCCGTTCCCGATTGGCGGCGCCGATGATCGGGAACGGAATGGGGAGCTCGAATTCTGCTCCTGTGTGGGTGCGGCCCGCCTACGACGTCAGTGCGAACAGGTTGATCTTGTACCCGGTGACCATCGGCGTCCAACCGATCAGGCGCATGACGTAGCGGTGTTTGGCCGGCCACGTCGCGGCGACAGCGGGTTGGGGTTGGGCGAAGATCCGGGACTGCTGAAGGTGTAATCCACAGTGTTCCAGCGTCGTCGGATCATCACACTCCCACTTCATCCGTGCCGAAACCGCTTTGAAGACCGGATTGCGGTCCTGCGACCGCATCATCAGTCGGCCACCGGTGTCGAGGGCGAGTGGGCTGTCGGGGAAGCGTCGGGCCCATGAGCGCAGCACGTCGAAGACCTCGGACTCCGAGAAGTACAGCAGCACTGCCTCACTGACCAGCATGAGGGGGCCGCCGCGTTCGGTGACCTGCTCGTGCCAGGACGGATCGAACAGCGAGGCGGCGATCATCGTGTAGCGGTCGGAATCGTCGAAAAACCTGCGGCGCAACGTCATCGTGTCATCGACGTCGAGATCGAACCACCGCAACCGGCCGTTGTCGAGACGGTCGAAACGGGTGGAGAGTCCGCAACCGAGGTCGACGACGGTGCCCTCGGGGTGCCGCTGGAGGAACTCGCGGATGTAACCGTCGAAGATCGATGCACGCAGCACGGAACCGCCGAGTGACGGTCCGCGGAACTTGGTGAAGTCGTAGTCGATGGAGTCGACCAGCTCGACCGCTTTGGTGTCCTTGAGGACGCCTCCACCGGACTCGGCAGCGTCGCGGGCGCGGCCGTAGAGGGGGATGAGGAGCGTTTCCTGGATCTCACCGAGTTCGGGTGCGGCCATACCGGCAGAGCCTAACTTAGGTTGACCTAATTCGAAAGGGGGGACGTGGGCCGCCGGGGGTGATGCGGGGAGGCGTCGTTGCCGAGCCCGGCCGGATCGTCGCAGGTCTGGCAGATCTGGTGATGGTCGACTGATCCGCTTCTGCGCGACGAAATCACTGGACAAGCCGACCAGATGCCCATACCGTGGGCACGCCCGCACAACAACGAGCACGGAGAGGAGGTGGCGCACATGATCGTCGAAACGACGCGTCGAGATGGCAACGAATTCGGTTGTCGGCGTGAGCTGTCGACGTATCGACTGTCGCCTGACCATCGTCCCGTCCGCGGAATGTCCCGCGGCCGCGCCACCCGAGAGGTACCGATTCCGATCGGCTGATCTCACCGAGGGTCGATCCTCGACGGGTGGCTGGTTCCCTGCCATCGTCTCGAGGAGTGATCATGACCGTCTTCGTCACCAACGCCGGACTCCAGATCCTGGCGCGCGTCACCTGGCGTCGCGCCGCGATCCTGCTGACCACCGATGTCGCCCGCAACATGGAGGGCACACCGCTTGTGCGGGTGGTGCATTCACCCACGCTGACGCTCCCGATCCATCGGGTCGTCGCGATCAAGCACAACGCGTACCGGCCGTATGCCGGCAAGACGATGGAGTCACACGCGTCCAGCCAGACGATCCTGCGGCGTGACCAGTGGATCTGCGCCTACTGCGAGGGTCCGGCCGACACCGTCGACCACATCGTTCCGCAATCGCGGGGTGGTGCCAGCACATTCGGCAACCAGGTCGCCGCCTGCCGCTCCTGCAACGGGTTCAAGGCCGACCGCACCCCGCGCGAGGCCGGGATGGCGATGCGGCACGCGCCGTTCGTCCACGATCCGTGGGCAGCCGATCAGAAAGAGGTATGGGAACTGTTCGCCCTCGGGGCGCGCACCCCATGAGGTGAGCGGGATCGGCCCGCCGCAGACGGAAGGAGTTGTGGGATGACCGCATTCGACCTCCGTCCGTTGCCTGTCCCGCTCACCGCGCTGCTGCTGCCGACCCTCGACGTCGACTGGACACAGGCCCGCTGTGCGGCGCCCGGTGAGAACCCCGACGACTGGTTCCCGTTCCCCACAGACGATTCCGGCTATGCGGAGAGGGAGTGTGCCTCGTGCCCGATTCATGAGGAATGCCTGATGTGGGGCCGCAGCAACCGGATGACCGGTATCTGGGGCGGCGTGCGGTTGCAGAACGGCCGGGGGTGACGGGCGTGGGGAGCCCGTCACTCCCGCCAGCGCAGGAGTTCGAGGGCCACCGCGACGTCGACCATGTTCTCGGCGAGAGGTCGGGGGAGCAGCTCGTCGGCTCGGGCGAGTCGTCGGATGATGGTGTTGCGGTGCGTGTACAGCAGTTCGGCGGTGCGTGAGGTGTTGCACTGCACCGAGATCCACGTGTGGATGGTGGTGCGCAGATCGTCGTCGGCGGTGGCGAGATCACCGAGGATGTCATCGACGAACTCCTCGGTGGCGGCTGAGTCGCGGATCAGCAGTGAGACCAGGCGGATGTCGTCGTAGGTGACGAGTTGTCGGCGTCGGACGCCGAGCTGCGCGTGCAGTCGTTGGGTCGCGACGGCCTGGAAATGCGCCGAGCGGAACCCGTCGACGCCGTCGCCGGACCGTCCGAGTGACACCCGGACCTCGGGCAGGTCGCCGAGGTCGGGCGTACCCACGTCATGCGTGGGCAGCCAGATCCACCACGATGTCGCGCTGGCCGCGACGGTGAGCCGGGTGGTCACACGGGCCGAGCGGGCCAGGACGTCGCAGGCCGCCTCCAGCATCTCCGTCGCGTCGGGGACCATGCTCCACACCACCGCGGCGACCTGCGGACCGGACAGCCGGTACCCGAGTTGCGCCTCAGCGCGGGCGTGCGGGATGGGCGCCCCCTCGAGGACCAGCGAGACGGCCTGCCGGCGTTCGGCGTGGCTGCCTCGGGTGAGTTCTTCACGTTCGGCGCGCATCCGTTCGGACATGGCGTTGACGGTGTCGTCGATGAACGTCGAGATCGACAGCGACGACACGTCGAGGAGTTCGCGAAGTATCACCGGGTCGTCGGTGAGGTGGAAGGCGATGTCCATCCAGCGGCGCCAGGCCACCGCCTGTGTGGTCCGGAAAGCGTCGAGGGATGCCTCGTCGAGGCCGCGTCGAACCAGGTCACGGGCGCCGGTCAGGATCTCCGCGGTGATGGCGATGGGGACGCGCTCGCCCGGGTGGGCGGCGGTGTAGGTGGCCCAGCGCATCACGTTGGCCATGTTGGTGCGGCGGATGCCGTCGGCGAGCACGGGGTCCTCGGCCACTGCCCGGATGCGGTCGCCGCTGAGGGACGCCTCGTGGATCTCCTTGACCCAGTCGGCGGGCGGATCGAGGATGAGTTCGGCGCCGCGGCGGATCAGGTCGCGCACGGCAGGCGACGTCGTCGGCCAGGGAGTGGTCATATGGGGCAGACTGTAACAGCGAATCGTCTCATTGTGGGCAGAGTGCACATGGTGTGATGGGCGCAACAGTGGCATTCTGGAACCTGACAACGCCGGATGTCATATTCGGCCGAATTCCGAGGAGACATCAGTGACCGAAACCGCCACCACCGTCGATGCACTGGACGTGCTGATCGTCGGCGCCGGGATCTCCGGGATCGGAGCAGCCCACTATCTGACCACCCAGCTGCCGGGGACATCGTTCGCGATCCTGGAGGGCCGCGACCGTATGGGCGGCACCTGGAACCTCTTCAAGTACCCGGGGATCCGGTCTGACTCCGACCTGCACACCTTCGGGTTCGCGTTCAAGCCGTGGACCGACAAGCAGTCGATCGCCGACGCCTCGCGCATCCTGGACTATCTGCAGGAGGCGATCGGCGAGGACGGCATCGGCGACAAGATCCGGTACCAGCACAAGGTGATCTCGGCGAACTGGTCGTCGGCGGAGTGCCGCTGGACCGTTGACGTCGAGCGCGGCGACACCGGCGAGACCACGCAGATCAAGGCGCGCTGGCTGTTCTCCGGTGCCGGCTACTACAACTACGACGAGGGCTACACCCCCGAGTTCGAGGGCCGCGACCGTTTCACCGGGCAGGTCATCCATCCTCAGCACTGGCCCGAGGATCTCGACTACGCCGGCAAGAAGGTGGTGGTGATCGGATCCGGTGCCACCGCGGTCACGTTGCTGCCGGCGATGGCCGAGAAGGCCGACCACGTCACCATGCTGCAGCGCACACCGAGCTACATCCTGCCGCTGCCCAAGCACGATCCGGTGGCCAACATCGGTCGCGCCGTGCTCGGCGACGAGCGCGGCTACGCGCTCGCACGGTGGAAGAACATCCTGCAGCAGCGCGTGCTGTTCGAGGCGTGCCAGCGATTCCCGAAGACCGCTCGTCGGGTCATCCGCGGTGTCAACAAGAAGCTGCTGCCGGAGGGCTTCGACGTCGACACCCACTTCAACCCGCCGTACAACCCGTGGGATCAGCGTCTGTGCGCCGTGCCCGACGGCGACCTGTTCCGCACCATCCGGCAGGGCAAGGCGTCGGTGGTGACGGACCGGATCAAGACCTTCACCGAGAAGGGCATCCTGCTCGAGAGCGGCCAGGAACTCGAAGCCGACATCATCGTCACCGCAACGGGTCTCAACCTCCAGCTGTTCGGCGGGGTGAAACTCAACCTCGACGGTGAGCCGATCGCGATCAACGAGTCGATCGTCTACCGCGGCTTCATGCTCAGCGGTATCCCGAACTTTGCGTTGGCCATCGGGTACACCAACTCGTCGTGGACGCTGAAGGTCGGCCTGCTGTGCGAGCACTTCGTCCGGCTGCTCGCCTACATGGATGCGCGTGGCTACCCGGCGGTGCGGCCGATTGCCGACTCCACCATGGAGACCCGCCCGCTCCTCGACTTTGGCGCCGGCTACGTCCAGCGCTCGATGGATTGGCTTCCGCGGCAGGGTGTTTCCGAGCCGTGGTCGATGTCGATGAGCTACTATAAGGACCGCAAGTCGTTCGCCATGGACGTTGCCGACCCGAACCTCGAGTTCACCAAGCAGCTGCCTGCCGCCGACGTGCAGGAGAAGGCGGACGCCGTCTCCGCATAGGCAAAGAAGTGGTTGCGTTCTGGTCCGGAAGCCGAGCCGAAACGCAACCACTTCTCGGCCATGTCACGGCGGCATCTTGTCGATAGTCGCCCGAGTGAACTCGAGGGCCTTGGCGCAGAGGGTGGGGAGGGGTGGGGTAGGTCTGTTCAGGTCGGAATACGAGCTCGTGATGTTTGCGTTTCCTGATCGAACAAAGGTGGTGCACACGTCAGGGCCTAACGATCCGATCGCGACTGTCCGCCCGCGGAATTGCTGATCTGGGAACCAATAGAATGTAGTAGCTAACCTCTCCTTATACTCGGTTATAGGAGGTGCGTTGCCGACTGATTGCGAAATTGAAGGTGTACGGGAGGGGCCGAAATACCATCGACAACCGCGCGCGGTCTGGAAGTTTGCCACCGCAACATCGCGAACTGTGCTGGGCAGGGCACCGAATGAGCTTACTGTGGTCTCGGCCACGGCCGTGCAGGGCTCGTACTCTGTGCCGTCATTGTTCGTATTCCAGCGATTTGGAAAGGTTGTTTGGAATGGAAGAAAATTCCCTTGGGTGTCGGTCTGTCGGATCGGAGGAGTTGGCGTCGGCTGGGCTAAAGTGGCAGAGATGGATTCCTGTGAAACTGCGGTTCCATATACTTCGCAGCCCGATAGGAGGACTGGAATAAAAGCAGAAACTGCAAATAGGGCCGGACCGGACTTACCCTTGGAGGATCGCACCATTGTTCTTGTCTGCAGTTTCGAGTGTAGTGTCGGCATCTTGACAATCGCTACTCAAACGCATGAGCTCGTTTGACTTATTCGATATTGAGAGTCGCCAGTGGCTGGTGATTTGCATGGCCTTGATGTGCATCTCCCTGCCTTCGACGCACTCGCCGAAGTAATTGTTGATAGCCACGTCGCTAATCAGATCTGCTGCGGCTCGCAACTGGTCCGCCCCCTCGGCCGCAACACTCGCTCGCCACCTCCACTCGGGCGACGTGAACCTCACAACTCCGCCACCGTCCGTACTGCCGTCGAGCGGCGCGGTGCCCCCTGGCCCGAGTGGACCGCCTTCGTGGTCCATGGGCACGGTGTTGCCCGGCAACGACAAGAAATCGGTCACCTTTTCCCCCTGGTGCTCCCCGTAAGTGTGAGCATCGTAACTGCAGATGAGTGTGTTCGGCAGCACAAGGAGGCAACTTGTGGATGGTGGGATGGACGACGTGACTGAATCAGACGCCGGTGGTCCGATCGTTGCCTTTGATATCGGCGGGTCCAAGACGCATGCGATGCGCGCGTCGGCGTCGAGCGTCGTCTCCGAGGTGATCGTGGGGAGCGCGAACATCTCGTCCATGGGCGACGGCGAAGCCGGCAAGCAACTCGACCAGGCCATCGCAGGGATGGGCGGGGCCGGCGGGGTGGACGTGGTGGTGGCGGGCTCGGCGGGGATCGACGCACCGTCGGCCGCCGCGCGATTGGAGCGGTTGCTGGCCGAACGGTTCACCACTGCGCAGATCCGCGTCGTCAACGACACCCAGCTGATCCTCGGCGCCGCCGGCCTCGACGACGGGATCGCGCTGATCTCCGGGACCGGCGCCGTCGCGTGGGGACGTCGCGGCGAGGCAACCGGACGGGCCGGCGGCTGGGGTCACCTCCTCGGCGACGAGGGCAGCGGCTACTGGGTGGCCCGCGAAGCCATCCGGCTCACGCTCGCCGACCACGACGCCGGTCGCCCACAATCCGAGTTGGCCGGTCTGCTGCTGGCCGAATGCGACCTCGGCGCCGTGGTCGACTTCCTCGACGCCTTCTACACCCGGACTCCCCGATACTGGGCGCAACGCGCACACCTGGTGTTCGAGCAGGCAGCAGCCGGTGAACCACGCTGTACCGACATCGTCGACAGGTCCTCCGATGCGCTGGCCGGGCTGGTCATCCGTGTCGCGCAGATCCTCGACATCGACGGCCCCGTGGTGTGTGGCGGAGGCCAAGTCGTCCATCAGGACATGCTGCAGAGCCGCCTTCGGGAACGGCTCGCGGCGGCAGGCATCAGCGACGTGCGAGCGCTCGGGGCCGAACCCGTTCAGGGCGCGGTGCGGCTGGGCCGGGCGATCCTCGGCCGGTCCGGAGCATGACGATGACCCGGCCGGTCACGGTGTCGGCGGCGTGCGTGGTCAGCGGCGGCCAGGTACTACGGCCGGGATGGTTCACGATCGTCGACGGCCACATCGGAGACGTGGGCGCAGGATCACCGCCGACTCCGGCCGACCACGACTACCCGCGGCACACCGTGGTTCCCGGGTTCGTCGACATGCACGTGCACGGAGGCGGCGGGGCCTCGTTCACCGACGGCCCGCACCAGGTGGTCGACTTCCACCGGGCCCGGGGCACGACGACGCTGGTCGCGAGTCTGGTGAGCGCACCGATCCCGACCCTCCTCGACCAGATCCGGGAGCTACGCACCCACGTCGTCGACGGGACCGTGGCGGGTATCCACCTGGAAGGGCCATGGTTGGCCGCCGAACGGTGCGGCGCACATGATCCGGACGTGCTGGTCGCGCCGTCCGCGAACGCGGTGGACGACTTGCTCGCCGCCGGGGGAGGGGCAATCCGAATGGTCACGCTCGCACCCGAACTCGACGGCGCGCTCGCGGCGATCGCCCGCCTGGTGGCAGCCGGGGTGGTGGTGGGGGTAGGGCGCACCGATGCCACCTACGAGCAGACCGCCGCGGCGATCGAGGCAGGCGCGACGGTGGCCACGCACCTGTTCAATGCGATGCCGTCACTCCACCACCGCGAACCCGGGCCGGTGTTGGCATTGCTCGACGACGCCCGGGTGACGGTGGAACTCATCGCCGACGGTGTGCATGTGCGGCCCGAGATGGTGGCGCATGTGGTGCGCGTCGTCGGAGCGGAACGGGTTGCGCTCGTCACTGATGCGATGTCGGCGGCAGGGATGGCCGACGGTGACTATCGTCTGGGGCCGGTGGATGTCGAGGTGTCGGGCGGGGTGGCACGAGTTCAGGGCTCCGACGTGATTGCCGGGAGTACTGCGACGCCGGCCGGTGTATTTCGACGTGCGGCAGGTGGATTCGGATGTGGTGGCGGGGCGACCGATACGTCGTTGGTCGCTGCGGTGGAGATGTGTGCGCGAACACCGGCGCGCGCGTTGGGCATCAATGGGGTCGGAGATCTTCTGCCTGGATATCGGGCGGATTGTGTTGTGCTGGATGAGGATTTGATGGTTCGGCGGGTGGTACGCGGCGGAGTGTGAACCTTCGTCCTGCTCGACCATCGGTGTGGGGTTGTTGCGGATGGTGTTGTGGTGGAGGAGGTTTCGACTCGGGTCCTCGCCCTTCGGGCTCGGTCCCGGCTCAACCATCGTTCGTGGTGCGGAGGTCTTGGCCGCGAGTCGGATCAGTGAGTGGTGTTGTGGTGGAGGAGGTTTCGACTCGGGTCCTCGCCCTTCGGGCTCGGTCCCGGCTCAACCATCGTGGATCGGGTATCGCTTTGCGAGGACGTGTGCTCGACCATCGTTGGTGGCGTGTGGCTTTAGGAGGATGCCTACTCAGCCATCGTTGGTCGGTATCGCTTTGTGGGGATGCGTGCTCGACCAGGGGTGACATGGCGAATGCCGGCCGGGTTGTGCCCGTCAGATGACGAGGCGGGTGCCCACGTGTGTGGGCACCCGCCTTGTCTCACCTACCGGAAGATCAGGATGCCGGCGTCGTGGTGGTGGTCGTATCGAGGGTCGTTTCCTCCGTGGTGGTCTCGGTGGTCGTCTCCTCGGTGGTGGTCTCCGTCGTCGTGGTGGTCTCCGGAGTGGTGGTCTCCACCGTCGTCTCGGTGGTGGTGGTCGACGTGGTGGTCGTGGCCAGTGTCTGCCAGGTGGCGGAGGTGACCTCGACCGTCGTCGAACTGCTGCCCTCGGTGAGCGTCAACTTCCACACACCGTCGGAACCGGTGTAGGAGCTGACCGAGGATTGCGACAGCGAACTCTGCGACACCGAACGGGATGCACTGTCGCTACAGGTCAGCGACACCGATCCGGTGCTCTCCTCCGACGGTGCACGGCAGGTCACCGAACGGGAGCCGCTGGTGAAGCTGAAGCTACCGATCGAATCACCGCTGCCGGAGAACACCGTCGGCGACGCCTGCGCCGACGAGGAACTGCTCGCGGACGTGCTGCTGTCGGACGGGCTCGAGGCATCCGAGCTGACCGGATTGCTGCCCTCGACAGGAGCACCGGCAGAGGCGGACGGGTCGGAAGAGTCGGACGAGTTCTCACTCTCGGCGAGGGGCACGTTGTTGCGGGCCTCGGCCTCCTGCTCCACCTGCGGGGCCACCTCGGGCGAACCGGCCCGGGCCAGACCATTGGTCTGCGCCTCGGAGTCGTCATCGACCTGCAGGGGCACGTTGAGTGCGGCCGGGGTCGGCAGCGCCTCGGTGAGCGGCGCCTGACCGGACAGGTCGAGCAGCCCGCCGACGGTCCGCTCGAACAGCTGGCGGGTGTCGAGGTTGACCAGGGTCAGCGAGGTCTGGTTGGCCGGTGCCTGCGCCGGTGCCTGGTTGATGACGGTGGTCGTGTTGTTCACGACGGTCACGTTCTGTGTGTTGTAGGCGACCCGGGTGATGTAGTTGACCTGGTAGCCGGGCCACGGCTGCCCACGGGTGCGGAACCCGCCGACCGGTGCAGCCGATGGCGGCGCCAACGGATTGCCGCACGCGCACCGCACGCGCGGGACACCCGCGCCGTCGACGAGGACCGCGGTCCCCGCCTGCAACACGTCCTGGTACGCGTGGGCCGAACCGCCCTGATACGAGTAGTTGGTGACCCATGTGTCGGCGGTCAGCACCACCGGGGTGAGGGTGTCCAGGTAGTACGGGATGGCGCCGGTGCTGATCCCGAACACACTGGCCCACGCCCGCGCCTGCGACGGATTGTTGGCCAGGTAGTTGCCGAGCGCCGCGGTGTCGCAGGTGTTGGAACCGCCGGCGTAGAGGCCGGGGGTGGTGCCGCTGACCACCCGGGTGCCCTGATCGGGGGCGCCGGTCTGCGAACTCAACCGCAGGCCGTTGTCCAGCGGCTTGTTCGACAACGACGCATTGGGGGTGAACGGGTTCTCGCCCGCCGATTCGGCCGAGGTGAGCGAGAGGAACGGCAGATCGAAGCCGTCCTTCTTGGTCTTCAGCACGATCACCACCACCGATGCGAACACCAGCGCCAGCACCGCGACGATCGCGGCGAGGATCAGCGTGAGGTTCCGCCGGTTGCGGGGCTGGTGCTCCGGGGGCAGCGCGCCGAACGGCACGGACGGCGGCGGGTAGGACGGCGGCCCGGGTGGGTTATAGGACATGGGGATCTCGGCTCCTGCGGCTGATCGGCGGGTCTTCCCGAGCCCCAAGTATCGGGAGCGTCGTCATGCGCGATCAAGCACGGGCCACGAATTCAGCCGTCCAACAGAGAAATCCACCCGAACGGACGACACCGGGGTAACGAACACCGCGACCACCACGATCTACCATGGCAAACTCTCGCCACGCGTCCCGGAGCGTCAGCCGACAACCGGAAACTATCCGGCGCGCAGGGCCGACATCGTCGTCTGCCCGTCGAGCGCCTCCCGGATGATATCGGCATGTCCACTGTGGTGGGCGATCTCGCGCAGCAGGTGCAGCGCCATCTTCCGTACCGACCACCACTCGCGCTCGGGCTGCCAGGGCGCGGTCGCCTGGGGGATCAACTCGTCGAGGCTGCCCACCTCGAGGATCACCTTGTCGAACTCCTCGGACGACTTCTCGAAGGCGGTGACCCAGTCGGCCAGGGTCTCGCCGTCGAGCAACTCGTAGGCACCACCCATCCGAGAGGGGTCGAAGACCGCGTTCTCGTCGCGCTCGACGATGATCGTCGCATTGTCCGCCTGCACCTGGGCCACATGCTTGACCAGGCCACCCAGAGTGAGCTCACTGACCGTGCTGCGCCGCCGCGCCTGCTCGTCATCGAGGCCGCGGACGGTGATCAGGAACATCGCCCGCTGGTCGGTGAGCAGCGTCAGCAGGTCGGCCTTCTCGCCGGTGACATCGGTCGGGAGGGTGACGTGGGTGTAGGTGCCGGCCATGGGGATTCCCTTTCCTCTGTGACTGTGCACCCAGACTAAGGATCGATGAGGACAGATTCGGTCCGCAATCGTCCGTCGAACACCGGCGACTCGGGTTCGAGACAATAAATGAAAAAGTTGCTACCGTGCATATGCCGCTCGGTATGGGCCGACGGCAACACTCACCCAGGGGGAATCTGATGAACATTCGACGCATGGTGATGATCGGCGCAGCCACGCTGGGTCTGGGCGTCGCCGGACTCGTCGCGGCGCCGGCCGCGCAGGCGTTCACCGTGGCACCGGCACCGGGTGGGGGATCGGTGACCCTCGATCGCGGCGAGGCCGCAGCCGTCGGTAATGCGAATGTCGCCGGCCTCGTCGACGGTGTGCTGCCGGGATACCGCGCCGACGACGGCGAATCGATCGGTCGTGGCCTCGATCGCTACGCCGACTGGGCCGCGCGCACCCCGAACAGTGCGGTGCGGGTGACCGTCACCGGTGTGCCCGCCGACCCGAGTGTCGGCCTGACCGCACTGCGCGGTCGCTGACCCGGGCAGTCGGCGCCGGTCGACGCAGTCGGTCGGCCGGCGCCGGCGCCGTTTCGGTGGTGACGCCCCGGGACTACTGCCGGCGCAGGATGAATCGCTGGATCTTGCCGCTCGGGGTCTTCGGCAGGGCATCGACGAAGTGCACCGTGCGCGGGTAGGCGTGCGCGGCGAATCCGGTCTTGACCAGCTGCTGCAGCTCGGCTTCGAGGGCGTCGTCCCCGACCACCCCGTCGGCGACCACCACGAAGGCCTCCAGGACCTCTCCGCGCAGGTCGTCGGGCCGGCCGACGACGGCCACGTCGACCACCGACGGGTGCGTGATCAGCACGCTCTCCACGTCGAACGGTCCGATCCGGTAGCCGGCCATGATGATCACGTCGTCGTCGCGGGCGGAGAAGTAGAAGTTGCCGTCGTCGTCGACGCGGCCGGTGTCGCCGGTGAGGTACCAGCGCCGGTCCTCGGTGAACCGGGCCGCGGTCTTCTCCGGCGCATCGAGATATCCGGCGAACCACATCAGCGGGCTGGCGGGGACGTCGATCGCGATCTGGCCGTCGACGATCCCGGCCGCGAAGCCCGGCATCGGCTGCCCCATCGAACTGGGGATCAGCGGGCGGCGCACCTCGTCGGCCCAGTGGTTGTTGATGAACATGCCGTGCTCGGTCTGGCCGTAGTGGTCGCGCACCTCGGTTCCCAATGCCTGCTTGGCCCAGTCGATCACGTCCGGGGTCAGCGGCTCGCCGGCCGACGACGCACGCCGCAGACCGAATCCGTCGACGGCGCTGCTCTTGCTCAGCGACCGGTACACGGTGGGGGCGGCGGCGAAGTTGGTGACGCCCAGCTCGGTGAGCACCTTGGCGGTGGTCTCCGGTGTGAAACCGGCCTGCAGCAGGACATTCGGGCGACCGATCGCCAGCGGCCCGAGGATGCCGTAGTACAGCCCGTACGCCCACCCCGGATCGGCGGCGTTCCAGAACACGTCGTCGGCGGAGACGTCGAGGCCGTAACGCATGTAGGTGACGAACGACGCCAGCGCCTTCACCGGCACCGGCACACCCTTCGGCGCGCCGGTGGTGCCGCTGGTGAACAGCAGGATCAGTGCGCCGTCGCCGCCGACGGCCACCGACCGGTCGATCGGGTCACTTTGTGCGACAAGCGAATCGAACTGCTCACCGGCGACGACGGTGGTGAGGCCGTCGATCGGCTCGAGCTTGGCGGCCTGACTGGGTTCGGTCACCACGACGGTGGCGTCACCGCCGCGCAACCGCATCTCGATGGCCGGGGTGGCGAACGCGGTGAACAGCGGGATGTACACCGCGCCGAGGCGTGCCAGCGCCAGCAGGGTGACCACCAGTTCGGTGCGCTTGCCCATCAGCACACCCACCCGCGAGCCGCGCTCCACACCGAGACCGGCGAGTGCGGTGGCCAGCCGCCGCGACTGGGCGGCGAGCTCCCCGTAGGTGACATTCGTGGTGGTCAGCTCGTCGCCGTCGACACCCACCGTCACGAAGGCGACGCTGTCGGGGTCATGACGGTCGACGAGCAGTGTGGCCGCATCGGCCTCCGGGCTGCCGAAGATCTCGAGCCACGCCTGGACGTCGGCGTCGGCGCCGTGCTGGGCGGGAGCGGTCTGTGTCATGGTCGCACCTATGTCTCACGAGTAAGCTGAATCACATTCGACGACCATTCTGGACCCGTCATGTGACCTGTGGCACCCCCCAAAGAGGGGGAAGCGGGCGAACCGGGAGAATGGCGGGGAACAGGAAGGAGCCGGCGATGACCGAATCCCTGGCCGCGCCGGTCACCGACGCCCTGCTCCGCGTGCAACGCTCCAGCGGTGTCTCGCTCGCCTTTGCCGGGATGGTGCAGAACGGCCGCGGCGTGCGGCTCAGCCGGTTCGTCGGACCGACGGTCGGGGCGCTCGACGGGGTCGCGGTGGAACTCGGCCACGGACTCGGCGGCAAGGTGGTCACGCTCAACCGGCCGATGGTGGTCGACGACTACCTGCGCACCCCGCGGATCACCCACCGGTACAACTCGGTGATCGCCGCCGAGGGACTCCGGGCGATGGCCGCGACACCCGTCGTCGTCGACCGCGCACCGATCGCGGTGCTGTATCTGGCCGTGCACACCGACGACCCGATCGGTGACCGTGCCCTCGACGCCCTCGCCGTCGAATCCCGGGCGCTCGAGCAGCGGATCGTCGCGTCGCGGGCGAGTGTCGCCGCGGCCGGTGCGGACGCCGACGCCGATTCCCTGCGTATCCGCCTGACCGAGGCCTATGCGCAGCTGCGCGACCTCGCCCGGTCGGTCGACGACGAGGCGCTGGCCACCCAGATCACCCAGATCACCCGGACACTGCTCGACGACGAGGCCCAGGCCACCGCCGTCGCCGTGGAACTGACCCGCCGCGAACAGGATGTACTGGCCTTGGCCGCGCTCGGCTACACCAATGCGCGGATCGCGGAGAACCTCGGGATCGGGGTGCACACCGCGAAGGGCTACATGAAGGACGTGCTGCGCAAACTCGGCGCGGCCGGTCGGCTCGAGGCGGTCGTGATCGCGCGGCGCGCCGGGCTGCTGCCCTGACGTCTGCGCTGCTCCGGGCGGTTTCTGGGGTCGGGCGGACCGACTACTGTGCGAGGCGTTCGGTGTAGACGAGTTTCGCCAGCTCCACCCGATTGCGGACGCGGGTGATGGTGAAGATGCGACTCACATACTTCTTCACCGAGTCCACCTCGATGCGCAGCGCGGCCGCGATCTCCTCGTTGGTCAGGCCGTCGGCGAGCAGTTCGGCCAGTTCCTGCTGACGTGGAGACAGCCGTTCACGCCACGACAGGACGGGACCGCCGGGGAGGGTCTTGGCGAACGTCGAGAGCTGCCCGGCGAGCAGCCCCAGCGCGCGGACCTGCTGCGGCGGGACCTCACGGCCGGCCGAGTCGAAGATCCCGATCAGCGCATGCGCGTCGTCGGCCAGACCCAGATGCATCACCGCGGCGCTGTGCAGTTGGCGCCGGTAGAGGAACCGATCCATGTACTCGACGGCGGTGGACGGCAGGCTGCGCAGCTGCGTGTGCGTGATGGCACGTGCGGTGCTCAGTGCGGCAAACGACTCCGGTGCCGAGAACATGTCGGTGCGGTACCAGCCGGAGTGGTACTCGTCGAGGATCGGGGTGATCCGGCCGGTCACCACCGGGTCGGGGTCGGCGAAGGCGTTCCGGAAGGTGTGCCCGGCCAGGAACGTGGTGTTGGGGAAGCCGTAGTGGGTGTGCAGCGCATCCATCAGCAGATGCTTGAACCGCGTGAGGTCGCGGGCCTGCGCACAGTGATCGAGAACGGCGAAGACGCGCTCGTACTCGACGCCGGGCAGCGGTTCGGCGGTCGCCGGTGTCATCGGCCGCCTCCCTCCTGTCGTCACAGCTGGTAGGGACTGTGATCTGGATCATGGTGTGTACTCCATAGAACTCACCCGGCCCCGCGCGCGCAAGGTTGGCCGACGTTGCATCGGCCGGCAGTCCGCCAAAACTGTCCACTTTGGTGCACTGTGGCACCGGTCACACCGGATCTAGTGTCGATGACATTCCACCGATCACCCGATGACCAGGAGAAATGCACGATGAGCAGGCTTCGCTTCGGCTACTTCATGGCCCCCTTCCACGTTCCCGGCCGCAACCCCACCGCCGCCCTCGAGCGGGACCTCGAGATGGCCGAACTCCTGGATCGCCTCGGCTACGACGAGGTCTGGTACGGCGAGCACCACTCCGCGGGCAGCGAGATCATCGCCTCGCCGGAGATCATGATCGCCGCCGCCGCCCAGCGTGCCCCGCGGATTCACTTCGGCACCGGCGTCACCTCGCTCTCGTACCACAACCCGCTGTGGGCGGCCGACCGCATCATGCAGCTCGACCACCTCACCCGCGGCCGCACCATCTTCGGTATCGGTCCCGGATCACTGCCCACCGACTCGGCGATGATCGGCCTCGACCCCACCGAGACCCGCGAACTGCTCAGCGACAACCTCGACATCGTCGTCAGGCTGCTGCGCGGGGAGACCGTCAGCGCCAAGACCCGCACGCACGAACTGTTCGACGCCAAGCTGCAACTCGCGCCGTACTCACCGGGCGGGGTGCCGATCGCGCTCGCCGCGGTCGCCTCACCGACCGGTCCGCGTCTGGCCGGCAAGTACGGTCTGGGTCTGATCTCGCTGGGCGCGACGCTGTCGGCGGACGGCTTCGACGCGCTGGCCCTGCACTGGAACGTGATGGAGGAGCGGGCTGCGGCCAACGACACCACCGTCGACCGGTCGCAGTGGCGTCTGGCCGGACCGTTCCACCTCGCCGAGACCGAGGAGCAGGCCCGCAAGCAGGTCGCCTACGGCATCGAGGAGTGGTTCGACTACTTCCAGCACGTCGCGGCGTTCCCGCAGATGGCGGTGTCGGGCAGTCGCCTCGACGAGATGATCGACTTCATCAACACCTCCGGTGTCGGCGTGATCGGCACTCCCGAACAGGCCCGCGCACAGGTGCAGCGCCTGTGGGATCAGTCCGGTGGCTTCGGCTGCATGCTGCAGATGGGCCACGACTGGGCCAACCCCGAGGACACCAAGCGCTCCGCGCAGCTGTTCGCCGACGAGGTCTTCCCGCACTTCCAGGAGCAGGCACAGCCGACCCTGGATGCGGCGGCCGCGGCCCGTGCGGTGCGCGAAGGACATGCCAAGAAGCAGCTGGAGGCCGTCGACCACATGACGCGCAAGTACCAGCAGGAAGTCTCTGCAAAGGCCTGAAACGATGAGTTCTCCTCTCGCACAATCGGATACCCTCGCCACCGCATTCCGTGAGGCGATGTCCAACGTGTGTGCCCCGGTCGCCGTCATCACCACCTTCGACGGCGACCGGCCGCACGGCACCACCGTCAGCGCATTCATGTCGCTGTCGGTGGGGCCGCCGATGGTGGCGGTCGCGTTGGACCACGGCTCGGATGTGCTGCGCCTGATCCGCGATCACGGCAGGTTCGGGGTCAACGTGCTGGGTTCGGCACAGTCGGAACTGGCCCTGAACTTCGCCCGCAAAGGCGACGACAAGTTCGCCGCGGTACCGTGGCGCGCCCGCGCCGGACTGCCGTCCCTCGACGGCACCACCGGCTGGGTGGCCTGTGTCGCAGCAGATTTCGTGTCCGGCGGTGATCACACCGTGGTCTTCGGCGAGGTCGCCGACGTCGCCCACGACACCGTCGAACCGCTCACCTATCACCGTCG
This sequence comes from Gordonia desulfuricans NBRC 100010, assembly GCF_001485495.1. Taxonomy (GTDB): domain Bacteria; phylum Actinomycetota; class Actinomycetes; order Mycobacteriales; family Mycobacteriaceae; genus Gordonia; species Gordonia desulfuricans. Next base: position 34,645 of record NZ_BCNF01000047.1, on the reverse strand, counting down.
GACCTTCGGAACGAATCGAGCACACCCATGATCGTCGTCATCGAATCGGGGACGGCCCGCGTCTCCGAACCCCACGACTACACCCGGATCGGCCTCGCCGACAACATCGCCCCGACCGATGCTGCTGCGGCACTGGCCCATTCCGGCCTCGGTGGCGTCGACGGCGATCAGGTGCGACTGCACATCCCGTCCCTCGCCCGTGCCCTGCGGTCGGCGAACGCGTACTCCGAGCGGTGGTTCGGGTCGCTGATCGGTTGCGCAGCGGTATGGGGCTGGTTGCGCTCCGGCGACGACCTGGTGCGTGCTGCCACCGATTGAGGCGAGAACCCCGCGCGTGCTGGGCGGCCAGACCGCCGTGCGGTGTGCGTCGGGTCCGGCCATCGGGTGACAGTCGGCCGGCGGCAGGTGTGATCGGAACTGCCGGGCATCGGCGTCGGACACCGTCATACTTGTCCAGATGCACCCCAGGGAGCCCCGATGACGCCTGTTCTCGATTCGACTCGGTCGAGCGCGTTCCCCGGAACCGCCGTGTGGCCGATCCGGACCGCTGCCGACAGGGTCACACCGTCACCGCGCGCGGCAGATGCCCCCGGCGAGGGGCGATGAAGCTCTCGCAGACACAGGCGAGGCAGCGGCTCGACGCTCATGACCATGCGGTGCTGGCGACGGTACATCCGCGGCGCGGGGTGGATGCGGTCCCGGTGGTCTATGCCGTGGACGGCGAGTACCTGGGGATCCCGGTCGACCGGGTCAAACCCAAATCGTCGACCCGACTCCAGCGGGAGCGCAACCTGGAGGCCGATCCCCGGGCGACCCTGCTCGTCGAGCAGTGGGACGCCCACGACTGGTCCCGGTTGTGGTGGGTGCGGGCCGAACTGCGTTGGGCCGGACCCGACCACTCTCGCGCCGATGCCCTCGGCGCCGCACTGGCCCGCCGATATCCCCAATACGCCGACCAGCCGTTCGCCGCGGTCCTGGTCTTTCACGTCGAGGCGGTGACCGGCTGGAGCGGCAGCGGCCCCTGAACGCGCCCACAGTGGATCGCTCCGTGGAAAGCGTTGGGGGCAGACGGTGTCGGCGGGTCGGCTGCTGGGTGCTCCGCGCATGTCGTCGATGGCACCGGGACCCTACTGCCGGCGCGGATCTGGGCCAGGTTCGACGTCGAACACCGGGCGGACGTGCCATCACAGGAGTCTGCGACCACCTCGCCCGACGGTTCCTCGCCACGACTGCCGCCATCCGGCACGCGACCGCACCGCAGGCCAGAGCACACGCTCATCGACCTTCTGAGACCACTGGCCCAGGCATCGGTCATTTAGGCTGGGAGCCACACAACAGGCGGCGCGGGAGGATGCGGAGGGTATGGGCAAGAAGGACGGCGGCAAGAAGTCAGCGGTGAAAGCGGCCGGCCCGAAAGGCGCGGGGTCGAAAGAGACCGGGATGAAGGACATCGGCGCCACCCCGGCCGGGGCCACCGAGATCGGGCCGAAGAAGGCCGCCGAAAAGAAGGGCGGCGCCAAATCCGGCGGCGGGAAGCGCGATGCCGTCAAGGATGCGCGCACGGCCACTGTCGAGGCCGTCCCGAGGACCGTGGCGAAGAAGGACGCAGGCCCCAAGGCGGCGCCGGCCGTGACGGCCGATGTCACACTCGGAAAGAAGGATGCCGCGGTCAAGCGGCTCGAGTCCGAGATCGGACGCCTCGCCGACGAGCTCGCCCAGGTCGAGCGGGCTGCGCGCAAACGGGTCAAGAAGGCCGAGAACGACGTCGCCGCATTGCGGAACGAAGTGCGCAAGCTGCTCGGCCGGATCCCCGGGGTGGGAGACAGGCTCGACGAGCCGTCCGCCGACGAACGCCCTGCCGACGAGTTGTCGGTGGCCGGCGATGCGCCCGCGGAGAACACCGTTCCGGTGCCTCTCACGGGTTCGGAGAAACCCGAGACCCGTACGCCTGAGATCGAGAAGGCGGATTCGCAGAAGTCGGGGGCCGAGACGGCGAGAACCACGCCCGCTGTGGATGCCGTTCCCGAGCCGACCATTGCTGAGGCGGTCATGGTCGAGTCGGCCGTGATCGAATCGACGGGGCCGGGGACGACCGGGCCCGAATTGCCCGTGAAGCCTGCCAAGCCCGCGAAACCCGTTGCCGTATTCGATCCCGTGGAGATTCCCACCGAGACCACTCCGGAGGAATCGCCGGCGCGCAAGGCCACCGCGTCGTGGCCCACGAGCGCGCCGCCTGCGACTGTCCCCACGAAGAACTCCGCACCGATGAAGAGCCCTGTGCCGGTGGAGAAGTCGGCGTCGGTGGAGAAGTCCGGGCCGGCAAAGAAGCCCGGGCCGGTGGAGAAGTCGGCGCCGGTGAAGAAGAGCGCACCGGCAAAGAAGTCCGCCCCGGTGGACAAGAGCACCCCGGCGGCGTCGAAAACCGCTCCGGCACACAGGGTCGCACCCGCGCCGGCGCGTGGCGGACCGACGGTCGCGCAGCTGCGCGCCGAGGCAAAGGGCAAGGGCATCAGGGGCTATTCGTCGATGACCAAGGCGCAACTGCTCGCCGCCCTGGCCTGAGCGCCGCCTGAACCCGCGGGTGGACCGATCTGGTGTCAGACTCCGGAGATGCTGTAGCTGTGCATCTTTCGGTACAGCGAACTGCGTGACAAACCCAGCGCCGCTGCCGCGCGGACACGGTTGCCGTCGTATTCGGTGAGTGCGGCGACGATCGCGTCGCGCTCGGCGGACTCCAGCGTGGTGAGCGTGCGGGTGGTGTTGGACCGGCAGAAACCCGGAAGGTCCTCGGGCTGGATCTCGCCGACGGGGCGCCGGCGTAACGCCTCGCTCAACGCCTGCCGCAACTGAGTGATGTTGCCGGGCCAGCCGTAGCTCGCGATCACCCGCATCGCCTTGGGGCTCAGGCGCGTGATTCTCTGTGGTGAAACATCTTTCACGATCTGCGCGACGATCGACTCCAGATCCGCGCTGCGCAGACGCAACGGTGGCACCGTCACCGAGCGGTCGAGCCGATCGAGCAGGACGGCTGCTGGAGAGTCGGCCGCGGTGTCACCCGATCCCATTGTCACCGCCACCCGGTATCCGGCGGTGAGGGCGTCGTCGACCATGCCGCACAGGGTGGCCGCGGTGTCGGTTCCGACCTGATCCGGTCGCCGGACCACCAGCAGCGCCGGACCGTCGACGGTGGGGTCCGGCGACACCACCTGCTCACCGCGCCCCAATCGTGGGGCGTCGACGACGACCACCGGCGTGTCGCCGTGGACCTCACGGAACGCCTCGGCGATCAGCGACAGCCGGCCAGATCCCGGTTCACCGAGGGCGAGCAGTCCGTCACCGGATTCGAAGGCCTCGACGGCCTCGGCTCGGGCGGTTCGCCACGCCGGGCTGCGTGTCGTGGCCGCCGACCGGGTGTCGCGCTCTCGCTTAGACTCGGGTGCTGAGATGTCCGGAATCGACAGTGGTGCAGTCGAACCCGGGATCACGATCTCGTCCTCGTCGAGCAGGAGCACCATCCCCACGGTATCGCCGTTACAGGTGATCCCGGTGGAACGCAGCCGGATTCGGCGTCCGTCATCGAGCGTCAGATGGCGTGCGGCACGCTCGGAACGGGTCATCAGGAACTGCGCGAACTCGGCAACGGTGTTCTGCTGGTCAGGCGAGAGAAGCTCGCGTGCAGCCTCGTTGACCATCGTGGTGTCGGCGCCGCGCATACCGTGCGTCCCACTGCCGACCGCCATCACCGGCTGGTGGGGCCGGGCGTCGGCGCGCAGATAGGTCTCGAACAGTGCTCGGGTGGCCTGGCTGCGGTCGAGCAGGAGATTGCGCCCGATCTCCCCGGCGGCCGAGCGGATCAGGGCATCCATCAACGGATTCCACGTGTCGGCGAGCATGCTCGCGTCCAAGACGCCCACGACACGTCCGCTCACCGGATCGAAGACCGGGGCACCCGTGCAGGCGAACTGGATGAGCTTCTGGTTGAAGTGTTCACAGCCGATCACCCGGACCGGGGCGCCGACCTCGAAGACCGTGCCGACCCCGTTGGTGCCCACACCGCTCTCCACGAAGCAGAACCCGCGCTGGAAGTCGACACGGTCGAGGACCCGTCCCACTGCGGCCGAACAGTCCCGGCGGTCGACGATCCGGGCCTTGGCGTCGGTGAGGGCGATCGTCACCGGGACATCGCTCATGTCCTCGGTGAGCCGCTCGATCACCGGTTGCGCACAGCGCGCCAGGCGGGAGTCGAAGTCGATGTCGTCGTGGTAGTCGACGTGGTAGCGGTCGGCGTTGACCCCGGCATCGTGGCTGCGTTCCCACGATGCGGCCACCACATCGTCGACCCCGGCGGCACCGGCCGGGCCGTACTCCAGGAAGTCCGCGCGGGCTGCGGCGATGCGGAGCTGGCGCTCGCGCAGGTCGGTCATCGTCGCGGGCCTCCTTTCTCGGGCGCCGGTGGATATGTGACATACGGCAGAGGTGTGACATGGGACACATAGCCGATTATGCAGCGATTTCGGCGGAAACGACACTGTGCGGAGGGTCAGGTGTGGTGTCCCAAAATGGGACACCGGGACCTCCTGGGACAGCGCCGAGAATTCTCCGCAGTGAGCGCCGTCACACCACGGCGCCATCACCAACACAGCGTCACCACAACCCAGGAGGTCATCATGGCAACCACCACACTCGACGCCGCGGTCATCGGAACGGGCGTCGCCGGCCTGTACCAGCTCCACATGCTGCGCGAACAGGGACTCGACGTCCGCGCCTACGACAAGGCGTCGGGCGTCGGCGGCACCTGGTACTGGAACCGCTATCCGGGCGCACGCTTCGATTCCGAGGCGTACATCTACCAGTACCTGTTCAACGAGGAACTCTACAAGGGGTGGAGCTGGAGTCAGCGATTCCCCGGCCAGCCGGAGATCGAACAGTGGCTCAACTACGTCGCCGACTCGCTCGACCTGCGCCGTGACATCTCGCTGGAGACCGAGATCGTCAGCGCCGTCTTCGACGAAGACGCCAACCGCTGGACGCTGACCACCGCCGACGGCGACACGATCGACGCGCAGTTCCTGATCACATGCTGCGGCATGCTGTCGGCACCGATGCACGACCTGTTCCCGGGCCAGGGTGACTTCGACGGTCAGCTGGTGCACACCGCGCGGTGGCCCAAAGAAGGTATCGACTTCGCCGGTAAGAGGGTCGGCGTGATCGGCAACGGCGCCACCGGTATCCAGGTGATCCAGTCGATCGCCGCGGAGGTCGACGAGCTCACCGTGTTCATCCGCACCCCGCAGTACGCACTGCCGATGAAGAACCCGAGTTACGGTCAGACGGAAGTCGATTGGTACAAGTCCAGGTTCGGCGAACTCAAGGAGACCCTGCCGACCACGTTCACCGGGTTCGAGTACGACTTCACCGACGCCTGGGCCGACCTGACACCCGAGCAGCGTCGGGCGAAGCTCGAGGCCGACTACGACAACGGCTCGCTGAAGCTGTGGTTGGCATCGTTCGCGGAGATCTTCGCCGACGAGGAGATCAGCGAAGAGGTGTCGGAGTTCGTCCGCGAGAAGATGCGGGCGCGGCTGCAGGACCCCGACCTGTGCGAGCTGCTGATCCCCACCGACTACGGCTTCGGTACCCACCGTGTGCCGCTGGAGACCAACTACCTCGAGGTGTACCACCGCGACAACGTGACCGCGGTTCCGGTGCGCGACAACCCGATCGCCCGCATCGTCGAGAACGGCATCATCCTCGCCGACGGCACCCTGCACGAGCTCGACGTGATCATCATGGCCACCGGATTCGACGCCGGTACGGGTGCGCTCACCCGGATCGACATCCGCGGTCGAGGTGGCCGCTCGCTCAAGGAGGACTGGTCGCGTGACATCCGCACCACCATGGGCCTGATGGTGCACGGTTATCCCAACATGCTGACCACCGCGGTGCCGCTCGCACCGTCGGCGGCGCTGTGCAACATGACCACCTGCCTGCAGCAGCAGACCGAGTGGATCAACGAGGCCATCCGGTACATGGGCGAACACGGCAAGACCGTCATCGAGCCGACCGCCGCGGGTGAGGACGCCTGGGTGGCACACCATGACGAACTCGCCGATGCCAACCTCATCTCGCGCACCAACTCCTGGTACGTCGGGTCGAATGTGCCCGGCAAGCCGCGCCGGGTGCTGTCCTACGTCGGCGGCGTGGGCGCCTACCGCGAGGCCACGCTCGAGGCGGCGGCGGCCGGCTACAAGGGGTTCTCGCTGACCTGATCGGACTATGATCCACATCACATTCTCGAAAGGATGAAACCGATGACCAGCACTTTCTCTCGTCTCGACACGTCCGCCTTCGGTGCCGCGGCCGATCAGATCCTCGAATCCGCGGTCGGCGGCGACGCCCCGGTGCCCGGTGTGGTCGCCGCGGTCACCGACCGCCACGAGACGATCTACGCCCATGCGGCCGGTGTCCGCCGGCTCGGCGGTGCGGCCGCGCTGACCGTCGACGACGTGTTCGCGATCTTCTCCACCACCAAGGCGATCACGGCGACCGCCGTCCTGCAGCTCGTCGAAGAGGGGTTGCTCGACCTCGACCGCCCGGCCGGTGACTACGCACCGGAGATCGGCACCCTCAAGGTGATCGAGGGTTTCGACGACGCGGGCGAACCGATCCTGCGTGCACCGCGATCGGTGCCGACGACTCGTCAACTCCTCACCCACACGGGTGGATTCGGCTACGACTTCTTCGACGCGGTCTATGCGCGGCTGGCGGAGGAGAAGGGGCAGCCGAGTGTCATCAGCGCCACCAAGGCCGCGTTGATGACCCCGCTGCTGTTCGACCCGGGCGAGAAGTGGCAGTACGGAACCAACATCGACTGGGCCGGCCAGGTGGTGGAGGCGGTGCGCGGCAAGCGACTCGGCGAGGTGTTCGCCGAACGCATCTTCGCGCCCCTGGGTATCGAGAACATGAGTTTCATCCTGCGCGAGGACTTCCGGACACGACTCGCAGAGATCCATGCGCGCAATGCCGACGGATCGCTGACGCCGATGGACCTCGAACTGCCGTCGCCGCCCGAGGTGGACTTCGGCGGTCACGGTCTGTACGGAACCGTCGGCGACTACCTGAAGTTCATCCGCATGTGGCTGAACGACGGTGCGGGAGAACATGGTCGCGTGTTGCGCGCCGACACTGTCGAGATGGCGGTGCAGAACCATCTCGGCGATCTGCCGGTGACCATGCTGCCCGGAGTGATCCCGTCGTTGTCGAACGACGCGGAATTCTTTCCCGGGCAGTCGAAGTCGTGGTCTCTGCCGTTCATGATCAACAATGAGCAGGCGCCCACCGGGCGTCCCGCCGGCGCACTGGGCTGGGCCGGCCTCGCCAATCTCTTCTACTGGATCGACCGGGCGAACGGTTACGGCGGGTACTGGGCCACCCAGATCCTGCCCTTCGGTGACCCGACGTCGTTCACCAAGTACATGGAGTTCGAGACGGCGTTCTACCAGAATCTGAATGGCTGATCGTCCGGTGGAACACACAGTGATCCGATGGATCTCGAAAGGAGCCGGATTCTGACATGTCCGGATCGATGAAGACCTTCACCATGCTCGACATCGGCAAGACCGCGGTGATCGAGAAGCCCATACCCACCCCCGGGCCCACCGAGGCGCTGGTCAAGACGACCGCCTCGCTGATCTGCACCTCCGACGTCCACACGGTCAAGGGTGCGTTGCCGGTGGAGAACGGCCGCACCCTGGGACACGAGTCGGTGGGGGTGATCGCCGCGCTCGGATCCGCGGTCACCGGATTCACCGAGGGGCAGCGGGTGGCCGTCAACGCGGTCACCCCGTGCTTCGAATGTTCCTACTGTCAGCGAGGATTCACCAGCCAGTGTGGTGGACTGCTCGGTGGCTACAAGTACACCGCCCAGGTGGACGGGAACATGGCCGAGTATTTCCTGGTGCCTGCGGCGACGGGCAATCTCGCGCCGATCCCCGACGACCTGGCCGACGAGGCGGCGGTCTATGCGTGCGACATGCTCAGCACCGGGATCATGGGTGCCGAGCATGCGCAGATAGAGATCGGTGACACCGTCGTCGTCTTCGCGCAGGGAGCGGTGGGGCTGTGTGCCACCATCGGCGCGCGGTTGCTCGGCGCAGGCCGGATCATCACCGTCGAATCCCGGCCGGAGCGGCAGGCCCTGTCGCGGCAGTACGGCGCCGACGACGTCGTAGACTTCACCGAGGGTGATCCGGTGGAGCAGATCATGGATCTGACCGGCGGTGTCGGCGCCGATGCGGCGATCGAGGCGCTGGGATTCCCGCAGACCTTCGAGGCCGCGCTGGCGTGTCTGAAGGCCGGTGGGACGCTGTCCAACATCGGGTATCACGGGGAGAATCCGGCACCGTTGCAGCTGGATCTGATGGCCTTCGGACTCGGCATGGGAGACAAGACCATCCGCACCGGTCTGTGTACCGGCGGCAGCGATCGGATGCGGCGGCTGTTCACGCTGATGACCACCGGCAAGGTCGATCCGGCCGCGATGACCACGCATCGCTTCGGATTCGACGACGTCGAGCACGCGTTCACGATGATGGCCGACAAGCAGGACGACATCATCAAACCGCTGATCACGTTCTGATCCGTCACGCGCGACCCGCCCACCGCACTCTCGTGCGGTGGGTGAGTTGTGTTGTTACGAATTGTGTTGGAGCGCAGTCGTTTACGTCGTCGAGGCTCATTTGGAAGCCGGGGTTGTGTGCTTCCCGGAAACTGGGGGAAGGTGCGCTTCCCCGAAACCAGGGGAAGGTGAGTTTCCCCGAGGTTCGGGACCTTCCCCGTGTTGTGGCCAGGGGAAGGTGGTGAAACCAGGGGAAGGGCCACTTTCCCCTAGTTTCGGGACCGGGAGCCGGGACCGGGAGCAGGAGCCGGGAGCCGGGGGCCGGGAGCTGGGAACGCGGCCGGGGGCCGGGAGCGGGGACGCGGGCGTGGGCGGTGCGGTGAAGGCGGGGAAGGTCCACCTTCCCCTGGTTTCTGGAGCCGGGGCGACGGCGCGGCCCGACGGCGCGGCTCGCCTGCCCCTCGACGCTAGGGTGGGGCGGTGGACGTTCGGTTGGAACAGTTGCGGCAGGTGATCGACGGGCCGCTGCCGGAGATCGCGGTCCGCTTCTCCCGCTTCCTCGCCCCGGACTGGCCCCATCGCGCGCTGGTGATCTTCACCCGCGAGTGCACCGGCCGACCCCGCAAGGTGGCCGGCGACAGGGAGATCGTCGACCGGGTGACCATTGCCGAACTCGACGCCGTCAGGGAGACCGTCGGCAGCGGCGAGGTGGTGACCGCGACCGTCGAGATCGGCGGCGCCGCCCACACCGTCCGGGCCGTCCGCGACGAGACCGACACCCTGCTCGTCGTCGTCGCGAAACCCTCACGCGCGACCACCCCGCCGTCCGACGAGGTGCTGCGTGCGTGGTTCGCGATCGTGGCCACCTCCATCCGCCAGCAGGTGGCGCAGGCCAGCCCGGACTACCTCGCCGAGTCGCGGGCGGCGTCGAGCGAACGGGCCCGCACCATCGCCCAGCTCACCGAGACCCACGAGGACACGCTCGCGTCGATCCTCGGCACCTTGCGGTCGCGCGACCTCGACGATCGGACAGCTCGGGCCGCGGCCGCCGAGACCGCGTCGTCGGCGTTGATCGCGCTGCGCTCGGTGGGCGCCTCCGACCGGGAACTGGCCACCGAGGTGCCGACCGCGGCCTTCGCACGGCTGCAGGCCGAACTCGAACCGGTGCTGCGGCACCTGCCGGGCGAGGTGGACTATGTGCGGCCCGAACCCGACGGGCGCGCACTGCCCGGCGAGATCGCCCATGGGGCGCGGGCCATCGTGCGTGCGGTGGCGGTGGCCTTCGCGGCCCAGCCGGCCGTCTCACGACTACGGATCGCATGGGGATTCGACGGCACCGACCTCGTCGTCGACATCCGCGATCATGGCGCCGGGGTACTCGACGGCGCCGCGCTGACCAGGCAATTGGCCGGGCGGTTGCAGACCCTCGACGGCCGGCTCGAGGTGGAGAGCCTGCCGGGCTGGGGGAGTCGGGTGTGCGCGCGGCTGCCCCTCGAGGCCCCCGAGGAACGGCCCGACGAGAACCTGCTGTCCACCCTCAACCCCCGCGAACTCGAGGTCCTCGGACACCTCGCGCTGGGGCGGCGCAACAAACAGATCGCCGGGGATCTCGGTGTCAGCGAGAGCACCATCAAATTCCATGTGACCGCGATCCTGCAGAAACTGCGGGTCTCCAACCGTGGTGAGGCCGGACTGCTCGCGGCAAAGGCCGGGATCACCGCCGCATAGCGAGCAGCCTCGGCCGGCACGTGACGCGCGGCCCCGGAAGGCACGTGATGAGCGGCCCCGGACATCACTCGATGAGCGGCCCCCGCCGCGGGCCTGTACTTTCGGCTAGGCAGAACCATCCATTCGGATGGATGCATGAATTCGGCGGGCCCACGAGACTGGGACGCGTACCGGACTGTCGTGCGACAGTCCAGAGTTGTCACCGAGAGGATTGAGAAGCGGATATGTCGCAGCAGACGGTCAAGGGAGTCATCTCGCGGAGCAAGGGTGCGCCGACCGAAGTCGTCGACGTCGTCATCCCCGAGCCCGGTCCTCGCGATGTGATCGTGAAGATCCAGGCGTGCGGCGTCTGCCACACCGACCTCGCCTACAAGCAGGGTGGAATCAACGACGAGTACCCGTTCCTCCTCGGCCACGAGGCGTCGGGCATCGTCGAGACCGTCGGGTCCGACGTCACCCACGTCGCGGCGGGCGACTTCGTCGTCCTCAACTGGCGTGCGGTGTGTGGCGAGTGCCGGGCCTGCAAGCGTGGCCGCCCGTGGTACTGCTTCGACACCTTCAACGCCAGCAAGCCGATGACGCTCACCGACGGCACCGAGCTCACCCCGGCGCTGGGTATCGGCGCCTTTGCCGAGAAGACCCTGATCCACGAATTGCAGTGCACCAAGGTCAATCCCGAGACCGACCCGGCCGTCGCCGGCCTGCTCGGCTGTGGTGTGATGGCCGGCCTGGGTGCCGCGATGAACACCGGCAACGTCGGCCGCGGCGACTCGGTGGCCGTGATCGGCTGTGGCGGTGTCGGTGACGCCGCGATCGCCGGCGCCAAGCTGGCCGGGGCCACCACGATCATCGCGATCGACCGTGACCCGGCAAAGCTGGAGTGGGCCCAGGATCTCGGTGCCACCCACACCATCAACGGTGCCGAGGTGGACGATGTGATCACCGCGGTGCAGGACCTCACCGACGGCAACGGTGCCGACGTCGTCGTCGACGCGGTGGGTCGTCCGGAGACCTACAAGCAGGCCTTCTACGCCCGTGACCTCGCCGGTGTCGTCGTGCTGGTGGGTGTGCCCACCCCGGAGATGACCCTGGAGATGCCGCTGGTCGACTTCTTCTCCCGCGGCGGCGCGCTGAAGTCGTCCTGGTACGGCGACTGCCTGCCCGAGCGCGACTTCCCGATGCTGATCGACCTGTACGAGCAGGGTCGTCTGCCGCTGGACAAGTTCGTCACCGAGCGCGTCGGCCTCACCGACGTGGAAGCCGCCTTCGAGGCGATGGAGGCCGGCAAGGTGCTGCGTTCGGTCGTCGAGGTGAAGGCGTGAGCGACCTGCGGATCGAGAACGTCGTCACGTCCGGCACGTTCTCGCTCGACGGCGGCACGTGGGACGTCGACAACAACGTTTGGCTGGTCGGCAACGACGACGAGGTGGTGATCGTCGACGCCGCGCACTCGGCCGCGCCGATCCTCGCCGCCGTCGGCGACCGCACCGTCACCGCGATCGTGCTGACCCACGGACACAACGACCACATCACCGTGGCGCCCGAACTGTCGAAGGCCACCGGGGCGCCGGTGCTGCTGCACCCGGGTGACGACATGCTGTGGCAGGAGACCCATCCCGGCGTCGAGCACGGCGACCTGGCCGACGGCCAGCAGATCGCGGTGGCCGGCACGACCCTGACGGTGATCAACACCCCCGGCCACTCGCCGGGATCATCGGTCATCCACGTGCCAGAGGCCGGCGTGCTGTTCAGCGGCGACACCCTGTTCCAGGGCGGGCCGGGTGCCACCGGACGCTCGTTCTCGAGCTTCCCGACGATCATCGAGTCGATCCGCGACAAGATCTTCGCGCTCGACCCGGAGACCAAGGTCTACACCGGGCACGGCGACGGCACCACCATCGCCACCGAGGCCCCGCATCTCGAGGAATGGATCAAACGCGGCCACTGAAATGCCCTTCCGAACGGACATATCGGTCAATGAATCGGACATGTCCGGCATCTGATCGGACATGGTGGACACACGGACGCCCCGGCCTCGGCCGGGGCGTTCGCGCGTGCAGGACCAGCAAGTATGCGGGATCTCGCGCCGCTGCGGGAGGTCTGCGTGGGATGGCTCACAGTAACTTCACAGCTATTGGTTGATTCTGCAAGCTCTGCGATATTTAGGCAATGCTCACCTCACTTGATAAGGCCGCGCCCTGGGCGATCGGCATCTTCCGCATCGTCGTCGGATTCCTCTTCTTCTGCCACGGGACGTCCACCCTGCTGGCCTGGCCCGTGGCTCCCTACAGCGGACAGACCGCCGACTTCGGCGCATGGCCGTCGTGGTGGGCGGGCGCGATCCAGCTGGTGGGCGGCGTGCTCATCATGGCCGGCATCGGTACCCGCGCCGCGGCGTTCATCGGGTCCGGATCGATGGCCGTGGCCTACTTCTGGAAGCACCAGGGCGACGGACTGCTGCCGATCCAGAACGACGGCGACTCCGCCGCACTCTTCTGCTGGTCGCTGCTGCTGCTGGTGTTCATCGGATCGGGTCGCCTCGCGCTCGGATCGCTGCTGAACTCCCGCACCGAATCTGCTGCCCCGGAGCCGGTCCCGACCGGCTCCCGGTCCGAGGCCCCCACCCCGGAAACCGTCTGACCGCAGGGTTTGTGACGGGCGGCGTCTACGCGGTGCGGTCGTGGGGATAATATTTTCACAGTGAAGCACATCAGTACTGCGGACACGGAGCCCCAACCCGTACCGCGTAGCCGCATCGTCGTCGCCTCGATGGTGGGCACCAGCATCGAGTTCTTCGACTTCTACATCTACGCGACCGCCGCGGTGCTGGTGTTCCCCACACTGTTCTTCCCGGCCGGTGACGACACCGCCGCGCTGCTCTCGTCGTTCGCGACCTTCGGGCTGGCCTTCGTGGCACGCCCCATCGGATCGATCCTGTTCGGGCACTTCGGCGACCGCGTCGGACGTAAGGCGACGCTGGTCGGATCACTGCTCACGATGGGCATCGCCACCTTCGTGATCGGTCTGCTCCCGACCTTCGACTCGGTCGGCTATCTCGCTCCCGCCTTGCTGGCGCTGATGCGGTTCTGCCAGGGCCTCGGGCTCGGTGGCGAATGGTCGGGGGCCGCGCTGCTGGCCACCGAGACCGCCGAGAAGGGCAAGCGTGCCTGGGCGGCGATGTGGCCGCAGCTGGGCGCACCCATCGGCTTCTTCTTCGCCAACGGAACCTTCCTGCTGCTGATGGTCGGCCTGGACTTCGACGCCAAGAACGCCGCGACCAACCACGCCTTCCTCACCTGGGGCTGGCGCGTGCCGTTCCTGGCCAGCGCGATCATGGTGATCGTCGGCCTCTACGTGCGGCTCAAGCTCACCGAGACCCCGGTCTTCGCCCGCGCCGTGGAAGAGGGCAAGAAGGTCAAGGCGCCGGTCGCCGAGGTGGTCAAGACCAGCTGGCGGCCGCTCATCGCGGGCACCTTCATCATGCTGGCGACCTACACGCTGTTCTACATCGTCACCACGTGGACCGTGTCGTACGGCACCGGCAAGGTCGCCGACGCGACCGGTCCGAAGCTGTCGATCAGCTACGTCGACTTCCTCACCCTGCAGCTGGTCGCGGTCCTGTTCTTCGCCCTGTGTGTTCCGATCGCCGGGTGGCTGGCCGACCGGTACGGCCGGAGATCGGTGCTGCTGGTGATCACCACGGCGATCGTGATCTTCGGACTGTGCTTCGGCTGGCTGCTGAACCCCTCGTCGGTGACCCAGGGATCGATGCTGTTCTTCCTCATCCTGGGAATGGGGCTGATGGGACTGACCTTCGGTCCGATGAGCGCCATCCTGCCCGAGCTGTTCCCGACCAACGTCCGCTACACCGGTTCGGGGATCGCCTACAACGTGTCGTCGATCCTGGGTGCGGCGGTGGCGCCGTTCATCGCGACCTGGCTGGTGGCCGACTACGGCGTCTTCTGGGTGGGCGTCTACCTGGCGATCGCCGGCGTGCTGACGCTGATCGCCCTGTGGTCGGTCAAGGAGACCCGCACGCTGGACCTGACCGAGGTCTGATCCGTCCCCGGCCGGGTCGGCGCGGTCTGGTGTACCCCGTCTGACACGTGCCCCCGGCCGCCGGGACGGCATTAGGCTTGGTCGGTGACGACGACATCGCCGCTGCGGCGCCTGATGCCGCCCGCGCTCGCGGGATATCAGCGGTCCTGGCTGCGTGCGGACCTCCTCGCGGGGGTGACGCTGGCCGCCGTCGCGATCCCGGAATGTATGGGATACAGCTCCATCGCGCACGTCCCGGTGTCGGCGGGGCTGTACACGATCATCCTGCCCGCAGTGGTGTTCGCCCTCGTCGGGTCGTCGCGTCTGATGGTGGTGGGCGCCGACTCGGCCACGGCGGCACTGCTGGCGTCGGGTATCGCCGGCCTCGGAGTGGTGGGGCTGCAACCGGATTCGACGCAGTGGCTGCAATGGGCCTGCCTGATCGCGATCGTCACCGGCGGGATGCTCGCGATCGCGCGGGTGCTGCGCCTGGGTTTCCTCGGCGACTTCCTCTCGACGGCGGTGCTGATCGGCTTTCTCGCCGGTACCGGTCTGACCGTCCTGACCGGGCAGATCCCCGGCCTGCTCGGGATCCCCGGCACCGACGGGCAGCTGTGGACACGCTGGTGGAATATCGTCACCCACCTCGGTGACATTCGCTGGGGTGCCGTCGCTTTCGGTGCCATCTCGCTGGCCGTGCTGATCGTGGGTGCGCGATTCGCACCGCGCGTCCCGGTTGCGGTGATCGTGGTGGTCGCCTCGATCGCGATGGTGTCGGCGTTCGGCTGGTCGGATGGGGTGCCCGTGGTCGGGGAGGTGTCCGGTGGACTGCCCGGCTTCGGGTGGCCGGAGGGCCTGGCCGTCACCGACGTCGGCAAGGCGGCCACCGTCGCGCTCGGCTGTGCTCTGGTGATCATCACCCAGAGCGCGGCAACCGCACGCAGTTTCGCACAGCGTCACGGTCGCAGCGCCGACATCAACCGCGACATCCTCGGGTTGTCGGGGGCCAACCTGATCGCCGGTTTCGGTGGGACGTTCGTGGTCAACGGCAGCCCCACCAAGACCGAGCTGCTCGACTCCGAGCGCGGACGCACGCAGGTGGCCAACCTGGTGATGGCGGCGATCACCCTGATGGTGGTGGTGTTCGCCGGGAGTGCGCTCCAGAATCTGCCCCATGCCGTGCTGTCGGCGATCGTCGCACTGATCGCGGTACGTCTCATCGACCTCGACGGCGCACGCCGCCTGTGGCGGATGCGGCGCATCGAATTCGGCATCGCCGCCGTGACCGCGGTGATCGTGGTGATCTTCGGTGTGCAGATCGGTATCGTCGCGGCCATGGCGGTCTCGCTGCTCGAACTGGTCCGGCGTCAGTACCGTCCGGAACGATTCGTCCTCGGCGTCGGCTCCGGCGGAACCCGGCGATACGAGACCGCCGTCCCCGGACAACAGTCCCTGCCCGGACTCATCGTGTTCCGCTACGACGCCGACCTGTTCTACGCCAACGCCGGTCGCTTCGCCGACGACGTGATGGACCTGGTCCGCACCGCCCCGGATCGGGTGAAGTGGCTGGTCCTCGACGCCTCGGCGATGAGCGACGTCGACTACTCGGCGTCGACGGTGCTGAAGGACCTGATCGACTACATCCACTCCTACGGAGCACATTTCGTCCTGGCCGGTGTCGACCCGGAACTGCAGCGCACCCTCGAGGTGGAGGGGCTGCTGGCCGACCTCGACCCCGACCACGTCTTCGTCACCGTGGGTGCGGCATTGCGTGCCTACCTCGTCGCCCACCCGGAGGCCACGCCCCCCGGCTGGGAACCCATGGACCCGGGGCCGGGCCGCACATCATGAGATTCGGACGGGTGGTGGAGGTGTCGACGGCGGTCGGCGCGACACGATCACGAAATGCCAAGGCCGAACTGCTCGGTCGGCTGCTCGCGGAGTCCGGCGACGAGATCGGCGTGGTGGTGTCCTGGTTGTCGGGGGAGATACCGCAGGGCCGGCTCGGAGTGGGTTGGCGCACACTGCAATCGCTCGCGGCCACGCCCTCGGGCGGCGGCCCGGACGCACCCGATGCCCTGACCGTCGCCGGCGTCGACGTCGCCTTCACCGGGCTCGCCGCGGCGAGCGGCGCCGGATCGACTGCGGTGCGCTCGGAACTCCTGCACCGATTGTTCTCGCGTGCCACCGAATCCGAACAGAACTTCCTCTTCCGGCTGATGTCGGGGGAGCTGCGGCAGGGCGCCTCGGCTGGGGTGATGTCGGAGGCGATCATCGCGGTGTCGGGGCAGCCCGCCACGCTGGTGCGGCGCGCACACATGCTGACCGGGTCGCTGTCGGCGACCGCCCGTCTCGCGGTGGCCGGCCGGACTGCGCTGGAGACCGTCGGACTACAGGTCGGGCGGGCGATCTCGCCGATGCTGGCCACCCCCGCCGACGGTCTCGCCGATGCACTCACCGCACTGGGACCCGAACTCGTCGTCGACCAGAAACTCGACGGGGCGCGCATCCAGGTGCATCGTGACGGCGATGACGTCGCGGTCTTCACCCGGACCCTGAACGACGTCACCGAGCGTGTTCCGGATCTGGTTGCGGCGGTACGGGATCTGCCGGTGCGGTCGGTGATCCTGGACGGGGAGACACTCACCCTGGCCGACGACGGACGGCCGCGACCCTTCCAGGACACGATGAGCAGATTCGGGTCGATGCAGGACGCCGGCGACACGCCCCGGGTACTCCGGCCGTTCTTCTTCGACTGTCTGCACCTCGACGGTGACGACCTCATCGACCGCCCGCTCGCCGAGCGGCTCGACGCGTTGGATTCGATTGCGCCGCAACTACGTATCTCCTCGATCCGCAATCCCGACCCGGACACCGCGCAGGCCTACCTCGAGGCCACCATCGCCGCCGGCCACGAGGGCGTGATGGTCAAGTCGCTGACCGGCCCCTACGCCGCGGGTCGTCGGGGCAAGGCCTGGCAGAAGGTCAAACCCGTGCACACGCTGGACCTGGTGGTGCTGGCGTGCGAGTGGGGATCGGGCCGGCGGACCGGGCTGCTGTCGAATCTGCACCTGGGCGCCCGCGATCCCGACGGGGGACCGCCGGTGATGGTCGGCAAGACCTTCAAGGGGATGACCGACGCACTGCTGGCATGGCAGACCGCCGAGTTCCCCCGACACGAGGATCACCGTGACGCGCACGCGGTGTATCTGCGGCCCGAGATCGTCGTCGAGATCGAACTCGATGGTGCGCAACGGAGTTCACGGTATCCGGGTGGGGTGGCCCTGCGCTTCGCGCGGGTGGTGCGGTACCGGCCGGACAAGACCCCCGCCGAGGCCGACACGATCGACGCGGTCCGCGCCCTGCTGCGGTGACCGAACCCGCCCGGATCAGCGCAGGGGCAGCTCGGCGACGATGGCACCGGGCGAGGCGGACCCGCCCGGCGGTTCGACCGTGAACGCCAGCGCCGTCGCGTCACCGAGATGCGGGATCACCGCCGTGGTCGACGGGGCCACGTCCTTGTCGGTCATGGTGCCCGCCGAGGTGGCACCGTTCGGACCGAGCAGCCACATCTGATACACCGACCCCGGCTGAGGGGGCGGCACATCGTTCATCACCAGGACTCCGGCATCGGCGGTGTCGGAGTAGGTCAACGTCGCCTGCCCGCCGGCGACCGCGCCGGAGGCCGACCGCACGTCGCCCGCGGTGAACACCTGCTGGGCGGTGGCCGGTTCGGTCGGGGCCTGCTGTGTCGACAGGCCGCTGCCGATCGCCCAACCGAGGCCACCGACGGCGATCGCCACCGCCGCGGCGGCGACCGCATAGGCGAGGCGGCGCGGGTTCCGGCGACTGCGGTCCTGCCGTGGGACCAGCGGGATCGGCTCGGGAGGTGCGGGCTCGGTGTCGACGGCGGGGGAATCGTCGGCGGAATCGGTGCCGATGGCCTCGAGGAGCCGAACACGCAGCGTCGCAGGAGGTTCGGTGACAGTGGTGGTGCTCACCGTGGCCATCGCCTCGCGGGTGTGGCGAACCAGGTCGTCGAACTCGAGACGGGTCTGCGCATCGGCGAGGGCACGCCTGCGGCGGACCGAGTCGAGCTCGGCCGGCGACAGTCCGTGCAGGCCGAGGATCGGGGCGAGATCGAGTAGTTCATCGTCAGACATGGTTGTCCCCCAAGCAGTTACGGAGGCGGTTGAGGCCGTCGCGGATCCGGCTCTTCACCGTGGGCAAGGCCACGGACAGATGTTCGGAGACCTCGCGATACGTCAGGCCCCGGTAGTAGGCCAGGCCGATCGATTCACGTTGGACCTCGGTCAGACTCTCGAGGCAACCGCGGACTTCCTCGCGCGTCTCTCTGCTCTCGGCGGCCGCGGTCACCACGTCGAAGTCGGGCATGTGTTCATCGGCGGCGAATCCCAGGTCGCGTCGGGTGGCGGCCGTCTCCGAGCGGACCCGGTCGACGGCGCGTCGGTGAGCGAGAGTGATGATCCAGGACAGTGCCGAACCCAAGCGGGGATCGTAGGTGTCGGCCGATCGCCACACCTGCAGGTAGACCTCCTGGGTGGTCTCCTCGCTGTATCCGGGATCGCGCAGAACCCGCAAGACCATCCCGTAGACACGGTGGCTGGTCTGGTCGTACACCTCGGCGAAGGCCGCGCGGTCGCCGCCGGCGACCCGCCCGAGGAGTTCGGCGAGACCATCGGTACCCGGTGCCGGCGCGGGGCGGGTCTGTGAGCTCATTGCCGATCACCCTAACCGGCGCCGCGACCCCCATCAACGGCCGGTGTCGGGAGCCCGTCCCGGTTTCTGCACGGTCCATCACCGGACCTCCGGCGTCCGGGGTGGACGCGGCAGGAAATACGACGTGCGTTCCTGGTACTCGCGATAACCCGGCCGGCTGCCCATCGACTCCTCGAGCAGCCGCGCCCCGGTGGCGTAGACCAGGAAATACGTCATCGCGACCGGTGACAGTACGGACAGGAGCCCGGGGGCGCCGATCACCGACGTCCCGGTGGTCATGGCGCCGGCGCTCGCGGTGAACAACCAAATGCCCCACCACACCGACGCGTCCCCGAAGTAGTTCGGGTGCCGTGTCCACGCCCACAGGCCACGATCCATGATGCGTCCACGATTGGCCGGGTCCGCCTTGAACGCACGCAGCTGGGCATCGCCGATCGCCTCGAACAACAGGCCGAGCACGTATAACGCGATACCGATCGCGGCGACGATCCATGCGAACCCGGGAGTGGGCCCGGCGACCGCCGACACCATGAGGGGGATCGAGACGAACCACTGCGCTACACCCTGGATGGCGAACACCCGGCGGATGACCACCGTCAGTCGGGGTCCGTCGGGGCCGTACCCGCCGGTGCGTGTCAGCAGTTCGGCGTATCGCGGATCCTCGCCCTTACCGGCAGACTTGACCGTCATGTGCCATGCCAGGCGCAGACCCCACACGCTCACCCCGACGGCGAGGACCCAGCGTCGAATCGGGTCGCCGCCCCCGAGGATCAGTGACAACCACGCGATCCCGACGAAGCCGAGACCCCAGGCGACGTCGACGACGTTGACGCGGCCGAGGCGCCGCCCGACCGCGCACGTGATCGCCTGCAGCACCGCGACGAAGAGCAGTGACCACCCGGCCAGCGCGGCGAATCCGGCCCACCCGGTCACCGGACACCCCCGAACCGCGCGTCGTCGGGACCGTCGGAGGGACGATGGAAGACCAAGTGCTGCACATCGAGGTATCCGGCCCGGAATCCCGCCTCGGAGTAGGCCAGGTAGAAGTCCCACATGCGTGCGAACGTCGCATCGAATCCCAGCGGCGCCAGGTGGGTACGCCGGGCGAGGAACCGTTCCCGCCACAGCCGCAGGGTCTCCGCGTAGTGCATGCCGAATGCCGAGGAGTCGGCCAGGCGGAGGGAGGTGTGCTCGGCAGCCGCTGTCCGGAGCGCCCGTAGCGACGGGATCTGGCCACCCGGAAACACGTACTTGTGCACCCACGTGTAGGTGCTCCGCGAGGCGAGCATGCGGTCATGCGGCATGGTGATGGCCTGGATCGCCACCCGGCCACCCGGTGCCAACACCCGGTCGATGGTGGAGAAATAGGTGGGCCAGTACTTCTGGCCCACGGCCTCGATCATCTCCACCGAGACCACCGCATCATAGGTGTCGTCGACGTGGCGATAGTCGAGCAGATCGATGCGCACCTGGTCGGCGAGGCCCGCCCGCGCGACGCGTTCTCGCGCGAGGTCGCGCTGCTCCACCGACAACGTGACCGAGCGGACCGTGGCACCACGCTGCGCTGCGCGCAGGCACAGCTCGCCCCACCCGGTGCCGATCTCGAGCAGCCGGGTCCCGGGGCCGACCCCGGCGAGGTCGAGGAGACGATCGATCTTCCGGTGTTGGGCATCGGCGAGGTCGTTCCAGACCGGACGGCCGGGTTCGGCGGTGGGTGCGGGGGTGAACAGGGCCGCCGAGTAGGTCATCGTCTCGTCGAGGAACAGCTCGAACAGGTCGTTGGACAGGTCGTAGTGGCGAGAGATGTTGGATCGGGTGTTGGCGGTCGTGTTCTCCTCGTCGGCGGGGTGTCGCGGCAGTACCGCACGACGCAGGATCTGCAGGGGGCGTGGGACCACGTGCGCGATGTGCTCGGCGAACGGGGTGAGTACGCCGACCAGGTCGTCGGTGGTCCAGTCCCCGGCCATGTAGGCCTCGCCGACACCGATCAACCCCAGCGATCCGATCCGCCGGAACAGATCGGCCGGACGTCGGATGATCATGCGTGGCTGGACGACGTGGGAGAACCGTCCGCTGCGGGTTCCGTCCGGGTACTCGATCCGCACGTCGACCCCGGCGCTCGCCCGGGCGAACAGCCAGGCGGCCACGGCTTCTCGGGTCCGGGCCGACCACCTGTCGGGGACCGCGGCGACGTCGGGCCAGCGGTCGGCGTCGATCGGAGGTGTCTCGGCAACGGGTACGCCCGGTGGGTGGGGCTGTGCATGCCCGACGCCGAGCCGGTGGTGACGTGATGAACTCATGACTGTCCCTTTGCGATGTCGGCGGCTGTCCGGTCGGTGATGGTGCGGTCGGTTGCCGGGCCGTCGGTGGTGGCGGAGTGCCCCGTCGTCGAGTGCCGGGGCGGACGTGGATGGAGGGGAAGGCGTCGTGCCCACAAACGGATGCCGTGCAGACGGATCCGTGCGGCCACCACCAGCGGGGCCATCGGGGTGCGCACCTGTGCGGCGAGGACGGTGCGGATTCCGACCGGTCGTCCCTGACCGGTGAGGGTGGCCACGAACGGTGACTGCCCGACCCGATCGAGGATGATCGACACCGCGACCCGGCCGCCCCTCGGTTCCGGTACCCGCAGCCGGTACCGGCCCGAGACGTCGTTGAACGGGGAGACGTAGAACTCCTTGTCGACCATCGCACGTCCGTCGGCATCGGGGTGCACCACGTAGCAGTGCCTGCCGCCGTAGGTGTTGTGGACCTCGGCGACGACGTGGGCCAGGGTGCCGTCGCGGCGATGACACCAGAACACACTCAGCGGATTGAAGACGTAGCCGCCCACCCGGGGCGACAGCAGCGCGACGATCCGGCCGTCGGCGGGTTCGATCCCTGTGTCGCGGACGAACTCGTCGATACGGCTGCGCAGTGTGTCGGAGGGCCTGGCGGGTTGCGGGAAATGGTCGCCGGCACGGAAGTCGGCGAGCAACCCCAGTCCTCGCGGCATCGCCGGTGGTGCGTCGACGTCGATCAGCCACGAGGTACCGGAGTAGCTGAACGCGTGTCGGATGGGCGATCGCCGTTCATGGGTGATCCGTGTGCGTACCACCAGCGCGGTGGTGGGCGGGGCCGGTGCGTGCGTGGTGGTCACGACATCTCCAGGGAGCTCTCGGATTCGGCCGGAAGGACGGTCCTCGCGGAGCCGGCCGGAAGGATCGTGTCGGTCAGGATCCGGTGCGCTGCAGCCGCTCCGGAGGCGGCGCCGTCCTCGTGGAAACCCCACCCGTGGTAGGCGCCCGCGAAGCGGACGGCGGGCGAGTCGATCGTCGGTAGACATGCTTGTGCGGCAACCGATCTGGTGGTGTAGACCGGGTGCTCGTAGGTCATCTCCGCGTGCACCGTGCCGGGATCGACCAGATCGGTCCGGCCGAGCGTCACCAGCATCCGGGGGCTGCGGACCTCCAGGCGCATGAGGCGCGTCAGATCGTAGGTGACCGCGACACCGGACCCGTCGAGCACCCCGGACCCGGTCTGCGTGCGGGCGGGGGCGTCGGTGCGGATCTGGTCGGTGCGGATCTGGTAGTTCCATGCCGCCCGCGCCCGGGCGGAGTGCGGCAACAGCGACGTGTCACTGTGCAGCACAGCTGATTTGGCGCTGTAGTCGATCGCGCCGAGTACCCGTCGCTGGGCGTCGGTGGGTGCGGCGAGCATGTCGAGCGCCTGATGGGGGTGGGTGGCGACGACGACGGCGTCGAAATGCCCGGTGCCGAAGCCTCCGGCGGTGATCTCGACACCGGCGCCCTGATCGACGATGCGGCGGACGGGGGCGGAGAGGACGACTCGACCGCCGTGGTCACGGACACGATCGGCGACCGCCTCCACGTAGGTGATCGATCCGCCCTCGACGGTCCGCCACGTGGGCGACCCGAAGACTGACAGCATCCCGTGATGCTCGAGGAAGGTGAAGAGATATCGCGCCGGATAGCCCGCGGCGGTATCGGAATCGCACGACCACACCGCGGCCACCAGCGGTAGCAGGAAGTTGTCGAGGAAGTACGTCGAGAAGCGGTGGCGGGCGACGAACGCGTCGAGCGGTTCGTCGGACCCGGTGGAGTCGAGGACCCGTCGTGCGGCCCGGTGGAAGCGCACGATCTCGCCGAGCATCAGCAGGTAGCGGCCGCGAACCAGATTTCTCGGGGTGGGGAACAGGCCACGGGCACCGAGGGCGCCCGCGTACTCGAGACCGGAGATCTCCGAGTGCACCGACATCGACATGTCGGTTTCCCTGCTGGGGATCTTCAGATCGTCGAACAGACGGAGGAGGGTCGGGTAGGTCCGGTCGTTGTGCACGATGAACCCGGAATCCACCGAGACCTCGCGGCCGTCCGGCGTCGCGATCCGGTGGGTGTGGGCGTGACCGCCGAGTCGGCTGTCGGCCTCGAACAGCGTCACCCGTGCGTGTTCGCAGAGGTCGTGGGCTGCGGTGAGTCCGGCGACCCCACTGCCCACGACGGCGATCGACGGCGGGCGCAGCGCGTTGAACGATGTCGTCATGCCCGCTATTCGGAACGGTCACGGATCCGGATGGGTGAGGTCCCGTCGCGGCGCGTCCTACGGCCGGGGCGTACGGCGAGATGCGTTCACACCGACACCGCGGCACCACCCGCGCCGACCTGATCGCTCGGGACGATGTCGGCGCCGAGCGGCAGCAGGGCGATCGGCACCATCTTGAAGCTCGCGATCCCCAGGGGGATACCGATGATCGTGATGCACATGGCGATGCCGGTGGTGATGTGTCCGATGGCCAGCCAGATCCCGGCGAACAACAGCCAGATGATGTTGCCGATCATCGACATCGCCCCGGCCTCGGGTTTGCGGACGACGGACCGGCCGAACGGCCAGAGAGCGTAGTTCGCCATCCGGAAGGAGGCGATGCCGAACGGGATGGTGATGATCAGGATGCAGCAGATGATCCCGGCGACGACGTAGCCGAGCGCCATCCACAATCCGCAGAGGAGGAGCCAGATGACGTTGAGAATGGTGCGCATGCCGTCGATTGTCCGCTCTTTGGGGCGTCAGGTGTGCGTTACGGCGCGGCGGGTTAACGTTACGAGCCATGGCCCCCGATGCCGATCAGGTCCGGACGACACTGTGGTGGCTCGTCACCACCTTCGTGCTCGTCGTCCGACTGCTCGCCACCATCGCGACCGTCCTGCTCACCATCTTCTGGGTGATCGCCGCCGTCCGTGACTCGTTCGGCAACGTCTTCTTGTGGCCGGCGGTCGGCAGCGCGGTCGCCCTGCTGGTCAGTACCTATCTGTACAGCCATCTGCGGGCACGCTATCCGCGCCGCAACGGCTGGATTCCCTGACCGTCAGAACCGCACCTCCGGAGGCTGCTGTTGCCCCTCGGGTGCGCGGTAGAACTCACGGTTGCCGACCTTGGCCATCCCGGCGAAGAACATCCACGGGATGGTCTGGACCAGCTGATTGAGGCGCGACACCGCATCGTTGTAGAACTGTCGGGCGAACGACAGTTTGTTCTCGGTGTCGGACAGCTCGGTCTGCAGGGCGACGAAATTCGACGACGCCTTGAGATCCGGATAGTTCTCGGCCACCGCGAACAGCCGGCCGAGTGCGCCGTCGAGGCGCCCCTCGGCGGCGGCCTTCTCCTCGACGCTGCCGCCCTGCGCCGCCCGCGCCACCCCGGCACGTGCGGCGGTCACCTCCTCGAACACGCCGCGCTCGTGGGTGGCGTACCCCTTGACGGTGTTCACCAGATTGGGGATGAGATCGGCGCGGCGGGTCAGCTGGACGTCGATGCCGCCGAGCGCCTCCTGGGCGGTGATGTCGGCGCGGCGCAGTTTGTTGAATCCGACGGCGGCGAGTGCGAGGGCCACGACGAACACGATGACGACGATGACGACGATGACGGTCAGGAGCATCGGAGGACTTTCTGTGACGGGGGAATCCGGGTGATGTGCGAGTCGGTGCGGGGCATGGGCATCGGTGTGGGTGGCGGTAGGGGCGCCGGCGGGGTCCGGTGGGGGCATCTCACCAGGAGCCGCCGCCCCCGCCTCCTCCACCGCCACCCCCGCCTCCGCCGCCGCTGCTCGACGACGAGGAGGACTGGCTGGCCGAGTACGCCGACAACGCCGAGGACAGGCTCGACTCGAAGCTGTCGATCCCGCCGCCCCCACCGAACAGGCCATGCGAGGAGCCCGATCCGGAGGAGACCAGCCAGACCGGTTGCGGCGGTTCGGCACCGGTGGCGATCCGGTACTTGCGTGCCCATGCGTCGGCGCAGTCGAATGCCACCGCATACGGGATGTAGTCGGTGTAGAGCTCACGCCGGGCACTGAAGTCGAGGCGCTCCACATTCGACGGCGTCGACAGCAGACGTTCGAATCCGCCTGCGCGTGACCACACGTCGCGTCCGAGCGGGGTCCGGCGGGTACCGACCCCGGACACGAACAGTCCGGCGCCGCCGACGGCGAATGCGGCGAAAGGCAACAGCCACAACGAGAACGGCGCCAGGAACACCGCGGCGATCGCGGCCGCGACGGCGAGCACCACCAGCCATCGGCCGGTCTTCTCCGATCGGCTGTGGGCCAGGACCCCGCTCCCGACCGCCCACGTCGCCGCGGCACCGGCCGCCGCACCCTTGGCGGTGTTGAGCTGTCGGCCCGCCGACACCGAGCCGTCGGCGTGGAAACTCGATCCCTTCCCGCCCAGACCCAATGCCGTGGCCACCGCCTGGCTGACCGGGTCGGCGGTGCTCCAGGTGACGGCGTCGATCTGGGAGGTGATGGTCCAGTCGTCGCCGGACCGCTGCAGCCGCACCAGATCCCGGTCGGCCATGTGCAGCAGCGTCGCCACCAGACCGCGGGCGGGGGCGGCCTCGCGGGTCACGTAGTAGGTCTGCACCGGCCCGAGGAAGCCTGCGGTCTGCCCGGGATCGCGTGGCGGCTCGTACATCACCGGGAGCAGCGGCGTCGCCTCACGGCTGCGCAGCACCCAGTAGACGCCGAGGGCAAAGGTGAGCGCCGACACCAGCAGGAGCACGATCACGACGGTCGGTGAGCGGCCCAGCACCAGGTCGAGCGGCTGCGGCCACGGCGCGGTGATCTGTGGGGGAGCGGCGCCGGCGAGGTCGGCGCGGAAGGACACACCGATCATCGGCGGCAGCGGGCCCGTGGTGACGACGCGGGTCGTCGGACCCTGTTCGGTCACCACACATTCCTCGCGGGTACCGATGCTGCACGCCGCCGACACCGGTTCGGACGGCAGCGTGACGGTGGTCGTCGACCGCTGGATGGGCATCTGCCAGCCGTCGGCGACGATCCGCCACAGGAAATGCGAGCCGCCCTCCCCGGTCCGGCTGCCCGACGACGACTGGTCGGAGGTGCCGGGGGCGAGCGCCCCGCGCACCGTGTAGGTGATCACATAGGTGTGCACCCCCTGCGGCACGTAGCGGCCGGGGTCGCCGATCTTCGCCACCACGAACCGGTGGCCCTGTTTGTCGTCGATCTCCACCGGGACCGGTCCGCCGTCATAGGTGACCTCGATGTTCTCCGGCTCGTAGCGGACCCTCGCATCGGCCGGGTCGGTGATGTCCCAGAACCGGAAGATCCCGTGGCGGCCCGACGGGAATGCGGTGGTCACCGTCTCGCGGGCGGTGAGCAGACCGTCGGCGGACACGTCATAGGTGGCGGTGTAGTCGGTGATGGTCACCGGGTCGGCCGACGATTCCGACGCCGACTCCGGGATCGCCCGGAACAGTGGGGCGATCAGTCCGACGAGGGTGAAGATCGCCAGGAACAGTGAGAACACGACGCGTTTCACCCGGGAAGCGTATGTGCGAAATGCCTGGCTGTACATGGTTCGGCCGGCGCGATGTCGATCGAACGATGCACTTGCTCGCCGGGAGCGGGCGAGGGGGTGCCGAACTCCGGTGTGGCCGGGTCGAAACCGGGGGTTGTTGCCGCAATCACACTTTTCACGGCACAATTGACGGCACCGGTGACGGAGAGAGGATGTATGGCCGAAGCTGGACCCTCGTCGCGGATTCGTCGTGCCTACGAGGAATTCCTTGTCGGGGTCAACCCGCCCACTGATGCGGTGCGATCGGTGGTGCGTGATTCCTGGGCCCGCTCACTCAAACGTGGGATAGACCCGGGAGAGGCCGTTCCGGAGGACGACGTCAGCGCGACCATGACGATGGCCGAGTTCGCCCGCTACCGCGACACCCATCCGATCACCTCGATCCGCCCACTCGTGCGATCGCTGATGCTCGACGACATCGCCGACACCGGCGTCGTCGTCGCCCTGACCGATCAGGTCGGCCGGCTGCTGTGGGTGGAAGGCGATTCCGAGGCCCTGGACCGGGCCGGCCGGATCAACTTCGTCGAGGGCTCGGTGTGGAGTGAGGACATCGTCGGCACCAATGCCCCCGGGCTGGCCCTGACCATGGACAAGGGTGTGCAGGTGATCGGCCCCGAGCATTTCGCCGGACCGGTACAGGATTTCAGTTGCGCCGCGGCCCCCGTGCACGATCCGATCACCGGACATGTCATCGGCGTCATCGACGTGACCGGTGGCCGTGAGGTGGCCGCGCCGTTCGCCCTCGCCGCGGTCCGCTCGGTGGTCGCCGCCGTCGAGCGCGAGTTACGTTCGCAGGCAGTCGATCTCGCCGATCCTGCGACATTTGCCGCCGAGGCGCCGGAACCGGCGGGTGCCCGACTGGTGGTGTTGGGCGACAACGGTTATCGCTGGGAGTCGGGGAGCGGGACCGCCCGGCAGCTGTCCCGGCGGCATGCCGAGATCCTGGTGCTGCTGCAGGAGTACCCCGAAGGCCTCAACACCGAGCAGCTGGCGATGCAACTCGCCGGCGACGAGATCGACCCGGTCACCGTTCGCGCCGAGATCTCCCGGCTGCGTCGCGATCTGGGCCCCGACGTGGTGCGGTCGCGGCCGTACCGACTCACCGCCGACCTGGTCTCCGACCTCGCCGACCTGCGCCGCCGCGTCGCCGACGGTGCCGACACCCGCGCGATCATCGACGACCTCGGCCGCGGTGGGCTCCTCGTCGAATCCAGTGCGCCGGGCATCGTCGAGATCTTCGAGGTGGTGCGCGAGGACATCCGGTCCCGGGTGATCGCGGAGGGCGAGGTGGGTGCGTTGCGCACCTGGACGTCGTCGATCCACGGGCGTGACGACCTGCAGGCGTGGCGCCGGCTGGAACACCGACTGCCCGTCGGGCACCCCGACCGCGCCGTCGTGGGCGGACGCATCCGGCTGCTCGACCGTCGTTACGGCGTCTGAGGCCCCGCCCCT
This sequence comes from Gordonia desulfuricans NBRC 100010, assembly GCF_001485495.1. Lineage (GTDB taxonomy): Bacteria > Actinomycetota > Actinomycetes > Mycobacteriales > Mycobacteriaceae > Gordonia > Gordonia desulfuricans. The sequence continues at coordinate 6,199 of NZ_BCNF01000047.1, read as the reverse complement.
GCCGAGGGCGCACCGGCGCCGACGTCCCGCGGTGGGCCCGACCGGGACGATCCGGGTGCTGACCGCCCGGCCGTGGTGAGCGGCATCTGCCGATGACATCCGTCTGGGCGGTGATCGTGCGGTCTGCTCGTGGCGGATTGCCCTGTGGCAGCGAAATCACCGCCATCCGACGGACGACGGGCATGTGGTGTGCAGCGCACAGTGAGAAGCACCGATTCGAGAACCACATCGAATCATCGCCTCCCTCAGACGATCTCTGCAGACCCGAAGGACCCGCCATGAATGCCAAGGACATGATCATCGGCCTCGCGCCGTGGATACTGTTCTCCCTCGTCGCCTCCCACCTCGGCCCCGACGCGGCCGGATGGGCGGGCCTCGCAGCCTTCGCCGCCGCCGCGGGACTCCTCCTGGTCAGCGTGCTGCAGGGCCGTTCGATCAAGATCCTGGACGCGGCCGGTGCCGTCACCTTCGGGATCATCTCCGCGATCGGCTTCACCGGCGGACATGCGATGGACGTGTGGCTCACCGACTACGGCCGTGGCGCCACCACGGTGATCCTCGGTCTGGTCATGCTGGTCTCGGCCTACACGGTGCCGTTCACCGAGCAGTACGCCCGTGAGACCGTCGACCCCCGCTACTGGTCCAGCCCGATCTTCCGTGCGAAGAACAAGGCCATCAGCCTGCTGTGGGCGGGGACGATCTTCGCCATGGCCCTCAGTCACCTGATCGCCGGAGTACTCGCCGGTGCGGACGCGGTGTCGGGCGGTCATCCGGGCAACGTCCTGCTGAACTGGGTGATCCCGATCGTCCTGATCGTCTTCGCGGTCAAGCGGACCCGGCGCATCGCCGACGCCGACACCCCACCCGCACCGGTGCCCGCCGGTCACGCCGGACCGCGTCCCTGACCGGCATCTCTGACCGGGCCACCACCGAAACCGAAAGCGATCGATCGTGAACATCCTGCATCCGACCCACACCGCCTACTCCACGGGTTTCTACTCGGACCCCGGTCGCGACTATTCGGTGCGACTGCTGCTCGGCTACTGCGGCTCCGGGGCGGCCGACGCCGGCGAGGTCCTGCGCACCATCGACACCGTCGGCGCCGGTCACCAGCGTGACTGGTACGAGGCATGGCATCGCGTCGGGCGGCGACTGGCCGCCGACGCCGATGCCGGCGCGGCACGCGGACACCGCATCAGCGCGGCATTCGCCCACCTGCGGGCGGCCACCTATCTGTCCGAGGCCTTCGACGCGCTCGACGGGATCGCCGACGACGCCGAGCGGATGCCGGTCTTCGCCGAGCACCGGGCCGCCTGGGAGAAATTCGTCGACGACGGGCCCTTCGTGGGACGTCGGCTGACGATCCCGTACGAGGACACCACGCTGCCGGGCTGGTTCCTCTCACCCGGCGACGCCGGCGACGAGCCGCGACCCACCCTGGTGGTGGTCAACGGCAGCGACGGGTCGGTGTCGGGTCTGTGGTCGTCGGCCGCGCACGGGGCGTTGCGTCGCGGCTACCGGGTGGTGATGTTCGACGGACCGGGTCAGCAGTCGATGCTCTTCGAGCACGGCGTGACCTTCCGGCCCGACTGGGAGGCGGTGCTGACCCCGGTCACCGACACGGTGCTCGGGCTGACCGGCGTCGACCCGCGACGACTCGCGGTCTACGGCATCAGCCAGGCCGGGTACTGGGTGCCGCGGGCGTTGGCGTTCGAGCACCGGTACGCCGCGGCCGTCGTCGACCCGGGCGTCGTCGAGGTGCAGACGTCGTGGCTGGACAACATCGGCGGCACACTGGGCAAGAAGCTCGCCCAGGGCAAGTACGCCGACTTCGACTCGATGATGTCGATCGGGATGAAGGCGAGCAAGGCCACCAAGCGGATGTGGGACTGGCGTGCCCGCCCGTACGGCTCCGGCAGCTACTCCGACACCATGCGGGCCGTCGCCGAATACACCCTCACCGATGACGTCGCCGCACGTATCGCCACCCCCGTGCTCATCACCGCACCCGAGGACGAACAGTTCTGGCCCGGACAGTCCGAGAGACTGGCCGCCATGCTCGGTGACCGGGCGACGCTGATCGCCTTCACCGCGGCGGAGGGGGCGAGCGGACACTGCGAGCCGATGGCGCGGGCGCTGACCGAGCAGCGGATGTTCGATCGGCTCGACGAGATGCTCGCCCATGCGTCAGGCGCCGATGCCGATGCCTACGCCGATGCCGACCCCGGGGCGGCCGGGGTCGCGGCCGGATGAACGCCTGAATTGCCTGGATTTCATATCTTCGGGCGATACCCGACGACGCCGTCGGCGCCTACCCTTACCCGGCATGACTCGATCCGGCTTTCCCCCGATCCCGCCTGGTCCCACCCCGGGCGGCATGCCACCGGGGCCCGGTCCCATCCCGGGCGGCATGCCACCGGGGCCCGGGCCTCAGCGCCGGTCGGTCCCGATCCGCAAGGTCGCGATGGGCGTCGTCGTGGCGGGGCTGGTGCTGGTGGCCCTCGGGATCGTGACGACCGGAGTCGGTGTGGTCATCACCGGAATGGTCATCGCAGTCATCGGCATCCTCGTCCTCGCGGGGCGTACCCCGGGCAGCCTGGCTGTCGTGCTCGGCCTGACCGCATTCGCGACCGGCATGTCGTATGCGTTCGCGGTGGAAAACACCTACGAGTACGAATTCGGCACCGGACGTAGTTCGAGCTCGTCGGACTTCCAGGTGAACGGCGGCGCGATCGCCATCGCCGTCATCGGGGTGATCCTGGTGATCGTCGGATCGGTCCTGAACAAACGGCGTGTGCGGTGGCCGAGTGACCTCGGACCCGCTCTGGCGGGGGTGGGGAGCGCGGCGCGGCAGGCCGGTGCGGGTCTGGCGCGCTCCACGCAGTCGGCGATCACCGCTGCGCAGCGGGGTATGCAGGGATCGCGCCCGGATCAGACCGTCACCGCTCCGGTTCCGCCGAGTGCACTGCATGATGCGCTGCTGGCGATCCTCGCGCCGTCGGCGCCCGGGCCGCGCCCGGCGGGATACCTGTTGGAGAACCGGCCGGGGCTGATCCGACTGGCATTCGGTGCCGCCGACCGGCCGCCGCTGTTCGTCCTCGAGTTCCGGATCACGGCCGCGGCGACGCCACCACCGCCGGGGCCGCCCGGCTCGCTCCAGCCGCCCTCGTCGTCGGCGCAGGTCTTCACCGTGTTCAGTACGCCGGCGGCGCCGCCGGCCACCGGGATCGTCGCCGGTGAGGTACGCGCCGAGATCCTCGGTCTCATCGATCGGCAACTTCGGCTCCAGCTTCCCGGAGCTCAGGTTCAGGCGGGGGGCTGACCTGCGGTTTTGAGGGCATCCAACGTTGCAAACGTATCTGCAACGTGGCTGCAACCACACCACTCCTACGCTGTGCAACAGATCACATTGGCGGCCACCAACCGCCGGTGACACCCAGATGAATGCACTGAGGAGCTGGAGAAGAGATGACTGTCTACGCAAAGCCGGGCACTGCGGGCTCGGTGATGAGCTTCGAGTCGCGTTACGACAACTGGATCGGCGGCCAGTGGACCCCTCCGGTGAAGGGCCAGTACTTCGAGAACCCGTCCCCGGTGGACGGCAAGACCTTCTGTGAGGTCGCCCGCTCGACCGCCGAGGACATCGACCTCGCGCTCGACGCCGCCCACAAGGCCGCCCCGGTGTGGGGCAAGACCTCGGTCGCCGAGCGTTCGCTGGTGCTGCTGCGCATCGCCGACCGCCTCGAGGAGAACCTCGAGAAGATCGCCGTCGCCGAGACCTGGGACAACGGTAAGGCCGTCCGCGAGACCCTCGCCGCCGACATCCCGCTCGCGATCGATCACTTCCGCTACTTCGCCGGCGCCCTGCGCGCCCAGGAAGGGTCGATCTCCGAGATCGACGAGGACACCGTCGCCTACCACTTCCACGAGCCGCTGGGCGTCGTCGGCCAGATCATCCCGTGGAACTTCCCGATCCTGATGGCCGTGTGGAAGCTCGCCCCCGCGCTCGCCGCAGGCAACGCAGTGGTTCTCAAGCCGGCCGAGCAGACCCCGGCGTCGATCCTCTACGTCATGAGCCTGATCGCCGACCTGCTCCCGGCCGGTGTGATCAACGTGGTCAACGGCTTCGGCGTCGAGGCCGGCAAGCCGCTCGCCTCGAGCAACCGCATCCGCAAGATCGCGTTCACCGGTGAGACCACCACCGGCCGCCTGATCATGCAGTACGCCTCGGAGAACCTGATCCCGGTCACCCTCGAGCTGGGCGGCAAGAGCCCCAACATCTTCTTCTCCGACGTCATGTCGGCCGACGACGGATTCCTCGACCGTGCACTGGAGGGCTTCAGCATGTTCGCCCTCAATCAGGGTGAGGTCTGCACGTGCCCGAGCCGCGCTCTGGTCCAGGAGAGCATCTACGACAGCTTCCTCGAGAAGGCCGTCGACCGTGTCTCGAAGATCAAGCAGGGCAACCCGCTCGACACCGACACCATGATGGGTGCCCAGGCGTCCAACGACCAGTACGAGAAGATCCAGTCGTACCTGGCGATCGGTAAGGAAGAGGGCGCCAAGGTCCTCATCGGTGGCGAGGCCGCCGACCTCGGAGGCGACCTGTCGGGTGGCTACTACATCAAGCCGACCGTCTTCGACGGCCACAACAAGATGCGCATCTTCCAGGAGGAGATCTTCGGCCCGGTGCTGGCCGTGACCACCTTCAAGGACTACGCGGACGCCATTCACATCGCCAACGACACCCTCTACGGTCTCGGTGCCGGCGTCTGGAGCCGCGACGGTGCCACCGCCTACCGCGCCGGCCGCGAGATCCAGGCCGGTCGTGTGTGGACCAACACGTACCACGACTACCCGGCCCACGCCGCCTTCGGTGGTTACAAGCAGTCGGGCATCGGTCGCGAGACCCACCTGATGATGCTCGAGCACTACCAGCAGACCAAGAACCTGCTGGTCGGTTACGCTCAGAACGCGAAGGGCTTCTTCTGATCGGGAGATCCCGCCGCTTCTGAGCCAGCTCGACCGAAAGCAGGTGAACCCCGTGTCAGAACAGAACGTTCCTGATCGGGTGGTCGCCACAGACACCGCCGTGCAGCTCCTGACCAAGTTGTCGGAGCTGCACGGCGGCCTCATGATCCACCAGAGCGGTGGATGCTGTGACGGTTCCGCCCCGATGTGTTATCCCGTCGGCGAGTACCGGGTGGGCCAGCGCGATGTGCTGGTGGGCGAGATCGTCCTCCCGGAACCGCTTCCCGCCGTGCGGGTCTGGATCAACGGCGACCAGTTCGAACTGTGGAAACACACCCAGCTGGTCCTCGACGTCGTCAAGGGCCGGGGCGCAGGATTCAGCCTCGAGGCACCAGAGGGAGTGCGGTTCCTATCTCGCTCACGGGCTTTCAGTGACGACGAGAACGCAGTACTCGCCGCTCACCCGCCCTTGACCGGGGCGACCGCCGGCGTCTGAGGGACCGATAGACCGACAACTGAAGACGAGAACAGCGAGACCACCTGCCATGCAGGTGGTCTCGCTGCTTTCGAGCGCGGTCGGGTGTGGCGCACGAAGGTGTGCGTTCCCATGTCAGAGTCCGAGGCCTTCCAGGATCTCGACCAGTCGGGTCTCGATCGGCCCGACGGGGGTGATGACTTCCCGGATCGGGAGTCTCAACCCAGTGTCTGTCGGGTCGGGGTTCGGCGTGATGTCGATGGGTGGTTCGATGTGGATGGGTGGGTCGAACACCTTGATCACCAGGGCATCGTCGTCGATCATGACGTACCCGTCGTCGGTGGTGCTGTCGAGAGTCACCTTGCCGGGCTGACCAGCCTCAGTGCTGCTGCTGGTGGTGGTGCCGGTGTCGGTGCCGTGGATTTCGGCACGTACTTGTGCCAGGTGTTCCACATACTGTTGTCCAACATCGGGGAGTCGGTTGACCTGTTTTTCGTTCTGGGGTCGGCCGGGTTTGGCGTTGCGTTGCCACCACGTGCGGCCCTCATCCGGACCCGATCTGACTTTCCCGGTGGTGTACTGGCCGGGTAGATCACCCACCATCCGATGATGGGTGGGACACGCCGGTGCCAACTCGATGATGTCGGTGCGGCCACCGTCGGCGAAGTCGTTGACCGCATGATGGATTTCGACGTGTGCCGCGGCCCGATCGCATCCGGGTGCCGAGCAGTGATGGCCGTCGGGTGCGGAAAA
>NZ_BCNF01000046.1 GCF_001485495.1 Gordonia desulfuricans NBRC 100010 | reverse complement strand
CCACCAAAGGCCCCGGATCCCGCGCGGCCGGCATCGCGATGGCCTACAAACTGATCGAGGCCGCGCAGTCGAAATGGCGGGCGGTCAACGCACCACATCTGGTGAAACTGGTCCGTGATGGCGCCACCTTCGAGAAAGGCAAACTCGTCGAACCCGACGCCACCTCAGGCACCCAGGAGGCCGCCTGAAAACCGCTCATCCACAGGTCTTGACAATATCTCGCCTACAACAGAACTCGGCGCATACTTGCGTACGCGCCGAGTTCAGATAACGCTCATCGGCGGAGCTACCGGGTCAGCTTTCGGACTTTCCCGCCGAGGCTGACAAGCTGATCGTGTCTGGTGGCGCAACTACGCGAGGTGACACCTCGAACGACGAGCGGGCAGCCCTGACCGGCTAGTCGACCTCAACGTCAAGCGCTGCTGCTATCCGGTTTGCATCGTCGACACCGAGTGCGAACAACCCGTCAATGTACTCGACAAGCAGTCCTCCGCTCGATGGACTCGCACTGAACTCTCCCGGGTCTAACGTTGCACCGTCGATGTGATGTCTAACGCGCGGTCCCAGGTATGTAAGCCAGCCAGGAATACCTGTGATCAGCTCGCCATCGCCAGCAGGATCGAGCCCGAAGCCATTACATGCGAGAAGTGGTGCGCCGCCGGAAACCGAGGCAACGTCCGGGCGAACTCCTTCAACCACAGCATTCAACACGGCCCTCAACGCTGTCTCATCGGGCGATCTCTGACCACTGACAGCACCATGCAATACCTTAGGTCGTTCGATATTTATGGTCACTGCCAGACGGTCCAGTGATTCGTCATCACGGGTCACGACACGGATGACCAGCTCTACCGCGCCACCGACCACACCCATGTGATCCGCGTTGACCACACGGATATCGTGCCGGGGAAATCGACCCTCCAGCGCCATCGGTGGCGTCAACCACGCGTCGATATTCCGGACGTCCTCCGCCGTATGAAGACGCATCGCGGGCAGGTGGTCAGCACTGACGGGTACCCATCGTGCTGACGCCCAGAACCCCGACGTGCTTTCGAGAGCTTCGAACATGTTGCCCAGAAGGTCGAATGGGTCGGCTGTAGGGTCGGCTGCGGACACGGCGTTCGCCGCGAACAACCCTCCGCGCTCCACCGGCAGTTCACGCTCAAACGCGTGAAAGTAGTCCCGCTCACGATCCCACCGGCTGCCTTCCAGCAACCCCGTGGATGGAGGGGCTGGTTCGTTTCCCGACAGATAGCCTGACAAGTACCCGCGCGCGTACTCCGACTGCACGATGATGTCGCGAGGATGCGCAGATTGACCGACACGGTCACGAAGGCTGAACACACTGACCAGCCCTCGGAACGTGTGCGGGTTACCACTGATCACGAAAGGCTCATCACCGCGTCCGACAATTCGCACCACCAGCCGAGAATCGGCCCAACCGGGTAGATCAAACCCTGAATCACAGCTCCGACTATCAGATTTCATCGTGTGTGCCCGTTCGGATATACATTGACATGCTTACCTGTCTTCGGGTCGGTGACATCCCAGTGTTCACCACCGTGCCCGGATTCGTCCCAAGTCCATATGCGGCCTTTCTTGTCGGGAAAACTACCGTTATTTGGAACTGGAGATCCGTCCGGATTTCGCTGGATGTTTCGCGGCGGCACGTATGGTACATCACCGCTCGTCGGTAGCTGGTTTGTGTGGTTACCGCTCCCCCATTCGGGATGGGGCACATCCGCGCTATTGCCGTCTCCTGGTTCATTGTTCTTCGTGAAGTACTGACTGATCCAATCCTTCACCTTATCGACCTGGTCGGCGAGCCATCCAGGGAGCTTGTCGATCATCAGATCGGGCAGTTGGTCGGGGTGGGTACGTACCCACTCCCAGCCGTATTCGCTGATGATCGTGGCCATGATGGCGGAGAGCAAGAGGGCAAGAATCGCAGCTTCAGCAGCGTCATCGATGAGGAAGAAGACCGGGTCAGCCTCGATCCCCTTGTCGCCGCCAGGAGCCACGTAATTCGGCAACGTGAACGACGGTTGCTCGGCCTGCGGATCAGGAGACGGCTCAACATCAGGAGCAGGAGCAGGAGCAGGAGCTGGCTCGGGCGCTGGAGCAGGGGCAGGCGACACGGCAGCCGGAGGGGACTGTGGTGTGAACTGCGAGTCTCCGCCCGTACCACCACTGCCGTTTGTATTCGCGTTGTCGCCGCTACCGCTGGTACTGCTGCTTGCTGGCGGATCGTGATCCTCGTTGTCCACGCGGGCATCTGCCTTCGGATCGTCGGGACCCGGTTGCGGCCGAATCGCTGCAGCCTGAACATAACCGAAGCGGCCACCCCCAACACTCTGCGGAGCATCAGAACTTCCCGACTTCGCCGACCCGCCTCCAATGGCTGCGCGCCGTACCCGCGGGTTCGCCGCCGCGAATGCCGCCGCACCCGCCACGACCCAAGCCGCGAGCGGGATGTCCGGTTGTGTCGATCCCGAATCCAACACGCGTGGCGGGTTGCTAAGCTGCGGGTTTGCCGACACTGCACCCGGTACCGTCGTCACCGCAGGGGCAGCGGTAGTGAGCACCACCGAAATCTGCACGGTGTTGTCGCCTGGTGGTACCGGTTGCGGTGCGGTCGGACGGACGCCGCCAGTGTTCGAGTTGGTCGGCGCGGAGCTGCCGTTACCGTCGCCACCGGCAGCGGGTGGTTGCGGGACAGCCTGTCCGGGCACAGTCACGATCGGTGTGCCGTTGCCTTCGCCCGGGCCCGGCCCAATATTGGAGCCGACCTGCGGGCCACCCGATCCCGCGCCGTCGGCGCCGGCTGTGGGTGCCGGTGTGTTCGTGGTCGGTTGGAAGGTGTTGGTGGGTACCGAGATACACGGTCGCTCCGCCGCCGATCGTCAACACCGCGGCGGCCAGCAGCCCGGCGCCGAGGCGACGGCGCGGTGTTCTGTGACGCCCCAGGCGAGGTTCAGCCGTCGCCGGCCCTTCTGAGTGGTCTGGGTGTTGCAGGCCGCTGCGGGTCACTTGTCTTTGCCCCACATCAGGGCACCGAGGATCGCGTCCGCACCGGCCCAGAACCAGCGTCCGGCGATCGACATCACGAGAAAGAACACGAGGAACACCGGGATCACACCCCACCGGTCTGACCACTCACCGAGATTCGACAGGTTCGCCGCCGCCAGCACTAGCAGCGCACAACCGGCGAGAAACAACACCACCTTCAATACCGGCACCCCTCCGCCAGTGGATGCGTCCCCGGCTTCTGTTGCGGCGTCAGTCTCAGCGGACAGGTGATCGGCAGTGTCGGGTTCTGTGGGGAGTTCGGTGGTCACGGCGTCGGCGTCACGGCGATGCGCGCCACCTGGAACGGACGAAGTGGGAGCAGTCATTCGGGATCAGAGCCCTTCGTAGAGAAGATTCAAGTACCGAGGTGGAGGAACGTCGTACCTCGCGCATTGCACGGCAACGCGCGACGCTGCGGATGACAACGACGACAGGTCAGAGGTAGTGCGGCTTTCCGTACACGTTGATCGTGTTGTCGTTCAACGCTGTTGACACGCTCACCGTCACGTACGCACGCAGCGCGACCGGCCCCAGACAGCCATCGACCTTCACATGCACCCCGTCGACGGTGATGCCGGCTTTCCCGGTCTGCATCTTCTTCGACCCGAACGGAATATCGGCGATCGTGCCCGGCCGCAGAGTGGTGGCGATGTTCGGGGTGACCGTCGCCCCGATCATCACCGCCGGCGGATAGGAGATGTTCATCTGCGCCGACGGCCCACCCGACACACCGACCGTGGCACCCGAGGTGACATCGGTATTGCAGCCGATCTGAAACCCTGCTGCGACAGTGCCCGCCTGCACCGGCACCGACCCCGTCCCCGCGATGACACCCTGACCCTTGAGGGTCAGGAAACCCTCTCTCGTCCAGGGTGACTGATTAAGGGGCGGCACCGAACGCACCTGCTCATGCGACTTGATCGCCGACACCACCCAGCCGTCATCAGTACGTTTCGTTGTCTGTTGGTCAGCGGACGAACTCGGGGCAGCATCAGATACACCCGCCCCGATCACCGACGCGGCCACCGCGAGCGCGGCGAACACGCCTGTCAGCCCCGATCGTCCCCACGCCCAACTTCCATCGCTCACCATGACGCCACCCCTTACCCCCATCAGTGCACCACCGTGGATGCTTGGTGCCAGATTCTGAACTGACCTGGGCACCCAATCACGGCCCGTGGAATTCGTCAACCTAAAGACGGGAATTTCTTTCGCCAATATCGAAACCGTGCTGGTAGGGCGATAAGCGGACGGACCGGACCGGAGAGAATTCATGCGGAGACACTCCGAGAATGGGCACCAAAATCTCGTAGCGAAGAGCACTGCACACTGGGTCCGGGCAGAGCATGCCGACAGCACCTTCGGCACTGACAGGCACGAAGCTCACATCTATTCTCGTAGCCAAGAGTGACCATGCGCTTCTGGCGTGCTCACCGAGCGAAAGATACGCTGCAAGGGCTCGCCAACCTCACGTCAACGTTGCGATGGACTACTCTGCACCGCGTGGCACGAGTTGAACTGCCGACCTTTATCGGCGATCTCGACGGCACCCTGCTCGAGATTGACGACGTTCATTCCGTCGACTGGTCCTGGAATGGTGTTGCGTACAGGCCGGATGTCTCCAGCGCGAACCTCGACAGAATCGAGACGGGCACCATCCCCCTCGCCACACATCTCGCGTCCTCCACCCGCGTCGGCGAACGCCGCCGGGGGAGTACCTCGCAACGCGCTCTTCGGGAATCCGAGTCCACGGCCTCCAGTCGCACAGTGACGAGTGGTGCCGCACAGATAGGCGAGTGGGCGACCGCACACGGTTACGACGTATCCGCACGGGGGAGTATCACGAACGCCTGCGCGACGCCTACCTCGCCGCTACGCGCTGAGCACGCCCCACCTCAGCATTCGAGGTGTCAGGACTGGCCGTTGCCGTCACCTGTGGCCCACACTCGCGTCGTTCTGGGGAGCCCGTTGTGCATACGCGTGGGGTTGTCATCGACGGTGGTAGCTGGTGCGCTTGCAGGCTTCTTGGGTGTGCCAACAGGGCTCTCCCTGGTGCGATCTCGGCAACCGTGATTGAAATCGTATGCGAGCCGTGGTCGGTGCCGTTCCAGCCCATCGCCACCGGCGTCCTGACCATCGGCCTCATCCGGGCCTGCCTCGAACTGATCGCCGACACTCGAGCGCTCTATGCAACAACTTCCGACCACGTCCGCCGTCAACTCAACCAGGCGATCTTCACGTGGCTCTACATTGAGGACGACGAAGTCACCGGACACAGGCTCACCGATGAGGTCGACGATCTCCTCGACATCCAAGAACGATGGAGAGCCATCACTGTCAGTCAAAAGAAAGTCGGCCCTCCCGAAGGAAAACCGACCGATTCTCACGCGTCTCTTTTGAGTAAGCCCGCACTGAGCATCTCTGAGGACGATGTTTTGAGTGCGGAACAAATGGTGGAGCTAGGGAGAATCGAACTCCCGACCTACTCGATGCGAATCCCCGTGTCGGACAGTCCGAGACGGCGGGCGAAGTGCTGTTCATGCAGGCCTGCGGCCCGCGACGATCACGCTCAGTCTCGCCGCCGCGCACCAATCCAGCCATTTCCGGTGGGTAAAAGGTGGGCCCCCGCCCCCTGGAGGTCCGCATGCCTATAGATCTCGTGTAGCTCAGGCGAACGACAGCCTCTTCGGGCTACCTCGATCAGTGTCCAGTTCACACGCTACGATCCCGCGCATGAAACGCCTACCGATCGCCGTCCTTTCTGCCGCAGCTGGTGCTGTGCTGCTTGCTGGATGCTCCCCAGAAGACTCAGTAGCCGGTCCGGGGTCGTCCACCGCCGCGGCGTCATCCATCGCCGCGGTCTCGTGTTCGACATCGGCGGAGGTTGCGACAGGAACCGACCCCCAGATCGCCTCCGCGGCAGAATCTGCCGCATTGCCCGCCGGCGCGAAAGTGGTCTACGTGCTCTCGCAGCACAACGTCGACGACCGAACGAAAGAGGACGTCATCGTCCGCATCTGCTCACCAGGACTCGTTGGCGACCAGCTCAAGGATGCCGGCACGGTGATCGCGCGATCGATCAAGGAGTCGCCCGCAGGCAACTCGGTGGCCACGCTAAGGGTCACAAACGTTGCCGAGGGCAACCATCCGCAAGGCAAGATTCGGTGCGAGGACTTCGCTACCTACACGTTCTCCGCCAATGCGGCCGAGGGCGCCTTGCGTGCAGCCTGGAAGTACCCCAGCGAGAGCTAGCCTTTACCTCGTTCGGGGCAAAGAAAGCCCCCAGCCGATTCGGGCTGGGGGCTTTGCTGACCTTCGCTGCATTCAATGCGTGGAGTCCGGGTCGTACCCTCGTGACACTCTCTGAGCCGGGTCACTTCCTGCGCTTTCGCGCTACCCCTCTGCCGCTCACTTCCGCTGAGTTCATCGGTCTCTCTGCTGTCGTGACTACAGCTTAGCATGGAATCCCGTTGTGGCGCAACATGTTTCGGAAGTTTACAGATTGCGCAAAGTCGATTCCGAAAATAGTTGCACGGCGCAACCCACCGGGGAGGTGGGAGCCGGAGCCCCCACCCCCTCAGGCCGCGAGGATGATTCCTCCCCACCCGCTGGCCTCGGTCATGGCCTCTGAGATGTCCCAGGCCGCGTCGGCGGCTTCGTCGGTGGCCGGGACTGTCTCGTCGCGGGTGCCGGCCAGGGTCTCCCAGAGGTCGGCGGTCGTGATCCAGTAGTCATCTTCGGTAGCACATCCGCCCTCGAAGAGTTCGTTGGTGAGCTGTGCGGCCTTGGCGAGGTCGTAGTTGGCGGGGTTGAGTCCGGCAGTGGTGATGGTGTCTGCGACCTGGGCGGTGGTGATCATTGTCTGGCCTTTCGGTTGGTGTTCCTTGCTTGTGATACCAGTATTGCATCACTACTCGATACCTGTCAACCCCTGAGTATCGACTAATGCTGCAATGCTCGGTATGCTGGGCGCATGGCGAACACAACCCCCGACACCCGCGGCCTCACCCCCGGCGGCACCTCCCTCTCCGGCGACGGCTCCCACTCCCCGCGCGTAAGCATCTCCTTGCCGGCAGACGCCAAGCGCGAGTTCGATGCTCGCGCGAAAGCCGCCGGGATGGGGACGGCGAAGTACTTGCGAGCAATCCTGCTCGACCACTTGACACCTAACGAGTAATGCTGCAATAATAGAAACATCACCACGGAAGACCAACCGAAGGAGCCAGACATGGCCAGCTACCCGCGCCGCTACCGCAACGCACCGAAGACCAACACCATCACCGTCGTCAACGGGCAGGTGCAGAAGTCGCCGGCCACCGCCAAGCAGATCGCGTTCCTGCGCAAGCTCTCCGGCGGACAGTCCCAGGTGATGACCTCGATCGGGACAATCAGCATCCCGGCGCACCCCACCAAGGCTGAGGCGTCGAAGCTGATCGACACACTGCTCAACCACGAGATGTGACCCAACCGGGCCCCTCCGACAGGGATGGGGCCCGGTGCGGCACCGAAAGGACCTGACTTGTCAGAGAGAGGACCGGCCGCACCGGGCGGTCCCACCCTACCCGAGAGGAGAGGTTGCCGTGATCAGAGCACTGGGAGTCAGCGAGGTGGCCGCACATGCTGGCTTGACCGTCGACACGGTCAAGTCGTATGCGCGCGATGGGATCATGCCGCCTGCTGACGTGATGATCGGACGCACGAAGGGCTGGACCGTCGAGACGATCGACGCATGGAAGGTTGGGCGGCCGGGCAAGGTTGGACGGCCCCGGAAATCGACCGATCCCACCACTTGACATTACCCACGAAGGTGGGTAATGTAGTGAGTGTCAGAGAGAGCAACAAACGAAGGAGCCCACCATGATCGCCAGCGGAAGCCACCTCTACGACTACGACAGCGCCGAGGACCTCGGTCCCGCCACCGACGCACAGATCGCCTGGATCGCCGCCGACGACCAGTCGCGCGCCGACAACATGGCCACCGGTGAAAAGGTCGACGACAACGCGGCCGGCGTCTTCTGGATCGACGCTGCGGGCAACCCGGTCCACCAGTCCTCCGTGGACCGGGACCGCGCCGTGTACATCGTCTGATCGACCACTCCCACCCCACACCCCGAAGGAGCACCCGTGAACGTCAAGACCATCCCCGCAGGCAAGGGCCGCGCACGCATCGTCGTCGACGGCAAGCAGGTCGCCGTCGTCGAGCGCCGCACCCGCGCCGTCTCCAACATCGTCGAGGACCGCTCGGTGGCCGGCGGATTCAGCCACACCAAGGGCGGATATCCGGAGTCGACGTCGACCACGGTCGTCGGCACGGAGACTGGGTGGGAGGTTGTGACACACGATGTCCCGGGCGCCGAGGTGATCGCATCCGGCCGCACCCGCAAAGAGGCCGTCCAGCAGTACATCGACAAATGGCTGTGACCAGATACGACAACAGTGCCCCCGAACCTGATGGTCCGGGGGCACTGTCACATCGAAGGCCAGCCCCGAAGGGCTGGATCTGACTCCACTCTCAAGGGGAACACCAACAACCATCCCTCAACGAAGGCCCGGCCACGAGGACCGGGATCTGGCTGCGGCTTCTGAGTCGAAAGTCAACGACCATCCCTCAACGAAGCTGTCACCGACTGTAGCGGGCGGCACCTGGGGCCGCTAGTCGTCTGGCTGATCGACTCCCGAGGACCGCGCCCGGCTGATACCGTCAGCGGCGTGGTCCTCGGTCTCCGCCGGGTTCCATTGCAGAGTAGCTACTGCTGAGCAACGTGATCCTCGGATCGCGCGACTCTCCCCGGCTCCGGCCGGGGCTCCATTGCAGAGTACTTCTCGCGGTGCACGAGAGCGATCTCGTAGCCACCTTCCCGGCGGAGACCGAGGGCCACGTCTATCTCAGGAGTCCCGATGACCTTCTGCCGCGGCGACCGCGTCCGCGTCATCGAGCTCGATGCCCCGGGCTGGGTGGTGGGTGACCTCGGTGAGCTGGTCACCGTCGACCTTGTGGACGGGGATCGGATCTCGGTCACGCCCGTGATGCTCGAACACCTGGACTGAACAATCGGTGGTCAGCACAACCCCGCTAACTCGGCTAGTCATGCAAGCATTCGCGTTTCAGTGCTTGCAATCGTGTCGGTTTGATGTACCTTCGCAAGCATGACCGAGAAAGCATCGCAGGACAGCACGTCGTCGGCTCAATCCGCTGGTGGGGTCGCTCGATCGAAGAAACTCACACGAGAGGAACGCTCCGCTATCGCGCGCAAGGCTGCCGCGGAACGGTGGTCATCCACTGCAGTGCCGGCCATCGCAGGTTCCGACGACAAGACCCTCTCGATCGGGGGCGTTGAGATTGAGTGCTACGTCCTCGAGGGCGGCACGCGCGTAGTAACCCAAAAGTCGTTCATGCAGGCCATCGGACGTGGGTTCCGTTCCGGGGAGGCAAGCGACGACCTACCCCCATTCCTGTCCTCCCAGAGCATTCGCCGCTATCTCACACCGGAGATCATCGAAGCTGCACGGCCAGTCACCTTCACCCTGCCCCGCGGCGGCCGCGCAAAGGGCTATCGGGCCGAACTCCTCCCGACAGTCTGCGAGCTATACCTCAAGGCGCGCCAGGATGGCGCTCTCCCCTACAACCAGGAGCGAGTAGCCTCACAAGCTGAGGTTCTGGTTCGTGGGCTGGCTCAGGTCGGAATCATCGCACTCGTTGATGAGGCCACCGGGTACCAGGAGGTGCGAGCACGTGATGCACTTGCAAAGATCCTTGAGGACTTCGTCGAGAAGGAATTGCAGCCATGGACGCGCACTTTCCCTGCCGACTTCTATAAAGAGATGTTCCGGCTGCGCGGCCTTGAGTACCCACCCAAGGACCTCGCTGCCCGACCTCAGTACTTCGGATTGTTCACCAACGACATCGTCTACAAACGACTCGCCCCCGGCGTCCTTGAAGAGCTGAAACGCGTTCAACGCAAGGGGAAGACGGGAAAACCGAAGGATAAGCTGTTCCAGCATCTCACCCAGAACACAGGATATCCAAAACTCCGCGAGCACCTCGGATCAGTGGTGACGCTGATGAAGATGAGCCCCGACTGGGACACCTTCAAGCGTCACCTTGACCGCATCCACCCCAAGTACGACGAGACAATTCCGCTCGACTATGACATCAAGTAATCGGTTCTTCAACGACGAAAACCGCCCCCACCCTCGCGATGAGGGTGGGGGCGGTGTCGTTCTGGAGCCATATCGTTTAAAAGATATGGCTCCGGTGTCGTATCGTCGGCGCGGTGACCGATCGGGATGTGCTCAGCGCCGCGGGCCGGGAGTTGCGTCGACGAGCCCGACGTCGGCAGGCGGACGAGATGCTGGCCAACGGTGGGTGCCGATCAGTCCGCGTCGATGCCCCCGACGACAACCCCTGTCGGGCAGTTCATGTAGATGCCGGACGGGAAGTAGATCGGGCGGGTGAAGCTGTAGGCGTGGGTCTGGTTGGCGGAAAACTTGAGCAGGAAGAACACCGTGCCGCCCGGGCCACCGTCGCGGAACTCGATCTTCGCCTCCGCCGGGGTGCCCGCATTCTCGGTGAGAAACACCGACCGCAGGTAGCGGTACTTGCTGACCGCGTTCAGGCTCGCCGGGGACGACAGGGTGATGTTCTCGATGGCCATTACAGGTACCTCACTTTGGCGGTGCAGGACATGACGAACGCGGGGCTGGTGCCGCCGCTGTAGGACGGCGTGACCCGCAGCCGGTGGGTGACACCACCCTTGATGCGCCGCACGATCGGGCCACGCGGGAACGTGGTCGCCTGGTTGGCCATGCGGGTGGGCCAGTCGCCGTCGAGCAGTAGTGCGCCGTCGTCCATCGCGTTGAGTTGCCGCCACATGGGGTTGGCGTCGGTGAAGTCGGACTGATCGCCGACTGCGCCGCCGGTGGTGCGGATCGCGGCCTCGAAGAACACTCCCAGGGACGCCGACGCGGGCGCACCTTCGAGCGTTTCGATGCTGAACTCGTACACCACGTCTTCGGCGGCTTCGGCGCGGATCGGTGGCAAATAGAACGTGGAGGTCGCGATCTGGTCGATACGCGGCCCACGCTGCCCGGACAGGAGAATGTTCTCGCAGACGATCACAGCGCCACCGCCTTGAAGTAGGCCAGGTTCACCCAGGCCGGGGAGCCTGCCACCTGGAGTCGGTTGTAGACCTCGATGCCCACGTTCATGCCTCCCTTGAACTGGTTGAGTGTGTGCGGATGTGGTCCCGACAGCGCTTGCATGGTGGCATCCGGCTGTGGTGCACCTTCACTATCGGTCGCGAGGGTGCCGAACCCGAGGCCGTTGACGCGCAGCCCGTCGTACTTGCCGGTGGTGGCATCGAACACCGCCTCCACGTCGAACAGGTTGCGTTTGGCCTCGTTGAATCCGAGGTCGATCGCCGCACCCGGTACGTCGATCCACGTCGAGGCGGGGTCGCCGTTGACCTGGAACTTCGACACTCGTGTGCTGGTGGCCTCGTCGTAGTTGAGCCACCGGATCTTGAAGAACCGACGTTCGCCGTCCGGGTCGCACTGATCGAGGCCGAAGTCGACGTTGCGGGGGTAGTTCTCGCCGCCCTCGCTGCCGTAGGCGAACTTCCAGTGCGCGTACACCTTCCCGAGCACCGGGCCGCGCGACAGGCGCTTGAACGCCGCCCCGTACCCCTGGGTGCCCTCACCGATGGACGACTGGTAGCCGGTGCCCACACACAGCGAGTACGGCGACTCATGCACAATGCGCGAATCGAGGTAGACCACCCCCGCCCCGACGTTGCCGTTGAGCAACTGCACCCAGTTGCAGTGGCCGGTCGCGAAGTTGTCTTCGGCGATGAGGCCAGGTTCGCGTTTGTTGATGGCGTGTACTTCGCCTATCACGAATGTCATCTCTCAGTCTCCAATCTCGGCGATGGCGCCAGTGGGTGTGCGGGTGATGGTCATGGCGGTCGAGCCACGCGTGTAGCCGCTGATGACCCCGGTGGCATCGCGGGAGTAGGTGGAGGTGACGCCGTTCTCGGTCACCGACGCCACCCGGCCGGCGGCATCGCGGGTGATGACTACGCCAGGAGTTATGGGAGCATAACGACTGTCGCCGACCTCGGTGGTGAGGAACAGATCGGGGTCGGCGGCGGGCGGGCCCTCGTACATCTCGCGCAGGGCGCGCAGGCTCCAGGTGCCGGTGTCGTCGGGGACGACCACCTTGTACGCCTTCTCCGTGCCCCAGATGCCCTCATCGGACTCGAGGCGCTCGATGACGTCGTACTCGCCGGCCGGAATGTCGGCCGCCGAGTAGGTCGAGCTGGCGACCTCGATCGGATAGGTGATCTTGACGAGGGTCTTGCCGCCGCCTGCCGAGCGCTGTCGGGTGGCGGTGAGCGCGATTGTCCCCGAGACCACCGCGTCGCTGTCGGGGGTGGTGAGAGTGTCTGCGAGAGTGGCCATCAGGTGGTCTCCTCTGTGATGGTGTACCCGAACCGTGCGAGGACGTCGGCGTGGTCGTGGATGTCGGAGAACTGGAACAACGCCCACCCGTCTGGGTCGACAGCGGTGCCGTCTGGGGTGGCGGCGAATACCTCGGCGGTGTGGGCGACGTTGGTGATGGCCACGCCTGGGGTGTCGGGGATGTCGGCGAGTGGGGTGCAGTCCCGCACCACCACATGGTCGACCGCTCCCAATGGTGGGTCGAGTTGGTACAGGGCGGACACTCCACCCCATGCGACCATTGCTTCGGTTTCGATCTTGGTTGCCTGGTTCACCATACGATCACCGCCACGAGTGCTCCTCCTCCTGCTCCGCCGTTGCGGGCTGTGCCCAATCCTGTTGTGCCGCCTTGCCCGCCGGGGCCGCCGGGGAATCCGCCCGGCCCACCTTCGGAGGTGGCACCGCCGAATGCACCCGACGCCTCACTGTTTCCGCCACCGCCGCCGCCTGCGCCGGTGATGTCGATGCCGGTCGTGTCGCCGTTCTCGCCCGCTCCTGCGGGGGCTGTGCTGGTGCCGGTCGTCGGACTACCTCCGAGTGGACCCGCACTACCCGCGGGGCCGGTCTCCTCGCACAGCGCCCCCGGATGCCCGGGCGCATTGAGCACCGCGGTCCGACCCGAGTACGTCTTGATGAACCCCGACCCATTCACCGGTGACTCCAGATAGGTGCCGAACGACGCCACCCCCGGCCCAAGGATGTTGTGTGCCCGACCGAGAGGCACCGTCAACGCCACGGTCGACGGCAACGCGTCCGCTGGAAACTCCGAGTACGCATACCCGCCGCCGAACGCCCGCGACCCCGAGTCGAGACGCTGCGCATCCTGCCCGCCACCACCGGCCCCGATGCACACCACACCAATCTTCACCGCCCCAACAGGTTTGGTCCACGTCGTCGAGGACGTGTAGATGGTGCGCACCCCGCCGGTGATCAGCGCGTCCACCTTGTTGTTCGCCGCCAGCGCGGCTGCCGACGCTGACGACACAGCAGTGGCGTTCGCCGACACGTTCGCCGTCGTTGTCGACTTCCACCCGAGCAGGCCGGTGAACCAGTCCAACACCCCAGCGACCGCCGAGTTGATCGGCGTCACCACCAAACCGTTGAAGATGTCAGCGATCTGATTGACCATCGTTGACATCGACGCCCACCCGGTCGCCACCTGCGACGCTGACGGAATCAGCCCCGCCGCAACACCACCCACGACCTCAATCAACTTCCGCAACGGCGCGAACAACGCCTGGATCGCCAGCAGCACCGAGTTGTCACCGGCGTACTCACCCTTCATCGCATCGAACAGTTCCTCGAACGACGCCCGGATGCCCTCGATCGTCTCGCCGATCAGCTCCTCGAGTGGCCCGTAGTCGCCCTGGAACACCGCGACTACGGCATTGACGAGCTCCCGGATCGCCCCGAACACGTCACCGATCGGGTTGTACTTGGCGCGCCACTTCGCGTCGAGGTAGTCCTTCCAGTCCGCCTCGGTCATCTGAGAGAAGGCGCCCAGTCCGAACCCGTTGATCGACAGCTCAGGCAGGTCGCCGCCGGGGAAATTCGGGGTACTCACGCCGCTCCTCCGATCAGCCAGGCCAGGCGTGCAACCTGGCCGCCCGACACGTAGTCGGTTGTGTGCCTTGTCCCGAGGTAGCCCTGCGCGTAGTCGAGCGCGGACACGAGATCCGCCCACCGCCACGGCTGCCACCACGCCTGCGACCGCTGGCGGGCCGCGGTGTGCACGACATCGCGCGCCCACCGATCCGCGGCCTCCGGCGAGCGCACCGACATCCACTCCGACACATCGGCGATCGACCGCAGCGGCGACCCCAACGGCAGATCTGCGATCGGATCGCCGGCCGCCCACAGCCGCCACGCCGGCCAGTGAGCAGGCACCGACAGAGCTCCTGCGATGCCGGACCGGCCGAGGTGCAGCGGCTGGTGTGGGTCGCCGAGTGTTGCCACCCCGACCACCTCGAGGTCCGGACGCCGCGGCAGGACCTCGCGCGCCACGTTCACCGCGACCGCCGCGCCCTGCGAGTAGCCGCCGATGACCACCCGGTTCGGCGAGTCCTCGATGGCCTGCGTCATCGAGGCCACCCCCGCCGCGACCGAGTCGCCATACGCGACGTCGCCAACCCCAGTTGCCGGGCCGAACGTGGCTGGATACTCGGCGAACGTCATCCGCACACCAGACCCGGCCAACTCCAGCCGGAGCGCCTGCGACACCGCAGATCTCGCGCCGGGGCGAGACCAGGTGCCGTCACACCAGATGAGGTCAGTCATCGCGGCGCACCTCGTCGGGGTGATACTTGGCGATCACGTGCTCGGTCCTGGCAACCTGCGCGTAGAGGTCGCGGCTGACCTGGCGTGCCTGCTCCCGATCGACGCGGATCTCGTCGCCGATTCGCGCGGTCCGACGATCCAGCCCGAGCAGTGCCGCCTTGATCTCGTCGATGTCGTCACGCAGGTTGGTGTCGTGCGAGTTCTTCACCTGCTCCTTGACCGCGCCGACATTCTCAGCGAGCTCGGTGTGCTTGGACGCCGCGCGACGAGACTGAATCCACAGCCCGACAACGGTCACAGCCGCCGGGATCGTGACGATCGACAGCCACACAAGCAGCTCCATCCACGACGTCACCTCGTCGGGCCCGGTCACCGCACCAGGCTCGCGGAGTCAGAGTTGCCGCGCGACGCCAAGGAGGTCAGCACCGAGACCGCTGTCGCCACACCGACGATGGCCCCGCCTGCCGCCCAGTCGATCGCCTCAACCGAGGTCGCGGTGAGCACTGCGGCCGCCGACTGCGCCGCCGTCTTGATCGCCCGCTCGGCCAGGTCGAGCCAGAAGGTCTTTGTCCACATAGTCACGCCTTCCGCTCGACCTTCACCGCGCCCGACGGGTCCCACAGCAGCGAGCCGTGCTCGAAGTCCTGCCGTCGACCGGTCCCGTCGGCGTACTCGTCGGAGATCGGCCAGCCGAGAGGCCCGTCCTCGTAGCCCTCCTTGGCCCAGCGGTCACCGATCACGCCGTGGACGAGATCGCCAGCCAGGTCGCCGCCGTCGCGGACGTAGAGCACGCCGCGCTGGAAGGCCTGCACCCCACCACGATCGAGCACCTTGTGCACGCGCACCGGATACCCGAGCTTCTGCTCCCAGCCGCGCGCGGAGAATGCCTCGTAGATCCCGCCACGAGGGATCGCATACGCGCCCGTCTGCGGGTGCCAGTAGATGACGCCGTGCTCGAACTCGGCGAACCGACCCACGCCGTCCTTGCACTTCTTCTCGCCAGTGTGTAGCCGCTTGCCGATCCACGCGCCGGCCACCTTGGCCTGCTCGTCGATCCGATTGACCACGGGGACGGCCACCGGTGCTGCACCTCTGAGCTCAGCCTGCACGCGGGCAACATCCGAGCGGAAGGTGTCCATGTTGATGCCCCCCGGGTCCCACTTGCCCTGGATGGCGGCCCACTCCTTGTGGCCGATCACCCGCGACGACGGCAGGCCCAACTTGTTCAAGATCGCGGCTACGCCACGCACATACGAGCGGTATTGTGCGGCAGGCCATCCTGAGGTGCCGTCGTTGGCGGCCTCGATACCGATCGTCACCTGGTTGGCGTTGTTGGTCGAGATCCCGGGCCACGATCCGGAGCCTGCGTGCCAGGCGATGCCGACGCCACACAGGGTGTACTTGCCGTCTCGGCCGAGGTGGAGCTGCGAGGCCAGCCCGAGGTCGGGGTGGTTGGCGATGCTGCCTGCGGTTGCACCGTTGCTCCCGGTGTGGTGGGCGATGACCCCCCAGATCGAGCCGAAGTCGCCGTGACCTCGGTCCATCGCGCCGGGGTAGATGTCGCATGTCAGGCCAGCCGCGCGTAGCACGTCGGGCAGCCAGGTTGGGTCAGCCATCGTTTGCCTCCTCGAATAGGCATGGGAAGATCCCCACACCCGTTTGGGTGCAGGGTGTTTCGGGTGGTTCGAGCTACTTCTTCTTGCGGGACTTCTTCCGGCGGTCAAGCTCGGCCATGTAATCGGCCTGCTGCTCCCGGGCGAGGCGTTTGTACCGGTCACGTGGGTCCTCCGGCGCCGTAGCGGCGTCGTTGTACACCCACTTCCCCGCGCTGCGCAGATCCTCCGGTGGCACATACCGTTTGATCGGCTCGGCGATCACCCGGGCGCCACCCTCCAGCATGTGGATCGCGACCTCGCGGTAGTAGTCGGCACCCATCACCAGCGGGGCGCCGGTCACGCCCGGCAGTGCGACGAACATCGCTGCCAGGGCGAGGATCTGGGCCTCTTTCTGCTCGTCTGACAGGTCGGCGTACTCGACGGATTGCATGGTCAGAACACTCCCAATTCCTTCGTGGCGTCTTTCAGTTCCTCGACCTCCGACATCAGGCCGACCAGCGGGTCCTCATCGGTGGTCGACGTGCCGAACTCAAGCTCCCACTGGGCGAAATGGCCGTTCTCCCAGTCCAGGATGGCCTTCATCGCCCGCTCGACATGGATCTCGCCCGACTCGTCGCCCGCGATCTCCCACGACCCGCGGTCACCCTTGTACAGGTGCCCGGTCCCGGCCCACCCGACCACGTACGGGCCCGTGTTGTGGGCGTCGACCGTGACCGACTTCCACTCCTTGGTGACGTACACCGCGGTGCGCAGCACCATGAGCGAGCTCAAGGTGTACGCCTTGCCGCCGGAGTCCATGAAGAACTCCCACAGGTGCGAATCACCCTGGTGTTGCAGCCGACTCAGCAGTTTCGCGCTCATCCACGCCGCGACCGTGTCCTCGTAGAACGGCTTGAGCAGGGTATCCACCGACCCGCCGATCGACCCGACCTGCAGCTGGTTACCGATGATGTCCCCGAGGGCCTGAATGCCCGCCGAGATCGCCTCGTTCACCCCCGGCATCGAGTGGCCGCCGGTGTTCATGATCACACCCTTGGCCGGACCCGACGCGAAATCGGTGTCGGCCATCCCTGGCATGTCGGCCGGGAAATGCACGGCCGGATGGGACTTGGTGGTGCCCAGCCAGTCGCTGAACAGCACCGCCGGCGGCGAGTCGGTGACCAGCTCCTGCGTTGACTCGAGGAAGTCGGCGGTGAACTCGCGCGCGGTCCGGGTCAGGCCGTCGAAGGCGGTGCCGCCGTTGGCGGTCCCCTCGAGCTGGCCGGACTTGTCGACGATGTCGACGACCATCGCGCCGTCCTTGATGTCGGCGCCCGGCCACGGCTCAGGGTCGCCGGCACGCCACCGCCGGGTGACGACCGACAGCTCACAGTCGGCGAGGATCATCTTCGCCGCCTCGTGCCACGTTCGCCACCGAGAGGTGAACAGACACCACGTGGTGCCCGCGGCCATGTCCTGGAGGAACGTGGTCGGCTTGATCACGATGTCCCATGTCGACATGTCCAGTCCGTCAAGCCAACTCATCGGGTTGAGCGGGTCATCCGGCACCTGCCACAGCGACGAGTAGAGACGCAGCAGGTTGAGGAACAGGGCCGTTTTCAGCACCCAGATACTGGGTCCGGCCAGCAGGAAGATCCGCGGGAACTGGAAGACCGCCGGCAGGAACGGATTCGACCAGCACTGGACCCATTTCAGGTCCTCATAGTCGGTGGTGAACGTGACCTCGAGGACACGCTTCCCGCGCTCACGCCGGACGTGCTTCTCCAGCATGCGCCCGGACACCCGGACGCCGTTCTTCTCGACGTCGACGTGGACATTGTCGCCCTCGCCCCGCGCCCGACGGGCCTTCTGATCTGCGATCCACTGCGCGACCGGGTGGTCGAACGGGATCCGCACCATGATCTGGCCGGTGTCGTTCTCGATGTCCTCGACGTGGAGCTTGTTGACGTCCAGCAGTAGGTGCGTGAGCCGCTGATAGCTGTCGAAGAGGAAGATAACCGGCGGCATCGCCTTGACCTCGGCGAGCTTCCGCTCCTCCTCGAGGGTGGCCGCCCAGATCTGCTCGCACTGCTCCTCCAGGCTGGCGCCGAAGTCGACTGTCGCTGTCATTCGAGCCCCCAAGGTCGGGACCAGCGGCGCGGCTGGATCAGTTCGGCACGTGCACCGGTGGCCGGGGCGCCGGTCACCGAGATCGGCACCTCCTGGCGTTGCGTGTACGGCGGGATGTCGTACTGCAGCCACTTGCCCTGCATACGCGCGAGGAAGTTCGTGCTCCCGCCACCGAGTGCCGTCGACGCGTGGAGCCTCTTGCGGTCACGCGTGAGGGTGAGGCCGCCGTCGGTGGAGAGGATCTCAGGCAGAGGCAGCGTCCGGTCGGGATGCTTACCGCCAGGGATACGGTGCTTCGGCTTGCCGGTCCACGAGTTGTCCGGCAACGTCCAGATCCCGCGCGTGAGGGTCCATGTCTGGCGCATCGGTCGGTCGGTCGGATTCCACACCTCGACCGTTCCGCTCCCCGAGGTGCCCGACGTCGTGAACGGGGAGACCCAGTCTTGGCCCTCCCACATCGGCTGGTACGCCCGCAGCAGGTACTTGACGTTGAAGTACTCCTCGTCGATCCGGTCGTCACCGAGGTTGACCTCGGGGGCCTCCGACATCTGCACGGTGAGCATGCGCACCCCCGACAGCGCGGTCTTCACCACCAGGCGGGCATGCTTGAATGTCGTGTCCCACCAGTCGGTCTCGGATGCGAACGCCTTGCGGAAGTCCGACTCGAGCTGCCCGGGCGCACCGCCATACTCATCGTCGAACAGGTGGAATCCGATGACGAGATCGCGGATCCCGTAGTCGGTGTGCACCCACGACCCACCGATGTCGTCTGCGTCCTCATCGGACTCGACGGTGATCGGTGCGTCGTAGATGCCGTCGACCTGTTCGGCCGCGATGATCGCACCCTGGCGGCCGGCGAGTGGCCCCGCCACATCCCAGCGGGTGCCGTCGACGCCCAGCAGGCTGATCTCGATGGCGGTCATCGGCGACGCCGTCCGCTGCCGTACCGGGTCATCCCGAGCCGCGCCTCCCGACGCCGCTCGGCGTAGAACGCCGCCTCGTCGCGGAAGGTGGCATTGATGACGGTGGTGCCACCACCGCCGACGCCCGCTCCTGACATCGCAAGCTCCTTCACCGTACTGATTGCGTCGGCCGCAACGTCCCACTGGGACTGCTCGAGGATCGGCTCGGGGCCACCGGTGGCGTTCATCGTCAGATTGAGGCCCTCGGGTAGCCATCCGCCCTGGTCGTACCAGTGCGGGCTGCGAGACTGCCACAGCTCCCACGCCTTCGACGGGGTGCCGTAGTCCGGCCGCTGCTTGATGTACTTGGCGGTCGCCCGCGCCTGCACCGCGACGTCGTCCGACTTCGCCTCCCCGACCGTCGCCCACGTCGTGTCGAGAAACTGCCCGACGCCGAACGCGGTCGATGATGGGTTCTGCGCCAACGCATTCCATCCGGACTCGCCGTTGAACAGGCGCAGGGTATCGAACCACTGGTTCTGGTCGCGCCATCCCGGGTAGCTCGCCCACTCCTTCCAGAACGCCTCCTTGGCGCCCGGCGACCCGGCGGCGATACCGCCCTCGGGGACATCGGTCGGCATGGTGGGCTCGACCGGTGTCACCACGGCCGGGGTCACCTGAGCCTGCGGTGTCTGCGAGCTGTCCGGGGTCTCCGGGGCGGCGGGCGTCTGCGCGTTGGGCGCCGCCGGAGTCTCGGCTGGGGGTGTCGCCGAGGTCTGCGCGGTGTCCGACGACTTGATCGTGTACCGATCCGCCAGATCCAGCCAGTCTCCGACGCCGACGATGTCGATCAACGAGTCCGCTGCGATGCCACCAAGATCGGTGAACAGCTGCTTGAACCGGTCGCGGCCCGAGAATGCCCTCTCCGGCTCGGTCGGCGTGGTCGGAGTCGTCGGCGTGGCAGGGGTCTCCGGAATCGGGGTAGGCGTGGACGGATCGGTCGGGGTCGCCTGCACAACCGGCGGCACAGGTCCGAGATCCACTGTCGCAGCGCCGAATGCGGACGACTGACGGGTGTGCACGTGGTCCTGATGGCCGCCATAGTCCGCCGCGAAGTAGCTGCCGCTGGTATCCGCCGAACGACCGGCCCACCCCGACTTCTTCCCGGTGCCTGGGTTCTGCCAGATGATCTGCTCAAGGCCGTCGAAGTTCGGCGCGATCGACATCAGGTGGTCGGCGAAGCCCTGCATCGCGTCGACCGTCCCCGACCAGTCGATGCCGCGGTTGAGGTGCTGCGGATTCGGCGCATACCCAGCCTCACCCCGGTCGGATTCCTGGTGGCCCGGGTAGGTGGAAGGCTTGACATCGAACTTCTTGCCAAGCTCGGTCACCCAATCCGGAAATCCGCTGCCGCCGTAGCTGATCGAGGTGCCAGTCGGCAGCCCGTATGGCTCCCCGACGCGACCGCCCGAGGCGAACCCGGGCAGCATGCCGTGCAGGTAGTCCGCCGACGGCACCCAACCCGCGTTGAGGGCCGCCACCACGGCGTCGCCGCCGGCATCCATCGCCGACTCCTTCACCACACCCTCGCGGTTGGACACGAATGCCGTTGGCATGCCGGTCAATCGGTCGATCCCGAGGATCGAGTCAGAGGTGCCCGTGCCGGGCCCGTACAGCTTCCCGTGCTTGTCGACGCCAGCCCGGCCACCACCGGCCAGCATCGGCAGATCCGGGGTGTTGACGTTGAAACTGACCTCTTTGTTGATGATCGGGATGGTGAATTTGAAGCCAAGGGAGAAGTCATTCCACTTCGCGATCACCCAGTTGATGGCGTCGCGGAAGGTGTTCTTGATCGGGTCGAACAGGCCCGCCACTGCCGACTTGATTCGGCCCGGCAGTCCGGTGAAGAAGCCGATGACCTCATCCCACTTCTGGGCGATCCAGTCCTTGACCGCACTGGCGCCGTCCCTGAAGGTATCCCAGATCGTCGACCCCAGGTTGGCGATGAAGTTCCACACCGCCTGGAATCCGGCCTTGATCTGATCCCAGTACTTGACGATGACCGCGACCGCGATGCCGATGGGCCCAGTGAGGACGGCAAGGATTGTGCCCCAGTTGTTCTTGATGAAGTTCCACACGAACTCGAAGGCGGCCTTGATGCCATTCCACGCCGCGGTGAACACCGCCTTGACCGTGTTCCACACGGCCTCCCACGCGGTCTGAAACCAGGTGGTCTTCGTCGCAATGAGCACGATGGCAGCGATCAGCGCCATGATGCCGACGACGATCCAGGTCATCGGGTTGGCGAGCAACGCCGAGTTCAGCGCCCACTGGGCCGCGGTCATCACACCGGTGGCGACAGCACCGGCCACCATCGCCGTCTTCTGTGCGACGAACGCGATGCCCTGCGCGGTCAGTGCCGCGACAGTCCGGGCCGAGGACGCCACCCAGGCGCCGGCCACGACCGCGCCCTGCATCACCGCGGACGCGGCAGTCGCGACGAACGAGGCTACCGCCTGCGCCTTGAGTGCGACCCACGCCGCAGCCGACCGGACGCCCGAGGCGACCCAGGCGGCGGTCGTGGTGGCAGCATTGGCGACCGCCGACGCGGACATGGCAATCCAGCCGCCCACCGTGCGATAGCTCGCCGCCAGCTGGGTTGCCGCCGAGCGGGTCGCCGCGATCCCGGTCTGGGCCCAGCCGACCGCGGCGGTGATCAGTGCGGGCGCCAGCGTCACACCGAGGATGCCGGCAGTAACGCCGACCGCGACACCGTTGTCCTTGACCCAGCCGGAGAAGTCCATGACGGCTGTCGTTGCCTTCGCCACAGCGTCGTTGAGGCCGCCCTGCAGCGAGCGCTTGAACTCCTCGAGCTTCGCGGTGCCGTTGTCGTTGAGGGTCTCGCCCATACGCTCGGCAGATCCAGCGAAGCCCTCCATGTTGTTCTGGCCGCCCGCCAGGCCCTCCAAGAACGCGGGGATCTGATCGACCGACAGATCCTCGAGCGGCGTGCCGAACAGCTGGACCGCGGTATTGGCACGTTCGGCCGGATCGGTGATCTGCAGCAGGCCTTTCGCGGTGTCCTGCAGCGCCTTCTGTGCTCCGGGCCCACCCTCGGCGATGGCCTTGCTCATGTCCGTGGCGTTGAGGCCGATGTCGGCGAAGGCCTCGGTGAGCCCCTCGTCCTGACCGGCCGACACCGCGATGAGAGAGAACTCCTTGAGTGCGTCGCCGGTCTTGTCGAGGGCGAACTTGCCCTTCTGGCTGGCGTTGACCAGCAGGTTGAACGCCTGCTCGCCGGAGAATCCGAGGCCCTGGAAGTTGACCCCGTACTCGTGGAGGATCTCGGGGAGTTCCCCGCGCATGGCCGCCGGGACCTTTTGGAACGCAGTGGTCATCAGGTCGAAGCCCTGGGTGGCGTCCTTCACCAGGCCGGTCGACATGAGCGTGGAGACCGTCTGCACAGACTCCTCGACCTCGGTGCCGAACGTGTCGGCGAAGCTGAGGGCGGTCTCGGTGACACCCTGCATCGAGTTCCGGCCGGACTCGGACAGGCCCTTGAGACTGGACGTGACGATGCCGACGGACTCGGAGACCTGCTCCATCGACTCGCCGAAGTTGGCGCGGTAGATGTCGGCGGTGAGCTTGCCGTACTTCGCGGCCTCCGTCGGGCCCATGCCGAGCGAGGCCGCCAGCTTGTCGTTGATGACCTCGGTGTCCATGTTGGACGCGATGCCCGCGGTGATCGCAGCCCCGAGCCCGGCCGCACCCAGTGCGGCGCCCTTGAAGTCGCCGAGGAGCCCCTTGAGCTTCTCCCCCAGGCCCGACAGTGCCGACCCGCCTTCCTCGGCGGCGTCGTTGCTCTCGTCCTGCGCGTTGGCCGCGTCACGCTGGGCATCGGCGAGGCGGCGCTGGGCATCGGTGAGATCCTCGGACGCGGCACGCGCGTTGCGGGTCGCCTGGATCGACCGGTCGTTCGCGACGCGCAGACGCTCCTGGGCCGCCAGGTATCGCGAGCCACTGGTGATGCCCTTGTCACGGAGCTCCTGGAGCTTGGCCTCCTCGATCCGCACCTTGGCCGACGCGGCGACTTCGGCCTCGCGTGTCTTCGCGACCGCGTTGGATGCCTTGGCGACAACGGATTCGGCGCGCTTGAGGCCGTCGGCGACACCCTGCCCCATGTCCTCGCCGGCCTGCTGGCCCGCCTGACGCAGTCCGCCGAGTCCGCGCGAGACCGTAGCGGCCACGCCCTGCATCGAGGGGATGATCTGCAGGGTTGCCCAGCCGACTGTTGCCACCGATCAACCTCCAGATCTCTGTGAGCGCCGTCGTCGACGGTCGTCACGGCGGGCTTTCGCCCTCGCGTAGGCCGCGCGCTTCGACTCGTTGCGCACGGCGTTGGATCGTTTGCGCTGTTCCGCGCGCCAGGGATGCATGTCGGGGGCCTTCTTGCCGACTCGCTTCTTCACGAGCTCGACCCACAGGTCCGACAGCAGATAGTGCTCAAGGGACCAGGGTTCGTGGCCGCCATTCTCCGAGAAAGCGAGCGCAGATTCCCTGGGTAGGAATCGGATTCGGACCCACACCATCCGCAGGGTGAGGTTGGGTCCATCCGGATTGAACGGCCTCCACAGGTCGGCCAGATCAAGGCCGTGGAAGCGTGAGAGGTCAGCCTCGATCTCGTCGCCCTTGAGCTCAAGGGCGACGAGGAGGCCGGTCAGTTTCCCATGGAGTCCATGCCGAGTTCGGCGGCCAGGCGATTGCCGAAGTCGTTGAGATCGTTGATCGTCGGGTTCAACTCCATGAACGCGTCCCACTGCTCCTCGCCGAGGACCGCCTCGATGGCGTCGATGTGCTCACCGCGGGTGAAGTGACGGGCGGCGCGGACCGGCCAGTCGCCCTGGTGCGCGGGCACTGCGAGTGTGATCGGGACGCCCTTGACGGCGACCTCGATGTCGAGGAACTCGATGCCGCCGGCCTCTCGGCGGCGTGCGTTGTCGCCAGACTGAGGCTTCTTCGGCTTCCGGTCCTGCGGTTCGGGTGCGCCGGCTGGGCGAGCCGCCCGCTTGACGGGCTTCTTCGCGGGCCGCTTCGCCACTCGCTTGGCGGCAGGCTTCGGAGCGTCCTCGAACTGGTCGAAGTCGTTGTCGTTCATGAGTGTGCAGCTCCCTTGGTGTTGAGGTCGCGCCAGACTTGGGGCGCAATCGCGGCGACGATGCGTGCCGCGTCAGAGATTCCGCGCTGTTCGAGCGCGGCGATGTGCTCGGAGATCCGGTCGGAGAACGCCTCGGCATCCTGAGCGGTGCGGGTGGACTCGGCCTCGACCGCAGCCTCCCGCCAGGTTTCGCGGACGATGTCGACGAGCCGTTTGTAGTGGCGGGGCGGGACCCGGGTCGCGCCGGGGTCGACGAGACCGAGTTCCCTTGCCGCTTCGAGCAGTTCGGCCTGCGAGGGAATCCTCTCGGGCGGTGGTGTTTGCATGAGGTGCCCCTGTGCAGCATGTGCAGCGCGGGTAGAACCTGCCGCCTGGTGGGCTGCACTCCACCAGGCGGCAGGGTCCTATGCGGCTGCGACGGTGACGCCGGGAGTGGTGCCGCCGGTGAGGCTGGCACCGTTCGCGGTGAGCACACCCTCGGTCGGGGCTGCGATGGTGTAGGCGCCGGCCGAGCCGCCGACGGTCCAATCGCTGGCGTCGTAACCGTCGTCGAGCGCGACGAGTGCCGACTTCACCGCACTCGGTGCGGCGTTGTAGGCGATGCCCGCGGTGGTCTTGCCCTTGTAGGTGAGGGTGAAGGTGCCGCCGGTCGGGGTGCCGGTGACCGTGGCGGTCCAGTTTCGGGTGGCCGCGCCGACGCCCTCGAATCCTTCGACGACGAAGAACACGTCGCCGTTGGGGTCGTTGGCGTGGTGCACGGTGAACTCGCGGGCCTCCTGCTCGCCCTCGACCATGCCGCCGTGCGCGGAGTTCTCGATCAGCGCGGGCTTGATGGTGATGAGGATGCGCACCCAGGTGCCGTCGGGGGTCTCGTCGCGCGAGACGTACACGGCATGCCGGTACTGGCTGCGCGGGGCGCCCCACTTACCGGACGTCGAGCCCGCCAGCGACAGGCTGCGGGTGACGTCGTTCTCCTCGTAGGCGTTGACGGTGGTGGTGACTGCGCCCTTCTTCGCCTTGCTGCGGTAGCGGGAATGCCCGAACCCGTCGTAGTGGGTGATCTCGATCTCCGGGGCGACACCGACGCCGGTGCTGGCGTCGATCAGGCCGAGGAAGTGGTCGTCGATGATCGCGTCGAGCTCATCGTTCACGCTCGCGGGGACCAGGTCCTCGATGTCGCCCACGACCGCGCTCGGCGGGATCAGGTACACCTCGGTCTCGTCCCAGATGTGGGAGGCATTCGGGTTGACGGTTGCCATGTTGTTCCCCTTTCCAAGGGCGAGATGCCCAGGCGGGCATGAAAAAAGCCCACCGAGGTCGGCGGGCCTGAAACTTGGGTCAGAGCGCGGCGGTGCGCAGGGTGATGAGCACGGTCGTGGAGGCGAAGAACGCCTTCGTCTTGTCGTCGCGGTCGTCGATGATCGACATCCCGGGGGCCACGTGGGCGATCCCGGGGACACGGCGACACAACAGCAGGCCCATCGCCTTGCCGGCGACCCTCACGGCCTCGGTGCGGCCCGCGGCGAATGCGGTGAGCCGCAATGTCGGCCGGGTCGCCACCGGCCAGGCCATCGGACCGCCGTCATTCGCGACGAGCAGGAACACCGGGTCGCTGGCCTTGTAGTCAGGCGGGATGTTCTGCCGCACCTCGACGCCCATCTCGGCGGCGAGGAACGGCTTCACGGCCGCGAGGACGTCCCGCGGCACCCACACGGTCACCGCTTCTTCACCTGCAGACCCAGTCGCGCTGCGGCGCGGGTGAATGCGCCGCGCTTGGCCTGCATACCGAGGCCGCCCGGATGGGCGATGACGACGTTCGCGCCCGCGCGGTCGAGGACGTAGGGGTAGACCTGCACTTCCATGTCGTCATCAACGATGTCGCGGACGCCGTCGGCGATCTGCTCGGCGGCCTCGCTGACGACTGCGGCGACCGCATCGCCCTGGAGGATCTTGCGGACGTCGCCACGGTTGAGGTCGAACTGACCACCCTTGGCCATCAGCCCTCACTCCATGTCGCGTTGACTACCAGCCCGCCGAGATCGTCGGACTGGCCTTCGAGGCCGGCGTCCCAGGCAGGCGTATATCCGTCGACGGTGTATGTCTCGCCGCGGATCTCGAGCTCCGCCCGTGCGCCGACGACGGTGCCGAGCGGGAAGATCACCTGGACCGTGGTGGTCAGTCCGTTGCGGATGAGCGTCTCGTTCTCGGTCCCGGCCACCGGTGCGACCAGGCAGCCCTCGATCTCAACCGAGGCCAACGGTCCGCCAACCGGGTTGTTGTCCTCGTCGACCACGCCCGGGTCGGGCGTGATGACCTTCACCACCTCAGGCATGACTCACCCCCGAACTTCCATGTCGGCTGGTCACCGGTGTTGAGACCCAGCGCCTTGCGGTGCTGGTCGGTCAGTCGGAGCCTGCCGAATTGGCCGGCGTCGAAGGTGGCCGACTGGTTGAACGGCCCCTTCGCCTCGGCGAAGGCGAGCTTGCCTCGATGGCTCGGGGCGATCGCCATCGCGTCGGCGACCATGTCGACCGACACCCACCGCGCCGCCTCGGCGAGGTTGGGGTCGGCGGCGATCCGTTCGTCGATGTCCGGCGCCTCCTGGCGGATGAACATCGCAGCGTAGCCAAGCAGTGTCGTCGCGCGGCCCTGCTCGGCGGTGGCCAGTGGCCGCCAATATGCAGCAAGATGCTCCGGCGTCGCGAAGTCGGCCACTGGTCACCCCCCCCTCAGTCGAACTCGGCGATGAGGTCGGCCTTCGTGCTGTCCTCGGCGAGCTGGCGGTCGATACCGTGCGACACGGCGTACTCGACCCATGCCTCCTTGGATCCCGATCGCGGCGGACGCTCCGGGCTTCCCGTGGCCTGCGGGTTGACGGAGGCCGGAACGTCCTCCGAGATCGGTTCGTCGTCGTCTACGTCGGTGACGGTGACCAGGCCCAGATGAGCCAGGCGGGCAGCTTCGGCCTCGGGGACCTCTACCGGCACGACCGACTGGTACTGGTACTGCACCAGCCCGTCGTCGTAGGTGACGAGGACAACCGGGGCCGTCACGATCACAGCGGTCATTAGGTCATCGCCCCCGTGATGGCGAACACGGCCTTCGGCTCGAGCACGATCGGCACGGTGACGCGGCGGGCGCGGATGCGCCACTGGTCGCGGTCGTCGTCACGGATGCTCTTGGCCTCCACGCCGACACCACCCTGCGATGAGTAGCCCGGTCCGCCGATCTTCTCGTCGGCCATGCCGCCGAGCTGGGCGGTATCGACCAGGTATGCGGTCTTCGCGGCCGGCAGATTCGGCGAGGCGAGGATGCGGACGCCGCCGATGACCGGGAAGTCGCCGGTGTACACCGGATTCGCCTTGTCCTCGCGGGCGCGGTAGGCGGCGACATCCTTGTCCGCCATGATCTTTGCCAGCATCAGATCGGTGACCACGAGAGTGTCGGGCTCGAAGCCGTCGTTCAGGGCGCGGATCTTGGCGACGCTGTCGAAGACATCCGACAGGATCTTCGCCGAGGAGCCATCCCAGACCGCGGCGGCGGCCGCACTGTTGGTGCCGTCGATGACCGAGGCGATCGCCGACAGGGCCAGCGAGTCGACGGTCTTCACCAGGTGGTTGACCTGCTTGGTCAGGGCCCGGTTGACCGGGTCCATGTTCTGCCGCGAGATCGACTCGTCGGTGACCAGCGAATCCTGGCCCCACTTCTCGGTCTTCGCCAGCTGCGGGGTGCCGTGGCTGTTGGTGGTGAGCGGGTACTCGGAGCCGGGAGCGACCGACTCGGGTGCCCGGTCGGAGAAGATGGTCTCCCCCTGCTCGTACAGCACGGCACCGCCGGACACCTGCAGGCGCGCGGTCAGCAGGGCGTCGGCGATGAACCGCTGCTCGGCCAGCTCACGGATGCGGCGCGACACCAGGGTCGGGCTGTTGAGGAACGTCGAGATGGTGACCTTGTCGCCCGAGATGGTCGGCGCGGCAGGCGGGTACGTGTAGGCCATGACAGCCCCTTTCTGGTTGGTGTGCAGCGCCTTAGCGGAAGAGCTTGACTCGGACTTTGTTGCTGGCGGCGGCGGACTCGGCGATGCCGATCGCCTGATCGAAGGTGCCGGACCCGATGGTCGCGACAGCTCCGGACGCCGCCGACACGACGAGTGCGCCCGCCGCGATCGCGCCCGATGCGGCGAGCTCGTAGACGCCGCCGGACGACACGGTCACCTTGGCGCCGTTGGCGGCGTCGAACAGTGCGACACCGTAGACCTTCGCCGAGGCCGCCGAGGTCGGAGCGACGGTGCGGGCGCCGGTGATCTCGACGACCTGGCCGGCGGTGACGGCAGCGCTGGCGGTGAACGTCTGGGCGGTGCCGGGCAGTGCGAGGGGGGAGAACTCGGCCATGATCAGGCCTCCTTACCGTGGAAGAGTGCTGCGTACAAGGCGTCGTCGGCGGACGCCTCGGAGGCGGCGATGCTGGTGCCCACCTCGGCGACCGGGATGACGTTTGCCTCGAGACCGTCGAGAACCGCGGCGGCGCCGGGGTCGGCCTTGAGCTGCTTGAGCCAGTGATCGCGGCGGCTCGCATGGATGGCGCCGTCGGCGATGCGGGCATCGACCCGGCGAGCGCGGTCCTCGTCCTCGAGGCGGGTCATTGCCTCGTCACCGCGCGCGGCCCGCACCTTGAGGTCCGCGAGTGCCGCGGCCTCGATGGTGGAGATGCCCGCCTTGGCGAGACGGGCGGCTACCGCGGCGGGCGCCTCCCCGTCGGCCGGAGCCTCGCTCTCGTCGGGTGCGGTGACCTTGTCGAGCAGCGCGGTGAAGAAGTCCTCGTCGGTTGTGTCCTCGGCGAGACCCAGGGCCTCGCGGAGCTGCGCGAGCTGGTCGTCGGTGAAAGCCATGGCGGTCTCTCCTTCCGCCTCCGCGGCCTTCACCGCGCGAGGGTAGATGTCTCGTGGACGCGACAGATCGGCCGAGTCCCAGGACTTGATGGATGTGCGATGCGAGGCAGCGACGTACTCGCGCTTCACCTCTTGCGGAGTGCCCCAGGCGACATCGCCGTCGGCGATGTCGAACGGGACGCGCCACAGCTTGCCCTCGCCCTCGTCATCGGCAGCGATGACCTCGGACGGGTTGAGGTAGATCTCCTCGATCCACCACCAGTTGTCTTTCGCGACCTCGTCGTAGAAGCTGCGCTGGACATCGGAGATGCTGACGTCGGGGCCGACGGCGGTATCGTCCGTCCCCTCCGGCGTCGAGCCGGTGTCGGTCTCGGCGGCCGAGACAGTCTTGGCACCAGTCATCGTGATTGTCACCGTCTTTCCGGTAGGTTCGGCCGCCGCCACCCCGTAGAGGCGCGCCACGTCCTGCAGAGATTCGAGTGTCCCGATCGCCGGAGACTCCACGCCGAGCAGCGCGACCGCGGTCAGCGCGAAGTCGTGGACATGGCCGGTCTGGTCGCGGTGCTTGTACGCGCCCTCGATCGACCGGTCCGGGTATGCCGACGCCATCACATCGGCGAGCCATGCGGGAACACCCTTGAAGTCGCCGAGCAGCGTTGAGCCATCGGAGGACACGCGCATGTTGTCGACCCAGCCGACCGCGGGCTCGCCGTCGAAACGAGTGTCGGTGTGTCCGAGCTTGAGCACCGGGCGCCGAACCGATGGCGAGGCGACCGCTGCAACGGCCGCCTGTAGGTCCTCCGGAGTGACCGTCCACTCGCCAGTGGACGCCGGCCACGTGCCGACCTTGATCAGCTCGACGTCCGGGATCGTCTTGAGAACAGGCGCGTTCACTCGTCCACCTCCACGTCGTCGGCGGCCGCGGCCACCGGTGGCGCCGGCAGCACGCCGGACTCGTAACCGTCGACGTCGGCGGACGGGTCCTGGCGTTGCACCGTCACCGGCAGGAGGCCGGTGTGCTCCATCGGGTCGAGGCCCACGAGATCGAGCGCCGCCTCCGGTGTGAAGCCGCTACGGATCAGCGTGCCCACCGTGAGCACCTTCGTCTGCACCTCGGTCGGCGTCGACGTCGGAGTCTCCGCACCGGTCGGCTTCGACGGCAGGCCAAGGCGATACCGAGTGTCGGTCTCGAGGGTGGCGTCCGGAGTGATCACGCCGGCGTTGATCAGCGCGGTCAGCGATCCGGCGTCGGCGACCTGGCGCGAGCCGATCTCCTCGAACACCAGGCGGGGCGCCGGTTCGTCAGCCCCGAAATTCAGGTCGACGATGTCCTCGACGATGTGCTTGTTTGCGACGTCGGCGACCCGCTCGGCCACGGTCTGCAACGTCATGGTGAAGAAGTCGGAGAACGCGGTGCCGAGAGCCCAAGATCCAGCAGCGCTCCCGAGGTTGAGAAAATGCGTCAGGGCCGCGCGGCCGATTGCTTCGTCGTGATACTGGATGACCGCGCCGATGTCGGGCAGTGCGCCCGAGACGCCCTTGAGCTCGAGCTTTGCCTCGAATGGCAGGGCTGCGCCAGACGAGTCTCCGGCGCGGTACTCGTTCGCCATCGCCTGCCCCTTGGACAGGTCGTCCTCTTCGGGCCCCCCGGTGTACACCGGGATGCCCATGCCGTTGCGCTCCATCGTCTGGGCCTGGACGCGCAGCAACTTATCCTTGATCAGCCAGTTCTTGTACGCGGGCCGCAGCATCGACTGACCGCGCCAGTCGCCGGGCGCGTTGCGGTAGCGATAGGCCACCAACTGGCGCACCGACATTCGGCAGCCCGACTGCCGAATGCCGATCAGCCCGCCATCGCGGGCCACCTCAATGTCGGTGATCGTGTTCTGTGGGCGCGGCGCCAGCTTCCGAAGGTGGTACCGGCCGTCCTCGAGGCGATACACCTGCTCGAAGAACGCGTGACCGTAGTCCAGCATCGACAGCGCCTGCTCCAGATGCTCGGACCACGAGAACCGGCCACGCGATCGGGGCACCGAATCGTCGTCGGTCCCCTCCACCGGCAGGCCGAGATCGCCAGCAACCAGGGCCACCACCTCGGGCCGGGCGCCCGCGGGCTTGATCCGCCACCGCGTGCGCATCACCGGCAGTTTCACCGCCTGCATGATTGCGATCACCTGCGAATCGGTGCGCGACATCCGCTCGTACACAGCGAGATCGAGCCCGTGCTGCAGCTCCGGGATCTCGTTGAAGTTGAAAGTGCCCAGCAGGGTGTCGACGACATACCCGCGGTCGTACGTTGCCGTCATCACCCTCCTGTCAGAACCCGGCCGAGAGCAGGCCGGATGTTTCGTTGCGTGCGGTAGACCCGGACGGGACATGCACCGGGCTCGCCGATGCTCGCTTCTTGACGTCGAACGTGCGGAGCGCCCAGTGCGCCAACGCGATCGCGATGATCACCGCCGCAAGGTCACTCTTCATCCGGTCAGCGGCCCAGCCGCCGCCCTGGAACACCCGCTTGTGCGCGGTCTCGATGGCCTCGATGATCAGCGGGTCGCCCGAATGGGTGACCGTGCCGGCCTCGATCGCATCTTCGAGCCCGCCGAACGCCTGCGCCAGCTTCTGCGCGTTCGCCGATTCCGGCTCGATCCCGCGAGTCCGCAGCTCCGGCAGCATCGAGGCCGCCGGCGAGTACGACTCGATGACCAGAGCGACCGGGTCCCAACGGCCGATCAGCCCAATCGCCGCATTCAGCACCCGCGGACCAGGTTTCGCCACCAGTCCCAGCTCGAGGTGGATCTTCCCGCCTGTCCGCACCGCACCCGCGATGTACGCATGCGACCGATCCGGCGTCATCTCGATGACAATCGCCGAGTGGCCCGGCTTCGGGAGCTCGGTGACCTGCTGCGCCTTCCATGCGTCCAGGTCGAAG
This sequence comes from Gordonia desulfuricans NBRC 100010, assembly GCF_001485495.1. Lineage (GTDB taxonomy): Bacteria > Actinomycetota > Actinomycetes > Mycobacteriales > Mycobacteriaceae > Gordonia > Gordonia desulfuricans. The sequence continues at coordinate 7,830 of NZ_BCNF01000046.1, read as the reverse complement.
ATGGGGTCGAGTTCGTCGACCTCGTCGGTGGACGGCCAGTCGCCCCATCCCAGGATCTCGACGTCGAAGGACTTGCGGCCCGCCGCGGTCGAGAAGCCGCGCATCAGCTTCCGCACCTTGGTCGCGTTCTGGATCACCCCATACGACGGGTTCGCCGCCGCCCAGGCCTCCTCCGAGTCGCGATCCATGCCCGGCGGGGCACAGAACTCGGCGAAGTACAGGTCGATCTCGCCGGCCAGACCGCGTTCGCGGATCGACGCCAGCACCAGGCCGTCCTTGTGGATGTCCTGATTGACCGCCGACGACGTGTAGATCGTCTGCGGATCGGCCGCGGCGAGCTGCGCCGGCGACAACGCCGACATCTCACCGTCAGTCAGGCTGTACGCCTCGTCGTAGATGACCAGATCGATCTTCGTCAGACCGCGACCGGCGTCCGCCGAGCGGGTCGTGAACACCACCTGGCCGCCCGTGGACAGCTTGATCACGCCGCGGCCCTGCGAGCAGGTCTTCTTCGAGACCAGTCGCCGGAACGACGCCGACCGCTCGATCAGCGTGATGGTCCGCAGGTAGATGTCCTCGGCCGTCGTCCACCGCTGGGCGGTGAAGATGACCGTCTCGTCGAGCTTCAGGATGCCGAACAGGATCCGGACGATCAGAACCTCGGACTTACCGTTCTGCCGAGGGCACACGATCACCGCATCCGGGTGCGTCCACGTCCCGTCCGGGCGCCGAGACATCACATCCCGGATGCAATCGCGCTGCCACGGGAACGGACGCGACCGCAGACGGCGCGCCAGCTCGATCGCCCGATCCCCGTCGGTGTGGTCCCCGTCGAACACCGACAGATGCTGCGGCGTCTGCCGGCCCGTCAGGCCCGGGAACTCCCGCGAGATCAGATCCTCGAACTCGCCGTCGATGTCGACCGAGGTGTCAGATGCCATCGAGGTCATCCGACCCTTGCTCATCCCCTCCGCGACGCCTGTCGATCTCCACCAGCAACTGGCGGAACACCGTCGCCAACTGGCGAGCCTCCTGCGGCGCCGCATCCATGCGGATCTCCAGCACCTCCGCGTTGCCGCGACTCGGCACCAGGTGCATCCACACGTTGTCGTCGCCGGCCATCAGCGCGTGCAGCCGATCGAGGCGGTCCTTCGCCCGCGCAGCCTCGGTGATCAGCGCCGTCAGGCTCGCCGGATCGCCGTCCTGCGACAGCGAGTCGTACAGCGCCTGTCCGCCGGCACCGATCAGAGGGATCGTCACGATGCCTCCTTGGCGGGTCGGGGCTCAGCAGCCCGGGCGTCTCGCACGTGAGTCCCGGCCGCCCGTAAAAAACGCCTGACTGGCCGACCGGAGGGTCAGGGTGACCCCCCTCCGATGATTGGAGGGGGGTGGGGGTCTGAGGTGGTCTCTACCAGGGCAGGAGGAGCCATTGGGCGCGGTCGTCGCGCTCGGTGGGGGTGCCGGTCAGGGCCGGCCTCAGGTGGTCTCTGTCGCCGTTGCCGCGTGCTCGGTTGCAGGGAGCGTGGAGCAGGCGGTCGGCCTTGGTGCCGCCTTTGTCGCGGGGGTTGCTGTGGTCGGCGTCGAGGGCTTGGGTGCGGTGCATGGGCTCTCCGCACCACCAGCAGGGCGTGCCGTCGACGTGGTTGCGCAGGAGTCGTTCTCGGTCGCGTTGGTGTCGCCATCCGAGTCCGCGTTGCGTGGTGGTCTTGCGTGGTGGCACTGGCGCGTCCCTCGGTCCGGAAACGACTGAGCGACCGAGCCCTTGCGGGGTCATCGGTCGCTCAGGCGCAAGCCTAGCACTGACCCCTGACGTAAGGGGTCAGCCTGCCCGTCTGCGGCGGGCGTGTCGATGGTGGGCGTCGAGGACATCGCCCAGGCAGTAGAACTTCGTGCCACTGTCGGGGTCCTCGCGGTCGGGGGTGATGAGGTCTCGGCTGATCAGTGTGCGCAGCCGACGTTCGTTGAGCCCCTGGCCGAGGTCTCCGAGCCGGCGTGCCACGACATCGATCGTCGAGAGTGTCACCCACTGCCGGTTGGCCGCCTGCACCCGGGCTTCGTCGATCCGGGTGTAGTCGTCGGGTGGCAGGTCGATGACGGCCAGGACGCGCTGACCCCACGCCTCGATGTCGCCCGCCCAGTCGGTGCATCCCTCGGTCATGGCGAAGGTGATGATGTTGGCGCGCAACCATCGGCACATGCCGACCATTGACCTACATCCGGCGGGGATGGCGAGTGCTCTGGTCTCGCACACATGGCGGATGGCGGTGGTGAGTGTGGCGCTCAGTCCGTCGGCGACGTGCTGGGCGCCTTCGTCACCGGGTGCTCGGCCGTCGAGTTTCTTGCGCCGGCGGTACGCGGTGGTGTCGGGGCGGGTGGGTCGGGACTGTCGGGTGATGGCGTCGGCGAGGTCGTCGAGGTGTTGCTCGATGGTGAGCAGCGTTGCGCACAGCCGCTTCTGTCCGTGGCGGTCGAGGAAGAGTCCACTGCGGTCGGTCATCGCCGTCTCCGTCCGTCGGCGCGGGCTGTCCACATGGGTGGGGTGGTGGATGGTCGTGGGAGGGCACGCTGTTGCGGGGTGTCGGGCCCGGGATCGGCGGCATCCACGGAGACGTCGTCGGCGAGGTCTCGGAGCAGAACGACATCCCGATCAATCGCCACCGCGCCGTGCCGGAATCGGGGTTGCCGCTCCGGCGCCCCGATGATCTGTTCGAGGCTGCGGAATGCGTCGCCGATCTGGTTGAACGCCCACCGGATCGGGTCTCTGGCAGCAGTGACCGCTTCCGTCATCCTTTCCCACCCTTCCCACGCCTCGCGGTACTGCGCTACGGCTTCTGAGCCGGGCGTGATATTGAAGTCGATGATCGTGCCGCGGCTCGTCCGCAACGCGTGCGCCTTCATCTGGTCGCGTGTGGTTGGTCGTCGCGGTCCGATGAATGTCGACCCAGGACACAGCAGTTCGGAGTCGTCCTCTTCCGCCCGGTACTCGGCCAACTCCCGGTCGACGCTGTAGCCGACCGCGGCGACCATGCGTAGATACTCGATCCGGCTGGTCAACGGCATGCCATGCCAGTCCCGGCCACAGTGCCAACACCGCGGCTGGTTCACGTTGTGGTCATACCCGGACGACTCTTGTGCGAGTTGCTCATCGACGAGGCGATCGATGTCGTCGAGCACACGATCCTCGGGGTTGATCATTGGGCACCTGCCTGTACCCAGTCGGAGATGTGCCGTTCGACCACTTCCCACGGCGATGTGCTGACCTGAGTGACACGGTCGGCCTCGTCTTGTGCTTGCTCCCGTGTACTGAACGTTCCTCCGCCGGCCTGACCGAGGACTCGCCCCGACTTCGTGTGCCGGATTGCGTACTCGATCATCGGGCACCTGTGCTTCCGAATCCGTTGGCACCGCGCGGACTTGACCGGACGATCTCGCCCCGCGTGAAGGTGACGATCTCGACGCGGGACACGATGAGTTGCGCGATCCGATCACCAGCATCGACCTGGTAGTCATAGCCGCCCGCGTTGTGCAGGATCACCTTCAGCTCGCCGGTGTAACCGCAGTCGATCACCCCAGGAGCGTTCAGCACGAACACGGAATGCCGCGCGGCGAGACCGGATCTGGAGTGGATGAATCCCGCGTATCCGGGTGGGATGTCGACGTGCACACCGGTTCCGACGAGCACTGTCCTCCCCCTGTGGATGACTGCCGCATGGCTGGCGTGGAGGTCGGCTCCTGCGTCCCAGCCGTGCGCGCGGGATGGCATGCGGCCGCCGTTGTCGAGTTCGGTCGTGATGTTCATGCGTGGTCCTCCTCGTCGCCCTCGAATGGCGCCTCTGGGTCGATGATGGTGCCCGTGAAGTCGACGTGGATGCCGTCGACCACGAGATACCCGGTGACCCGACTTCCTGGTTCGCCGCCGTCCACGAACGCAATGACGGGAACCTCGCAGCACCAGTGCATTACGCGATGGATTGGGCGCCAAGACGCAATCCGATTGAGGATGTTCACTGGTGGTCTCCTTCGCGCTGGTATCGGTCGGCGAGCTCGAGGTCGGCGGTGTCGGCTGGGGTGATGTGCAGTTCGATGCGCGGTGAGGTGCTGGGCCCAGGGATGACCCGGCATCGTGTCTCGACGACGTGCGCCGGGTTGTCGTCGGGCCAGAGTCCTGCGTCTACGAGTCCGTCGATGCTGGCCTTGATGAGCAGGTCGAGGCTGCTGGTGTCGCGGCGGCGGCGGTCGGGGGCGTGCCAGATGGCAGTGACCACCGAGGGTTCCTGTGGTCCGACCTTGGCCAGCCTCGCCTGGATGGCGGCCATCTCCCGCATCTGCTTGATGATGCGTGCCTTCCGCGCCCAGTGGGGGCGCTCGTTGGGTCGCAGGGGTGGCCGACTGAACGGCAGGGTGATGACGACGGTCACGCTGCACCTCGCGGTGTCTTGAGCCGTGCGACGCACGGGATCTTGCGGTCGCCACCGGTGGCGAGGTTGACGCACCCCTCGTTCGGCTGGGCGTCGCACGTCGGGCAGATGCGGCTGATTGCCCCGTGTTCCTCGTATGCGTCCCAGATGGGCTCTCCATCCACGTTGGCGATCGGTAGGCCGCCCAGCTGTCGATCAGGGGGCACTACGGCGGTCGGCAATGCGGACACGGCTTCGGCTTTCTCGCGTTCGGCTCGCTCGGCTCGGATCTTGCGGGCCTCGGCGATGACATCCCCCGGCTTGGGAGTGTCGGCTCCGGCGCGCTGGTAGTGCGCTGTGACGGCTGCGATGGCGTCGGCCTGCTCGATCCCGTACGTGGCGAGGGCTTCGGCCCAGGCGAGGATGCGGGCCCGGTCGGCGGTGACGCGGTCGTCGAAGATCTCGGCCCTGGAGAGGGCCGCTCCTGCGGCCTTGATCGCCCAGTCTGGCGGGTTGGTGGTCATGCGATCTCCTGGGTGAACTCGGCGATGAGTTGGTCGGCGATGGTGAGGGTGTCGGCGGCGCGCTGGGTGGCCTTGGTCTGCGCGCCGTCGGGTCTTCTGGCCGCCTTGGCGACGAAGGTGGGGATCTGCGACGGGTAGAGCCGGTCGGATGCGTGCCAGCGCTTGATGCCGTCGGCGATCTGTCGGGCATCGATGCCGTCGGCGATCAGCGGGTCAACCTCCTGGGCGATCTCGATGAGCGTCTGCTGAGGGATTCCCCCGCCGGCCCATTGGCCGAACGCTCGGGCGAACTCGTCGGCCTGAGAGCTGCGGGCGGTGGAGTTGAGCTCGGCGAGACGTTTGCTCGCTCGGGAGGTGCCGCGTGACGGATCTTGGGCGCGCACGATTTCCGCGCTCACGCGCGCTGGTGAGGGAACGTCAGAAACTGCGGGAGGAGATCCCTGTTCCCCTGTTCCCCTGTTCCCCTGTTCCCCTGTTCCAGGCGCGACACTCTCGCGAGGGCTCGCGACACTCTCGCGAATTTCTGACGACTTGTAATCGATTGTGCCGTCTGGCCTGGGCAAACGTCCCTTTCCTGGTCGGTCGATGCGCTGGATTGATTCCCACCAGGAGATGTAGATCAGACGATCGCCTTCGGCCTCGTACCGCCACACCAATCCGGCTTGGTGGAGAAGGGAAATAGCTTCAGACACCCTCGCGACAGTCTCGCGAGGGTTCGCGAGCATGTCGCGAGAGAACACGTCGCCGACGATCAATGCGATATCATCGCGGCCCACCCCGTTGTCATCCACATAGGATTCGAGCCCCTTGAGCACGAGTCTGGCATCCCATGGGACGGACGCTATTCGGGCCGATCTCCAAAACTCGGGCTTCGTTGACCTGATGCGCATTTCACTCCTCTCTTCTCGTTGCCAAACACACCGCACACACGCGCCCCCACGCGTTGATCACACGCCCACATCGGATGCACCGCGGGAAGTCGCCGACACCCATCACGCACCGCCTTGTGCTGCTCTGTAGGCCAGTCGTTGGACAACGGTCTGCGGTAGCGGGTCTGGCACTTTCGAGATGACGGCTCTTGTTGCGACGGTGACTATCCCGTGGTCGTCAACGCGCCACAGCCCACAACCGGCGGGGGCCTGCACGTTGAGGTCGTGCGGGACCGCGTAGACGAATCGGTGACAGACCCTCATCCACGCTCGCCTCTTCCAGTACGTGTCGCGATTGAAGTCGGCGCGAGACACCTTGATCTCGATGGCCGTGCGGATGAGTGACTCGAACATGAGGGCGTCGATCCTCCGATTGAGCTTGTGGCCCTCCGGTGTCCCGGTCCCGGACATGAACAGGTGGTCTGTCGGTTCGTTGGTGTCGGGCAGGTCGAAGTCCTCGATGGTGATCTCGGGGACGATCGCGGCTGTGTGGTGGTGGCGTCGGAGCGACTTGAGGATGAACTCTGCGTCCATCACGCACCACCGCCGAACAGCGTTGCCTCGCTGTGTGCCTGCTCCCATGCGTTGATGAGTGCCTGCTGGTTGGCGAGGTGCACGATGTGGCGGACCGCTCCGGGCCCGCAGTGTCGTCGGGCCATGGCGGTGTAGGTGCCGCCGTGCGCGGCTTGCGCCCACATGTCGCAGCAGTAGTGCAGGATTGTGGCGGCCGCAAGGATCGTGTCGGCCTGCATCGCCTGCCGATGCCGCTTCTTCGCCCCGGAGATCCCGAAGTCGGATCGGCCGAGCGCGAACAACTCCCAGTCAGCCATCACGCCACTCCGAGCATGTATTGCCCTGTGCTCTCGTCGATGTCGTGTCGTCGGCGCAGGATGATGTCAGCGGTCGTCGACGTGCCGCCGGTGACGACCCACTTGCCTGATGGGGCGCGATGTCGGGTGGTGTGCAGGGCCAGACCTGACGCGGTGTAGCCGTCGATGGACAGCAGCTCGCCGCGGAACCAGGAGATGCGAGCCTCGATGTCGTCGTTGGCGACCACAGCTAACCGCCGATCCAGGATGCGGGGGATGGCACGGTATCCAGGATCATCTGGGCCTGCGTCTCCGAGATTGGCGGCAAATCAGGATCCGCGGCGAGGACTCGGGACACGCACTCAGCCAACGGCAACTCGTCCCACTCCTCCTCTTCCTCCTCCGACAACACCTGCACCGACACCAAACCGGCCGACCGATGGATCACGACTGCACCTCCCGGAAGTCGCCCGACACCAGCGCGTTGAGCAGAACGGACAGCTTGCGATCGAGTTCATGGTGCACCGACTTGCCAAGTGGCACTGGCTCAAACACGACATCAGCCGCATTGATCACCCGCCGTGCTCTCGCCTGCCAGTCGGCCATCGCTGCTACCTCGCCGACGTGGCCTGCCACGGTCGCCTCCAGCCGCTTCACCTCATCGCGAAGGGCGGCCACGAGTTCCGGTGCGGCGGCGATGAACTCGGCAGTGTGTGACTCGGCAACGGCAATACCGTCGCTGACGGCAAACAATGGGTGCTCGCCGTCGAGCACGGTGCCAACGCAATCAGGCTCACCATTCGGCCACGCGTAGCGCCATTCGATCCCGCCGAGTTCCGCCAGTAGCTCGTCCGCACGATCCGTTGAGTCAGACATCCGCCACCGCCGCGTGGAAACTGTTGGCGCGCAAACGAAGCAGCGGCACCAGCGCCTCATATTCGGCCGTCCACCGCTCATCCCAGCCCTCACGGTCCGACCGTCGCCGCTCAACCTCAGCCATGAGTCCGTCGATGGTGCCGTCCTGCCAGCACCCGACGTGCAGGGCATGGCCGTCGACAGTGCGGTGCAGGGTGACAGTGACACCCTCGGAGCCGATTGGGCCGATGGTGAGGACGTGTTGCGGCGCAAGGATTTCCGCGTTGTCCCCCACGTTGGCGTTGCCCCCCACGTT
>NZ_BCNF01000045.1 GCF_001485495.1 Gordonia desulfuricans NBRC 100010 | reverse complement strand
CCCACACGTTGGCGTTGCCCCCCACGCGGGCGTTGTCGGCGATCCAGCAATCCCCATCCTGGGACAGGTTGCGCTCGTGCTCAATCCAGCCACCCAAGTCTGCGGCGGTCACACCATGGCGGGGGATGTCACGCAAGGCTCGGATCTGATGCAGGGTGCGCCCGCCGTATCGTCGAGTGGTGTCAGTGATTCCGTACTTGTGTGTCATTGCAGTTCCTCGGATGTGTAGATCAATCTCGCTGTGGCGCAAGGCCATAGCTGCTCACACTCGATGCAGTGGATGCAGCACCGGCAGTCATCACCGGACGGCTTGTGCAGTTCCCGGATTGGTGCCAAGTCGGCGACGATGCCTTCCCGCAACCGCTTCACCTCGGCGCGCAGAGCCGCGACCTCCGACTCGGGGATCAGGACCTCGGTGTCGCCGTCGGGATGCAGGATCGAAACGCTATGCACACGCACCCTTCCCGTGGCGGTCATCGCGCACCACCCCGGGCGAGCCGCGACCACCACGACCTCGGCGCCGCGGGCTCCGATACGGCCGCCGGCCTTGAGCAGCCGCACTCGGCCTGCTCACGCAGTTGGTCGACGACGAGTGCGTCGGGTGTGGTCGTCACTGGTCGGCCGCCTTCTCCTCGAGGATCGATGCGACGGTCGCGACGAGCAGATCGTCACCCTGGCCGCTGTTCTCGCCCTCCTTTGTCAGCTGATCGAGCTGGCTGGTGAGGTGCTCGACGTCATCGGCGGTCAGATCGTCGACCGACCGCCCGAGGAGGGCCTCGGTGACGGTCTTCTTCTTCGCCTTGACGGCCGCAGTTTTCCCGCCGAGGCCGGCGCGCTCGAATAGCGCATTCAACCGCATGAGCGCATCCCGGGACGGCGCGTTCGTCTCCTGCTCAGCGGCGTGCTCCGGCGTATCGACCGGAGTCGGCTCGGCGGCCGCCTCGATCGGCCTCGACTTCGCCGCGACACCCAGTCGGGCGCGGAGCTCATCGACCCCCGGTGCCCGGACCGCGGCCTCGTTGCGGACCTTGCGCGGCGCACCCTCGTCGCGCGGCTCGGTCTCGTCGTCGACCGAGAGGCCCAGCAGCACTTCGGGTGCCAGCTTCCGGCACACCTCGGCCGCGGCCTTCGCGTAGAGCATGGCCTGCGGATCGGTCAGATACTTCTCGTTGCCGATCAACTTGCCGTTCGCGTTCGTCTTGAACTTGCCGGTAGTCTCATTGATCGTCGGCACGTAACCGGCCCTGGTGGCGCGCTCGATCGTCCATGTCGATGCCTCGGCGGTACCGTCCGGAGCCTGCCCCATCACGGTCACGGACTCGTCGGTGCTCGACTCGGTCCAGATGCGGAATCCGCGGCGCTTGAGCAATGCGACCATCGTGCGGGTGTAGATCGCCGGCGTCCCGTGGACCACGAAGATCTGCTGCAGCGACTGGATCGGGGTCAGTCCGAGCTCGGCGCCGTAGAGGATCGCCGCGGTGCCGTCCTGCGGCTTGCCGCGGTAGATCTGGGGCACCAGCTGGGTGCCGCACATCTTCTCGGCCAGCTCGTACGCGGTGTTCATCGCACGGGCGTGCTCCATGAGCGTGTTGATCGAGCTGGACTGCATCGGCTGGGCGGGCGGCAGCAGCGACAGGCCGTTGTCGTCGGTGGTGGCGATCTCGTTGGTGGTCATGCTCTGGTCCCTTCGGTGATGGTGGTTGTGGCGCGCTGGATCGCGATGTCCGCGCGGTAGCGGATGCGATCCGGGAGTGTGGCGGTGCGCAATTCGGCCGGAAGCCCTGGCCAGGTGTCGGCGCGTTGGCAGTGCGCGAACAGGTCGATCGCGGCGCGGGTCAACTCCTGGCCGATGCTGAGATCCTTCGACGACAGCTCGCACACGTCGACGAGGAACGGCGAGGTTTTGCCGACGGCGATGAGGATGAACGAATCCACCTGCACGCCAATGGATCGCGCGACGTGCAGGTAGTACGCCGCGGACAGGTGGTAGGAGTAGTCCTCGATCGCGCGGTCGAATCGACCGGGGTCGGTGGCGGTCTTCAGGTCGATGAACGTCGACGACACCCACCAGTCGGGGCGGCAGCGGATACGGGCGCCGGACAGCTCGTCGTGCGCCCAGATCGACTGCTCCGCAACCCCCTCGGAGAACAGGACCTCGCCGAGCGGATGTGACTTGACCGCGGCTGCCAGCTCTTCCGCGCGGTCGTAGTCCTTGCGTAGCATCGGCGTCTTGCCGGCGTCGCGGGCCGCATCCTGTGCGGCTTTCGCGTCCTTCGTGCGCCAGTCCTTGGCGTCGACGACCGCGATTCCCGACCCCTTACCCAGGACCAACTCGTGAGCGGCGTGCCCGTAGTCGAACGCGGCGGACGTCTTCGCCGGCGCCCACCGTAAGACGGCAGGGCCGCCCGGCTCGAGGATCGTCTTCGCCCCGGACGACGACAGCGAGTGGCGATCGGAGTGGTAGACGGTGTCGGTGATGTCGGCGTACACCCCGTCCTCGGCGGGGATCCGGTTTCCGGTGACCGCCCACTCCTGGGCCTCGTTCCAGCCCGCGTACCAGGCCTGCGCAAGGTCGCTCGACGCATACGGGCAGCGAGCTTCGCCGTCACGCCACGCCTTCGCGCCCTCCTCGTGGGCCTTCGCCTTGAGGTCGGCGAACTTGGTGGTCATGGGCCCACCACCCGGATTCGGATGCCCGTGCCGGTGTGGCTTGCGAGCGTCATGTGGGCGTCGGCGATCGAGATGTGCGCGTCGGCGGCAACCGTCGCCCCCTCGACGAGCTCGACGTCACCGGGGTGCGCGTCGAGGTGCCGTGCAGCATCGGACAGTTCGGCCGCCGCGGTCTCGAGGAGCTTCGCCGCCTCGCGCAGATGATCGGACTTGGTCATGCCGCCTCCCCCGCCGCCCGAGCCTCGTCGGCGAGCTGCAGGACCGCCGACAGCGGCACGCACACCGACGCACGGTCGGCCACCTGACCCATGGCGAGGTCGGAGATCTCGATCTCCACGCCGACCTCGCCGAACTCGGTCTCGTCGGCGTCGATGATGTGGAGGACCGCGGGCCGAGTGGCGGCCAGAGACCGCCACTCGATCACCGCGCCGACGTGCCGCTGGTAGCCGACATCGAGGTCGGCCACCGATCTGATGTTGATGGTCACGATTCGATTCCCTTCGAGGGGTTGATGATTCGGAGGCAAGCTGGGCACACCTCGGAGAGGGTGAGGTGGCCGCACACGAGGCACATCACGCAGGCCGTCCTGCCGACACCGGGTCGTAGCGCACGAAGGCCGACACGCGGGTGAATCTCGACCCGCGGGTCCTCACGCTGAATCCGGGGCCGAACCCGCCGGAACCGGAGCGCACGCACTTGGCGATCTGAGGTGCCGACACGTCCTCATCGCCGGCCGCCACGTACTCCGCCCACTCCCCCGGATGTGCTTCCAACCAGGCGATCAGATCCAGGCGGCACTGCGGGATCGGCGCGCGCGGCGAGCGGCGACTCGGCGCAGGCTCGGCCGGGCGGAGGCTACGCGGCGCCGGGGCGTCAGAGGCTGTCGCGGCCACCAGGTACAGGTCACTGACCTCGTCACCGTCCTTGACGTCGAGGCGGACCACGGTCGCACCGGAGTCGGCGTGCTGCATCCACCGCCGGAAGCTGACCACTCGCCACTCCATGCCGGCCGGCGCGTCGATCTGTTCGAGCTGTGTGAGCATCGAGTTCTTGAGCTGCTGACCCAGGCTCGTCGATCGCGGGGTCACTGGTCGCGTCTCGGCAGGACGTTGAGCGGATTGTCGGCGTTGATCTCGCCGCGGTCGATCTCGAGGAACGTGTCGTCGGCGTCGCGCCAGCACCAGGCGCGGATGACGTCGACGATCAGGCCGACGCCGACCAGGATTCCGGCGCCCGCGATCACGCACGCGCCGAGGTTGTTGACGATGGTGTCGATCATCATGCTGCTCCAATCGAGTTGAGGGACTGCAGTTTTGCGATCTGGACCAGCGCGCCGAGGTGGGCGGCGATCTGGTCGAGCCGGGCCAGGATCTCGTCGGCCGGCGGCGGGGTCTCACCGAGGAGCACCTCGCGCAGGCCTGCGGTCGGCACGCTGTAGCGGGTGCCGTATCGGATCACCGGGACCGGGAACTCGTCCCGGGACGCCAGGTCGTACGCAGTGGCTCGGGAGATCCCGAGGGCTTCGGCCGCGGTCTGCAGATCCGTTGCGACCCCGAGGGCATTGAGTTGCTCGCGGGTGAAGGTCATGCTGACACCTCGATATCCGCGAGCGCGGCATCGTCGATGCGCAGCACCCCGAAGGCTTCCGGCATCGTCACGAACACGGTGGCCGACGTCGGCGTGTAGTCCTCGACCCCGACGACCGTGGCGCCGAAGTAGGTGGCGGTCATGACTGACCGTCCTCGCCAGTCCAGAAGTCCTCTTCGCTTGGCTGGGCCGCACCTAGCAAAGCCTTGGCGAGCATGATCGCCTCCGCGCCAGTGAGGAGCAGCGCCGGCGGTGACTTTCTGCTCGAGCTGGAAGATCCGGGCATCGCGCTGCTCGATCACCTTCTGCGATTCGAGCACCGCGGCCGCGAGGAGTTCGGGGCCTTCGAGCTTCGGCTCCGGACGGCTGCGGAGCTCGAAGAACGCGCGGACAAGGTTCCGCTTGAACTCGCGCACGATGTCGCTGTTGCGCATGTAGGTGAGGAGGAGTGTCGCCTGCGGCTCGTTGAGGACAGCCACCTCGCGGTGCTGTGTTCCGCCGGCTGTTGCAAAGGGGCGCATTTCAAATGCGACCCTTCCGAACTCCTCAAAGTCGGCGAGGTTGTTCCGGATGAGCTGCAGCACGGCGCGGTGCTCAACCGCGGTCCCCTCGGCCACGATCAGCGACGTGGTGGTGGGTTCGCCGTCGACGCCCTGGATGGCAAGTGGAGTATTCTCGGTCACGAGATTCCTTTCAGTTGTTCTCTGGCCCGCCCGGTGTGTCCGCACCGAGGCGGGCGTTTTCATTCCTGGGGCTTGGTGCCCGACCCGGCATCCCCATCCGGGTCGGGCCGCGCGACGGCCGTGGAGTGTGAGATCTCCTCGTCGCGCCCTCCGCACCGGCAGCCCTCCGGTGCGGAGTGGTCGGTGAAGTTGGCAATGAGTGCCCGGATGATCCCGGAGCGCGCGGATCCCTGTCGACGACAGTCGGGCCCGTGACGGCCCACGCACCGGCAGCACGGGTGGTAGGTGGAGTTGACCATCACGCCACCTCGTGACTACTGGACGATGAGTCATGACCCACTGAATGGTCGACTTCATGCGCTTCGAATAGGTCTTCCCAGGGCACGTCCAGCCTGGCGGCGATTGCGACACCGAGATCCTCGCTGACATTCCGGAGTTGCCCGGTCTCGATCAGGTAGATCGTCGTCTGGGTGCGGCGAACGAGGAATGCCAGCTCCCGCTGGCTGTACCGCCGCTGCTTGCGCCAGCGTCGGACCTGTCCGCCATCTTTCACCCGCATCCAGACCTCCTTTCTTCGTTGAGGTGGGCGTTTCCGCCGAGCTGTCCTAGTCATCCTGACCTCCAATTTTCCGTTTGACAAGTGGATCATGAGTCATGACCCATCTACTTGTCAAGACGACAATTGGCAGATAATGCCTATGACGTGCGGTGACTCATGACCCACTTGTCATAGGATTGATTCACGAGACGTGCACGACCCGACGACAGGTTGCGATAGTGACGGACATGAACGAACCCACATCCCTCGCCGGCTTTGTCGAGCTGGCCAGTCGGCGCCACAACGGCGCGTCGGGTCGGCGCCTGGCCGAGATTGCGGCCCGAGACGGATTCGATATCTCGCACTCGACACTGAATAGGATTCGTCGCGGCACCTATGGCTCTGTACCCACCGAGGCGATCCTGAAGGCCATCGCCCACCTAGCCGAGGTGCCGGAAGACGTGGTGGTGCGAGCGACGGACGCGTCCAGCGGAAGGCGCCCTGAGGCGATCTTCGACGACTGGCAGCGTGCGCGCGCCAAGTCTCTGAACCTAGAGCTCGAGTACGCCATCCTTCGTGACATCCCGGTTGACGCCGCCGAACGGGAGCTGTCCGATGTCCTGCAGATGATCCGTGACGCGAAGTTGGGTCGACCTTGGACGCCTCCATGGAACCCTGGACCCGCATTCGGGCCGGACGACGAGCCATGGAAGTCCGAATGGTGGGCAGTGGATGAGCCCATCAGCGCCGCAGATCGATTCGAGGAACTCGGGATCGGAACCCCGGAACGGATCGATCGCCTCCGTGCCTCGGGGGAGGTAGTCCACCGGATCGGACTTGGATGGACGGACATCGACAAGCACGGGGGACTAGAAGGATTCGTTGCATGGAAGAACAGTCAGCACAACGCATCTGAGGAGAACGATAGTGAGCATAAAGACGCCGGCGACCGCTCCAGTCCGACCGCGCAACCGGGAGCACCGGGCACGGAGGACGAAGTCCAGAAGACCTCACCCGACGATGCGCAGGCGGCGCTTCGTCGGGCGAACAACCTCGCGCGGGATCACGCCCGCGGGGTGAACGAGGTCCAGGGCGGCAACGACAGTGGAGAGCTGCGCCACCGTCAGTGATGTGAAGTCGATCGTCTCCAGGTGATTGACCAGCCGGTAGTCCAGGTTCGCGTCCATGCCTGAAATGTCTACCCGAGTCCCCCGACAGGGCTGGGTCGAACACTAGTTCGAACAGATGAAAGGGTAGGAACCCACGATGGCCCGTCCTCCACTCCCCCTCGGCACCTGGGGGAAGATCACCCGCACACAGGTCGCACCGGGTCGCTGGCGAGCGCGTGCTCGTTACCGCGACTACGACGGCCGGACACGGCCGGTCGAGAGGTTCGGGGCCAGCGGCGCCAAGGCCGAGCGTGCGCTCCTCGATGCGCTCGCCGAGCGTGACCGGACCTCCGGATCGGTCGTCGACATCACCCGCAAGACACGTCTCGCCGACCTCGCCGACCTGTGGCTCGCCAAGCGCGTCGAGTCCGGCGACTACGCCGTGGGCACCCTCGACAACGACCGCGAGCTCATCACCCTGCACATCACGCCCGGCCTGGGCGAGATCCGCGTCGGCGAGGCGACCGTCGGCGTGCTCGACAGGTTCTTGCGCGCCGTCGCCACCGACTCGCGCTCCCGCCAGTGCCGCACCGTGCTGTCCGGCATGATGACCCTGGCCGCCCAGCACGACGCCATCGAGCGCAACCCGATCGTCGACACCACGCGCCGCAGCTCCGAGACCGCCGTGACTCGCGCCCTCACGATCGACGAGCTGCAGCAGTTGCGGATCCGCATCGCCACATGGTCGGGAACCAACCGATTCGGGCCGAAGCGTGGCGTCGACTTCCCTGACCTCGCCGACTGCCTCATCGGCTCGGGCGGCCGGATCAGTGAGGTGCTCGCCTTCCGTTGGGAGCACGTGCAGTGGTCGACCGATCTCGCGCCGGCCATGGTGTACCTCGACGGCGCGATCAACAAGCGCGGCGAGTACCAGCCGCGGCCCAAGACCGCGACAAGCCAGCACTGGCTGATCCTGCCAGACTTCATGGTCGCGGCCCTTGAGCGCCAACGGGAGCGGGATCTGCCGTCGGATGACCTCGGGCTGGTGTTCCCGTCGCGCGACGGCGGGCCGAGGACGACGGCGAACACGCGCCGGCAGTTCCGCGATGCGCGGCGCACGGTCGTCGTCGGCGCCGACGGCACCCCTGACGGGCCGCCCGACCTCTTCGAGTGGGTGACGCCGAAGACGTTCCGCAAGACCGTGGCGACGATCCTGGCCGACGAGGTCGGGATGGAGGCGGCGGCCGAGCAGCTCGGCCACACCTCCCCGGAGATCACCCGTCGCCACTACGTCCAGCGCAAGAAGGTGACCGGCGACGTGCGCCATGTGCTCGACCGACTGGCCCCGGTCGTTTCCGGTGGGTTTTCGGTGGGCGACGCGAAAAACGACCCCTCCCAGAACTCGGGAGAGGCCGTCTGATCTGCGGTTTTCTGTGGAGCTAAGGGGAATCGAACCCCTGACCTACTCGATGCGAACGAGTCGCGCTACCAACTGCGCCATAGCCCCGTGCCGGTCTCTCGACCAACCTCAGACACCTTATCAGCACCCTGACCGGAGTTCATAAACGGCTGGTCAGAGGCCTGTCGAGTCCGTGTGTACGCTGGGCGGCGTGGCCCAGATGAGCGACAAGCAGCTGGTGAAGGCCCTCGACGCGGCGATCTCGGTGATCGATCCGATGCTCGACGTACTGGCCGGCGCCGATCCCCTCGGACTCAAACCTCACACCTTCGACTCCGCGGACGAGCACACCTCCCCGATCGCGCGGGCGGGGCATGTGGCGGCCGGTGTGCTCGACGTGGCGGACTGGCCAGGTACCCAGGGCTGGTCACAGCGGTCGATGAACGAACGGGCCGACTGGTGGATCAGCCGGCTCGGAACGGTCAACACCGTCGCGGTGGCCTACCCCGGCGTGTTCGGGGCGTGGACCAGATTCTTCCCGCTCAGCACGTCGCTCGGCTTCGCGAACCAAGCGGTGATGCTGATCGCCATCGCCCGCGAATACGGTGTCACCGACCGCGATCAGCAGATCCGGCTACTCGCCTCCGTGCTGTGCCGACGCGAGCTGCCCGACGAGCTGACCGTCACTCCCCCGCCGCATGCGCCGCGTCGCCAGACGCGGTCGGTGGTCGGCAGTCTCTGGGACGTGGCGCAGATCCTGCGGCGCGCAGACAACGAAATGGGGCGCCGCCCGCAGGCGACGCCCCCGTTCTCGACGTTGTCGTGGATTCCGATCCTCGGCGCCCCGACCCTGTATGTCGGTGAGCGCCTTGCCTTGTGCCGGGCGGCGCGAACCGGGCGTGCATGGATTGCCACACACCCGGATGCGATCACCGTCAGCCGGCCACTGCCTGCCTGAAGTCGGGGTCCTCGCGCATGACCCGACGCCGCTGGAACGGCGGCAGATGGTCGAACACCGGGTCCTCGTCGTCGATCTCGAGCACCACGGCCCCACCCGGGCGACGCAGCCGCGGCGGCGGAGGCGTCGCCGCGAACTCCGGCACCCGCTCCTGCCGGGCCAGGCGTTCGGCCTCGGCGCGGGCGGCACGACGGGCACGGGCGGCGCGCTGTGCACGGATCTGCTGCTCCGCCTTGACCGTTCGACGCAGGTAGAACAGGTAGCCCACCAGCATCAGTACGGTGACGCCGGTGGCGATCCACCCGAGGGTGCCCAGCACGACCCCGGCGATCACCGCCACGATCACCAACGCGATCAGGCCGATGCTCACACGCTGACGTTCCTTGTAGCGCAACCGATCCGCGCCGGCCTCCGGCGAGTACGGGCTCCGACGTCCGGTTGTCTTCTCCGACTTGGCCGCAGCCGGTTCGGCCTCTGCCTCGTACTTCTTGGTGTCGGGCTTCACCGGTTCCTCGTCCTCGTACTCGTCGTACTCGTCATCGAGATCGTCGTCGTACTCGGCATCGTCTTCGAGATCGTCGTCGTACTCGACGTCCGCATCGTCGACGTCGTCCTCGTACTCGTCGTACTCCGAGTCCTCGTATTCGGAATCCTCGTAGTCGTCGTACTCGGCGTCGTCGTCGAGATCGTCGTCATACTCGGCATCCTCGGCGAGGTCGTCCTCGTACTCGGCATCCTCGGTGAGTTCCTCGACGCCGGCAGCCGAGACGGTTTCGATCACGTCCACCTCGACCTCCACCACGTCGATCTCGACCTGGGTCACGGTCACGCGCACATCCTCGTCGGAATCGGCAGCGTCTGCACCGTCCTCGACAACACCGGTGAGCACGTCGGCGTCGGAGTCGGCGGCGTCGGAGTCCACAGCATCGGAGTCGGCGGTGTCGGTGGCGGTGTCCTCGACGCCGTCAGTGGCCTCGGATACCACCGTGGTCTTCTCCGTCGCCTTCTCGCCGGTCTCGACATCGAGACCGGCGGCATCGAGATCGGTGTCGGCGTCGTCCCGCTCGGTGTCGGCCTCGTCGATCACCGCGGTCGCACCGGCGGTGCGGGTCGTGGTCCGACGCTGCGACTTCCACTCGGGGTCGTGCGGGTGCGATCCCGCCGCCCGACGACGGGCGCTGCGGGTCCGGGTTCCGCCGCGATGCAGCAGTCGGGTCGCGCGGGCGACGTCGGTGGACTTCTTCACCTGCGGGCGGCCTTTGATCACCATCGGGACCAGCACGAAGAGCCACACCGCGACGAGGCAGACCCACAGTACGGAATTCGGCATGACTGTCCCTTTCTTTCACTCTGGTTACATCGGACCACCCCACAATCTATGGCTCCGACGCCCACATGCCCGTCCGACGCGCCGACACACCGGAAGATTCCAGCACTTCACACGGGTTTCTCAGAGTGTCGCGGTCACCCGACCGGTCCGCCGGCCCCGTCGGCGACGAACCGGGCGTCGACGGCGACGAAGATGTCGATGTCGTCGGCACGCAGATCCACCGAATCCGACGGCATACCCGCCGGCGCGGCCATCACCCTCGAGTGACCTCCGCGTGCCGTCGGCCCGTCCCCGAGCATCCCCGGATCCGACAACGCGACCGCGACCACCGGCCCCGATCCCACCGCATCGGCGTAGGCCTGCGCCTTGGCCACGGCATCGGCCACCGCCTCGCGGCGAAGGTCGGCCTCGTGACGCAGCCGGCTCTCCGGGCGCAGCTTCCACCGCACCGTTCCGACGTTCACGCCGTCACGCACGGCCCACGAGTCGATGAACCGGCTCAGCGCCTCGAAGTCGGTGAACTCGGCCTCCACCCCGAAGTCGGTGGCATAGGCCGGCGGCTGCAACCGGCCGTCGCGATCGGTGGGACGGTACGACCGTACCCACACCGAATCGCCGGTCCATCGCACCGCGACCTGCCGCGCAACGTGGTCGTCGAGTTCGGCGGCCAGACGCGAGCGCACCTCGACGGCCCGGTTGTACACCGAATCCCGTTGCTCCCCCGACATTCCCACGCTCAGCGACACGATCGCCCGCTCGGGCGCGTACTTTCCTCGTGCGGTCCCGCGGACCACGATCTCCAGTGGTGGCATGCGGCCAACCTAGACCGCACCCCCGACAACCGGCACCGATCGGCCGAAGCGGCCGACGGCGCCGGACCGTCACGGTGCGCCGACGGTCAGAGAAAGCTCGCGCGTCCGGTGCGGACGAGCCGTTGCGCCGCACTCTCGGTGAGCTCCTCGACGGTGAGCGCGAACAGGAAATGGTCACGCCACTTCTTGTTGACGTCCATATACCGTTCCAACAGCCCTTCCTTGCGGAAGCCGACCTTGCCGAGCACGGTCTGCGAGGCCACATTGGCCGGTTGCACGGTGGCGTCGAGCCGGTGCAGTCCCACCGGACCGAAGCAATGGTCCACCCCGAGGGCCACCGCCGCGGTGGCCACCCCCTTGCCGGCATATCCGTCGTCCACCCAGTACCCGATCCAGGCGGTACGCACCGCCCCGCGCTGGATGTTGCCGACGGTGAGCTGCCCGGCATAGTTGCCGTCCACCTCGATCACGAACGGCAGCAGGTTGCCCTTCTTGGCCTCGGATTTGAGGACCGCGAACAGCGGTGGCCACGAACTCGTCTGATGTCGCGACGCCCAGGACCCGATCCCGGTGGGTTCCCAGGGCAGCAAGGAGTTCTGATTCCGGATCCGCAGGTCGCTCCAGTCCTTGGCATCACGCAGCTTGACCGGCCGAACCGTGACCGCCCCCGCACGCGTGCCCAACGGACCGAGCGTCGCCGGCCATCCCGGACTGACCGGATCGCCACTCAACCACCTGAACACAACAGGGAGTCTAGGGGGTGGCCGCGACACGTCGGGCAGGTAACCGGGCAGAAATGAACTTGTTCACCCCGACGGTCGGCGTCGGTCAGCCGCGTTGGGCGAGGAAGGCCACCTCGACCTCGTCACCGATGCCGAGCTCTTCGACGTCGGGTTCGACGATGATCAGACAGTTGGCCTCGGCGAGTTCGGCGAGCAGATGCGACGACCCGGTGGGCGACGCCCCGAGCACCTGCACCAGATACTCCCCGGTGCGCTCCTCACGCATCAGCTGGCCGCGTAGATATCCCTTGCGCCCCTTGGCCGATGCGATCGGGCCGATGGTGCGGGCGGTGACCACCCGACGCATCGGCTGGCGCTTGCCCAGCGCGATCCGGATCAGCGGGCGCACCATCACCTCGAAGGAGACCAGCGCACTGACCGGGTTGGCGGGCAACAAGAAGGTGGGCACCTCGTCGCGGCCGAGGCGGCCGAATCCCTGCACGGAGCCGGGATGCATGGCCACCCGCACCACCTCGAGGTCACCGAGATCGGACAGGGCGTCGACGACGGCACGTCCGGCCTCGCCGCCGAGGCCACCGCAGATCACCACGATCTCCGACCGGATGAGTTGCGCCTCAACCACTTCCCGCATCCGGGAGCTGTCCCGCTCGGCGATGCCGACGCGGTTGACGTCGGCGCCGGCGTCACGGGCGGCGGCGGCGATGGCATAGCTGTTGACATCGAAGACCTGGCCCGGCCCGGGCGAACGGTCGATGTCGACGAGTTCGGAACCGATCGAGATCACCGACAGCCGCGGCCGCGGATGCACCAGCACGCGGGCGCGGCCGACCGCCGCGAGCAGACCGACCTGGGCGGGACCGATGATCGATCCGGCACGCACGGCCACATCCCCGGGCTGCACGTCGTCGCCGATGCGGCGCACATAGTCGCCGCTCTCGACGCCGTGACCGATCTTGACCTTGGACTCGCCGCCGTCGGTCCAGCGGACCGGCACCACGGCATCGGCGAGGGTGGGCATGGGCGCTCCGGTCTCCACACGCACCGCCTGCCGCGGCTGCAGCCGCGTGGGGGTGCGGGCGCCCGGTTCGACCTGTCCGACCACCGGCATCGACACGATCATCGGTTCACCGGCGGTGAGGTCGACCAGTTCGACGCCGCCGGCGTCGAACTCCTCGAGATCGGCAGGGGCCTCCACACCGGCGAGCCCCACGTCCACCGCGCGGACGGCATAACCGTCGACGGCGACCTGGTCGAAGCCCGGCATGGGTCGTTCGGTGACGACCTCCTCGGCACACATCAGACCCTGCGCCTCGGAGATGGCGACCCGCACCGGGCGGGGTGCGACCGCGGCTGCGGTCACCAACGTCAGATGATCCTCAACCGAACGCATCTCACCTCACTCGCGGCTCGTCGTCATCGGCCGGCGCACAAGCGGCCTCTGTAGACGTTAGGACGTCACACCGGAATAGCCACGGAGGCGCGCGGAGGAACCCCGCACCGGGTTTCAGTCGTCGGTGAGTCGCTTCTCCAGCCACTCCCGCAGGTCCGGGCCGTAGTCGTCACGGTCGAGCGCGAAGTCGACGGCCGCCTTCAGGTAGCCACCCGGGTTGCCCAGGTCGTGGCGGGTGCCGTGGTGCACCACCACGTGCACGGGCTCGCCCTCCTCGATGAGCAGTGCGATGGCATCGGTCAGCTGCAGCTCACCACCGGCCCCGGGCTCGATCCGGCGCAGCGCGTCGAAGATCTTGCGGTCGAGGATGTAGCGGCCCGCGGCGGCCAGATTCGACGGCGCATCCTCGGGTGCCGGCTTCTCCACCATGCCCTTGAGGCGCTTGACGTTGGGGTTCTTGGCGTCGGGGAGTTCTTCGACGTCGAAGACGCCGTAGGCGCTGATCCGGTCGCCGGGCACCTCGATGGCGCACAGCACCGACCCGCCGCGACGCTCACGGGTCCGGGCCATCACCTCGAGCACACCGCCGGGCAGCACGAGGTCATCGGGCAGCAGCACCGCGATGGCGTCCTCGTCGTCGTCGAGGTAGGGCTCCACACAGCCGACGGCGTGACCGAGGCCGAGCGGCTTCTCCTGCACCACCGACGCCACGTCCAGCAACGACGGCGCCTTGCGGACCTTGGCGAGCATCGCGGCCTTGCCACGCTTGGCGAGGGTGTTCTCCAGCACCAGGTCTTCGACGAAGTGCGCGACCACACCGTCCTTGCCGGGCGAGGTGATGATCAGCAGACGCTCGGCACCGGCCGCCTTGGCCTCCTCCGCGACGAGCTCGATCCCGGGGGTGTCGACGACGGGGAGCAGTTCCTTGGGCACCGTCTTGGTGGCCGGAAGGAAACGGGTGCCCAGGCCGGCGGCGGGCACCACAGCGGTACGCGGGATCGGCGGGGTGTCCGGCACATCGCTGTACTCGGGGAATTCGTTCGGATCTCTCACGCTGGGCGTCATGGGGAACACCCTAATCTCGGGAGCCGGGAACCAGCCACACAAAGGGTTGCGGAATCCTGGGAGACCGGGTGTGACTCAGCCGACGGGCAGAAAGTGGATCAAGATGTCGAAAGCCGGGCTGCGCGCCGATTTCTCGAATCGCCGCGCGCAAATGACCAGGGAATTCCGCGAAAATGCGGCCGAGCAACTCGTGAAACGGTTGTCGGAGAGCCCGTTTGCGATCTCCGGTGAGACCGTCGGAGCGTACGTTCCGGTGGGGTCCGAACCCGGATCTGTGAGATTTCTCGACATACTTGCCGAACTCGGCGCCACCGTGCTTTTGCCCGTCGTCCCCGACGGTGATCCGGCCCCGCTGAATTGGGTCGCCTACGATCCGTCGTCATCTCTGGAACGACGCCGCTGGGGTCTGCTCGAGCCGGCCGGCGGGCCGCTCGGCGTGGACGCCATCGACATCGCATCGGTGATCTTCGTGCCCGCACTGGCCGTCGACGCGGCCGGCGTTCGCCTGGGCCGGGGTGCCGGCTACTACGACCGGACCATCCACCGCACCGCCGCCGAGCTGGTTGCGGTGGTCTACGACCACGAGGTGGTCGACGAACTCCCCGGCGACCCCCACGACATCCCGATGGGATGGGCCCTCACCCCCGGCGGCGGGTTCCGTCGGCTGGGGTGAGCCGCAGGACCCCGGAACGCCGACGGCGGGACCACCTGTGTCAGGTGATCCCGCCGTGCGGAAAACTCGTGATGGACTAGCCGGTGATCAGGCAGTTGCCGCCCCAGAACCAATCCGGGAGCTGGATGCCATTGGCGACCTTCACATTGTCGACGGTCTTGGCGTTGCCGTTCTGCGAGGCGGTGATGGTGTACACACCAGGTGCGCTCGGCTTCCAGGTCGCCGTCACGGTATTGCTGCCGCCCTCAGTCGGCTCGACCTCAGCGAACTGAGTGGGACTCCCACCGGCGGGCGTCACAGAGAACGTCACCTTGTCCTTAGCCACCACCGAGCTGACCTTCGCCGACACCTTGTACGAGCACCCTGCGCCGTACACGCCCTGAGATGATCCGTAGCCGGACGGGGTGTCGATGCCGACCGAGGTCACATTCGCCGATGCCGGAGCGGCCATCGCAACGCTCAGCGCACCGGCGGCGATCAGTGCGGCGGCTCCGCCGGCAACTCGGATTCGGTTGGTCTTCTGTGCAGCCATCTGCAGACTCCTTGCTCGTGGGTACACGCCCGTCCCGACGAGGGCGCAACGCAGCAAACGCTAGCAGAGCAACGAGGAACAGCAACGGCATTCGATCCCATTGACCGAGGTCGAAGTAAAATCACCATCCGGAATTCATCTGGTCGACGGAACGCATTTCGTACACGTTGCCGAACCGGAAATCCGGGAAGTCGCCGGGAATTCACCCGTCGGACATGTCCGGCGGGTGAATCGGGAACTCAGGCGGAGGCCGGAGCCGCCGAGGTGGTGGTGCTCGACGACGAACTGCTCGACGACGAGGAATCGCTCGAGGAGGTGCTCGACGAGGTCGACTCCGACTTCGATGAGGAGGAACTGGTCTCCGATGCCGACGACCCGTTGCGCGAGTCGGTGCGGTAGAAGCCGCTGCCCTTGAACACGATGCCCACCGAGTTGAACAGCTTGCGCAGCCGGCCGGTGCACTGCGGGCACTCGGTCAGCGCGTCGTCGGAGAACGACTGGACGATGTCGAACTGGTTGTCGCACTCCGTGCACGCGTACGAGTAGGTGGGCACCTGAAACCTCCACAAGAAACGTCGATGACTCGGATAGTTTAACCGAAACTGGCACTCGATCATTCCGAGTGCCAACGACAGCGACCAACGGCGCCGGTCAGGGCGCTGTTCTGCCCCCGATCACGTCGAGGTCGTGGTCGCAGACATCGTCCCGGTTCATGTCGGGATCACGCATCTTGCGGGCATCCCAGCGCAGCATCACCGCACCGATCACCGCGGCGATCACCGACCCCACCAGGATCGCGGCCTTGGCCGCCGAGACGTGCGGCGAGTCGGCGTCGAACGACAGCTCGGCGATCAGCAGGGCCACCGTGAACCCGATCCCGGTCAGCATGCCGACCGGCAGCAGATCACGCAGCCCGATCGCGTCGGGCAGCCGCAGCGGCGTGAACCGGGTCATCAGCGCCGTCGCCCCCAACACCCCGACGATCTTGCCGACCACCAGACCCACGACGATCCCGATGGACACCGGTTGGATCATCGAGCCCGAGCTACCGACCACCGACACCCCGGCAGCGGCGAAGGCGAACAGCGGTACCGCCACCGCACCCGACCACGGCCGGACGCCCTCGCCGAGGAGTTCGGTACGGCTGAGCCGCTCACCGCGGATCGCCCGCGCCGGGACGACGAACCCGAGCAGGACGCCGGCCACCGTCGCATGCACCCCGGAGGCATGCATGAAGCCCCAGGCCACCAGCGCGATCGGCAACAGCAGCCACCGCGCCGACCACGACAGGTGGACCACGATCGCGAACACCACCACCGCACCGATCGCCGCGAGCAGCATCACGACGTCGATCGAGTCGGTGTACACGGTGGCGATCACGATGATGCCGAGCAGATCGTCCACCACGGCAAGGGTCAGCAAGAAGGTCCGCAACGCCACCGGCAGCCCCCGCCCGAACAACGCCAGGACCGCGAGCGCGAATGCGATGTCGGTGGCGGTGGGAATCGCCCAGCCGTGCAGGCCCGAGGTCTCCCCCGCGAGCCCGACGACGAGGACATAGCAGAGGGCGGGTGTGATCATCCCGGCCACCGCCGCGACGATGGGCACACCGGCGAGCCGCAGGTCACGCAGACTCCCGGCGACGAACTCCTGCTTCAGTTCCACGCCGACGACGAAGAAGAACACCGCCAGCAGACCGTCGGCGGCCCACTGCCCCAATGACATGTGCAGGTGCAGCGACTCGGGCCCCACCTCGATGGCCAGAAGGTCGTGATAGACCTCGCGCCACGGGGTGTTGGCCCAGATCACCGCGACCGCGGCGAAAGCCAGCAGCAGGATCCCGCTGGTGGTGTCGAGGGCGAGGGCGCTGCGCAGACGCGCACGACGCACCGCGACGCCAGAAGGACGGGCCGGATGCGGCGGGGTGGGATTCGATGCGGCGGAATCGGCTGGCACCTCGGGGCTCCTGATCGGTCCGGCGAACGCGCACGGTTCGCATCACATCCGCCCCGATCACCGGGACGGGCCGACCAGACTTCCCGGCACACCTGGTCGCCCATTCTCCCCGTTACCGGTCCGCCGCGCCAATCGAGGTGGATCTGTGGACAACTCCCCTGCCTCCGGCGGTTGTCCACAAGAGCGGTCGGCGGGCCCGCGCACCCCGTCGTCGCCGATACCGTCGGCCGCATGGATCTCCGCCCGCGCGCCGGTTCCCTCTCCCCGCGACTTCGCGACCGGATCGCCCATGCGCTGCGGCCGGGATGGACGAGGTCGGTGTTGCTGCGGCGCGCCGTCGCGATCGTCCTCGTGGTGGTCGCGGTGGTCGTCGGGCTCAGCGGAGCGCGCAGTACCCGCGCGGCATCGGTGATGGTGGCCGCCCACGAGCTTGCGCCGGGGCAGATCCTGACCGGATCTGATCTGCGCGCCACACCGATTCCGGTGGATCTGGTGCCCGACGGCGCGCTCCTGATGGCCGCCGAGGCCGACGGCCGTACCGTGACCGGGCCGATCCGTGCCGGGGAGATCGTCACCGATGCACGGCTGCTCTCGGCGCGGCTCCCGATGCAACTGACCGGAGATCCGTCCGCCCGGCTGGTGCCGGTACGGCTCGACGACGACGCCGTGACCACCGTGTTGCGCACCGGCGACGTGGTCGATGTGCTCACCGCCGAGACCTCGGTGGTGGCCCGTGACGCCGTGGTCGCGCTGGTCGCGGCCCCGACGGCGGCAGGGCCGACCCGGGCGGCCGGCGCTGCGCCGGTGCTGCTGGCGATGACCGAGACCGCCGCACATCGGGTCGCCGCGATCGGTCTCGATGTGCCGCTCGCCGTGGTCCTGCATTGACGATCTGCCACGACCGGCATCGTCGTCGGCGACCCCGGTATCGACCACTCGAGTTGATCGCCTGATCAGGTGAAGACATGCGAAAAACGCGGCGGAACGAAATACGCAGGCTCGGTTACGATCCTGGATAGAGTGTTCACCACGTCCGTGCCCATCGGAGCGCCACCTGGCATGGATACCCCAGCGCAGGGAACCGATCAGGAGAGGACCGGAACGTGCTCAAGGGATTCAAGGACTTCATACTCAAAGGCAATGTGATCGATCTGGCCACGGCGGTCATCATCGGCACCGCCTTCACGGCCATCGTCACGGCCTTCACCGACGGTATCGTCCAGCCGATCATCAACACCATCCCGTGGAGCCCGGATCAGGCTGCCGGCCTCGGCTTCAACATCATCAGTGACAAGCCGTCGACCTTTGTGAATCTCGGTTCGGTGATCACCGCGACGATCAACTTCCTGATCATCGCGGCGGTGGTGTACTTCATCATCATCCTGCCGTACAACAAGCTCGCCTCGCTCGCCGGTTTCGGTGGCGAGAAGGAGCTCGTGGCCACCGAGGTCGACCTGCTCACCGAGATCCGCGACCTGCTCGACCCGGACGCCGCCGAGAAGGCCGCTGCCGCCAAGGCTGCTGCCGACGAGGAGGCCGCCGCGGCGAAGGCGACCGCCGCCTTCGACAAGCCGTCGGGTCCGCCGCCCGCCGTGGCGCCACTGCCCGAGACCACGCGGATCAGCACACCCCCGCCTGCCGCCCCCTACGGCGAGCCCACCCCGTACAGCGATCCCGCCCCGTCGGGGCCGATCGTCCCGGAGTCGCCGTACACACCCGGCGCCGGGTTCCCTCCCCAGGGCGCTCCCACTCCGCCGCCGGCTCCCGGCAACTACCCGCCGCCGGCCAACTATCCGCCGGCCGGTGCCCCGCAGGGCGGCTCGTACCCGCCGCCCGGCAACTACCCGCCGGCAGGCCAGCCGTACCCGGGCGAGACCTATCCCGGCGAGCAGTACCCCGGCGACTACCCGCCCGACGGCCCGGGACGCCATTCCCGCTGAGCGGCCTCGTGCGCAAGGCCATACGGCACAATCGAATACCGCCCGAGTTCGAGTACAGCACCGAGTTCGAGTACAGCACCGAGTTGACCGAGCGGCCCGCGTCCACGACGCGGGCCGCTCGTCGTCGTCCACCGCCACCGCCCGGCAGTTGCCAGCGGCCTCACAGCCCGGCCCGATCCGACGGCAAGGTACGGCTCGTAGATTGGTAGATGTCGGTCGCAACACCCGGACCGATGCGCGGTTCGTTCGAGCACCGCGCCCGACCGCCCACCACGTGTTCTCCCCCGACGCGCACATGGTGGGCGGTCGTCGTCTCGGTGGGCCCGCCCCCGCGCGGTGGTGGCCGTGTTGGGATGTCGGAGAACCGTTCTCGCCGAGCATCCGCTCGACGCCACTCCGAGACAACACTTCTCGAAGAAGCCGCCGTCTCAGGCCACCGACGAGCTCGGCGACCTCCGGACATGCACAAGGGCGGGAACCGGATTCCGGTTCCCGCCCTTGAGCTTTGCCCTATGGCGCCGCTGTCATCGCAGCGGAGAGCGCACGGTGTGCGATCAGCCCAGGCTGAACGGCTTGCCGTACAGGGTCACGATGCCCTTGACCGAGCCGGTGTCGACGGTCACCTTGACCTTGGCCTTGGCCTCGGCGTAGCCACCGCAGTTGGACACCTTGAAGGTCTCCTGGCTGTAGGCGACGCCACCCTGGCTGCCGGTGAAGGTGTAGTCGTTGACGGAATCGTCGTCGCTGTCGGTGGTGTTGATCAGCCACACGGTGCCGGCCTGGCCGGGGCCGAGCGACAGGCTGGCGCCTGCATTGGCCTCGGCACCCGGGGTGGTGGTGATGCTACCGCTGGTGCTCGGCGTCGCCTCGACTCCGGCACCCGCGCCGTTGTCACTGCTGACGCCGACGTTGACCTGGCAGCCGACGATGTAACCGGCGGCGATGGTGCCGCCCTCGGCCTTGCCGCCGACGGTGACGCGCACCTTGCCCGAGACCCAGACCTCACGGACCAGGTTGAACGACTCGACGATCGACTTCTGGTAGTTGACGCTCTGGTCGAACAGCTGGATCTTGACCGGGGTGCCGTCGACCAGGGTCTTGGTGATGGTGGTGCCGGCCACCGGGCCGGCAGCCGCAGCACCGGTGCCCAGGGCGCTCACACCCATGACAGCGGCGCCGGCGAGACCGACGCCCGCAGCCACGCGGCGGGTGATGATCTTGTTCATGATTCCCCTTCGTGGAATGTAGATCTGCCTAGGAAGCAGAGAAAACTCGAGTTACTGGGTTATCTGCTTCGTCAGCTGACGAAGAAGGGCTGGCCGTACAGGGTCGACTGGATCAGGGTGCCCGAGCCGTCGATGGTGTCGTCGTCGTCGTTGATCTCGTAGCCCGTGACCGCGCGGGTCAGGACCACCGAACGTGCCGAGGCGTAGCCACCGCAGTTCGGGAACTCCAGCTCGAAGTCCGACAGCTGGATGGTGGCGTTGCCGTCCTTGAGGGACTTGGAGGTCACGCCGTAGAGGGAGGCCTCACCCGGGGCGAGCGGGATGCTCAGCGAGCCGCTGGCACTGATCGAGGGAGCAGCGCCCAGGGTGGCGGAGATACCCGAGGTGCCACCGGCACTGATGCCGCCCACGTCGACCTGGCAGCCGACGAGGAAGCCCACGTACAGCTTGCCGCCGACGCCTTCGGTCGCCTTGGTGGTGTAGGTGCCGGAGACCAGCGCGGTGCGGCCGAGGCCGTTGGCGGCGACACGGGCGACCGAGTACTGGGACTCGTTCTTGCGCCAGGTCTGGACCTTCTCACCGTCGATGCCACTGGCCGACTTGTAACCACTCTGCAATGGCGCGGCCTCTGCGTGACCTGCACCCATGCCGGCCACGCCCACAGCGGCAGCGGCGACGACGGCGCATGCCCCCGCAGCACGGCGCAGCCCAAGCTTGCTGAACTTGCTCATTCGTTCCCTCTCACAGGATTCGGCTGTTATCCGTCGGACACGTACCCGTATCCGACAGGTGACCCTGACGGCTCGCGGGAATCCTCGCCGCCTCCGGTTACAGATAAGAATTCACCGTGTAACCGCGGCGTGAACACTCCCCGCCATCGCTGCGGAACACACCCGTATTCCACAGGACACCGACTCCCCGGCATCCATGAAGTGGACGCCGACGCCGGTTAGCTGTCCTGCGGAACCGTATCTGAGAGGTCACAAAGAGGGCAACAGCTGAAATCAGCCGTGTCTCAGCTTCGATTCAGCGAACATGCAGAAGGACGCATGAATAATTCACCAATGACAAAGTAAACACCAGGAAAACTGGCTGAACTCACCGCCCGCATTGACAGTTGCTCATTCGTAATGAGGCGGACGCTGCTCTTCGTACCAAGATCTCGAGATCGAATTGTGATCTTCACCACGTTCATCCTGCGTCGTATCCGGAAGGTCGTTGCCGAAGACCTCATCCCGGTGCCGACTGCGGCGCGCATTCCGTCTGGCCTTTGCCGATTCCCCTACGGGACGGCGTGTCACGCCGCCGGACGAGGGGTCGGGGCCGTCCTCGGCGCGCGGAGCGGGGTGGGTCACATCGTGACCCGCCTCACCGCTCCCGCGCGATCCGGATTCCGATTCCGAGCGCGCCGAACCCTGCTCGTCGTTGCTCATGATCGGCGGGATTCAGAACTCGCTGATGTTGGCGATCACATATTTCGCCAATGGGGCAACAGTCGCCATTCCGTCACGGACCGCCGCCCGCGAGTCTGCGATGTTGACCACAAGGGTCTGACCGGAGATTCCGGCCAGCCCGCGCGAAAGTCCGCCGTCGGTCGCTCCGGCGGCCAGACCGGAGCTGCGGACCGCCTCCTCGATGCCGCGCAGACGACGATCCAGCAGTGCTTCGGTCGCCTCCGGCGTCACGTCCCGGGCGCCCACGCCCACTCCGCCGACCGACACCACCAGATCGACACCGCCGATCACCGCGGTGTTGAGGGCGTTGCGGATCTCCACCTCGTCCCCCGACACCACGATCGTCGCGTCCACGTGGAAGCCGGACTCGGCGAGCAACTCGCCCACCAACGGACCCAGCGGGCTCTCGGTCTCACCGTGCGCCACGCGATCGTCGACGACCACCACCAGGGCCCGGCCCACCTCGTCACCGCCCAGCCCTGCCGATCCGCGCGTCTGACGGTCCGCGAACTCCCGCGCCGCGGCGTCGGCGGCCACCACATCGGCCGGATCCACCTCCGGCGTGATCCCCTCCTCCGGCGCCCCGAAACCGGGATCGCCGGTCGCGGCGGTACCGATCACCTGAAAGTCCGAATCACTCGTCATGACCTTCATCCTCTCTCACCGACCGACGGATGTGGTCGGCACGTCTGCGTTCGTCGATCGCTCGTCGGCGTCGCCTCAGTTCGACTCCAGCGTCGCCAGCGTGACCTGGGCGGTCCGGGTCTGCCCACCCACCTGGTAGGTGACCGTCACACGGTCTCCCGGTGCGTGCGAGCGCACAGCGGCCACCAGCGCATCGCCGGAGGTGATGGTGCGATCGTCCACCTTGGTGATGATCGCGCCCTTCGGGATTCCGGCCGCTGCCGCCGGTCCGTTCGCGGTGACCTCGGAGACCAATGCCCCCGGTGTCGTCGAGTCGCCGCTCGGCCGCACCGACACCCCGAGTCCGGCGTGGGTGGCCTTACCGGTCTGGCGCAGCTCGTCGGCGATCCGCATCGCCTGATCGATCGGGATCGCGAAGCCCAGGCCGATGCTGCCGCTCTGCTGTGTCTGCCCGCCGAGGGTCGCGATGGCGGTGTTGATCCCGATCAGCGCACCGCGGGCGTTGACCAGCGCGCCACCGGAGTTACCGGGGTTGATCGCGGCGTCGGTCTGGATGGCGTCGATCACCGAGGTGGTGCCGCCCTCCCGCGACGTCGACACCGGACGGTCGAGGGCACTGATGATGCCGGTGGTGACGGTGCCGTCGAGGCCCAGCGGCGCGCCGATCGCGATCACGTCCTGGCCCACGGCGAGGTTCTTGGAGGTACCCACCTGGATCGGCGTCAGACCGGTCTTGTCCACCTGGAGCACCGCGATGTCGGAGATCGCGTCGGTGCCGAGGACCCGTGCCGATGCGCGGGAACCGTCGGAGAAGTTCACCGTGACCTTGCTCGCCGGGCGACCGTCGGAGCCGCTGACCACATGGTTGTTGGTCATCACCACGCCGTCGGCGGTCAGCACCACACCCGATCCGCTGCCCTGCTCGTTACCCGAGACCACCTCGATCGACACCACCGACGGCAGCACCTTGGCGGCCACCTCCTGGGTGGAGCCGGCCGGGGCCTGCACCGGCTGGGTGTCGGTGGCACTCGGATCGCCGCCGAGCGGCTGACTGCTGGCCACCGTCGACGACGAGTCGTCGTCGAGTCGCGAACCGACATAGCCGCCGATACCGCCGGCGATCAGACCGACCACCAGGGCACCGCCGACGAGTGCCGCACCCACCCCGGCGCGGGACTTCTTCTTCGCCGGCGGCTGCGCCGGACCTCCGGCCGGATTGGCCGGATCCCCGAAAGCGCCGGCCGGGGAGCCGACGGCCGGAATCGGACCGGTACCCGACGGAAAGCCCGAGGTCGGCTGTGTGCCATAGGGATTCGTGCCGAACCGGTTCGTCGGAGGCACCCCTGCGGGCGAACCGTACTGGGTGGGCGCCGCGCTCGGGGGCGGGGTGGCACCGGGCGGAGGGGTGGCACCAGGAGCCTGGGCCGAGCCGGGATAGCCGCCCGGCGAACCGGGGGTCGTCGGTTCACCGAAGCCGGCGCCGCGTTCCCACGGTGCGCCACTGGCCGGGAACCCGCCCGTGTTGGGACCACCCGGCTGCCCTGACTGCCCGGGGCGGCCCGGGTCGTTCTCGCCGTCGAAGGGGCCGCGGTGCGAACCTCCACCCGTCATGGTCGTCTACCCCATATCTGTCGTGATCAACATCCGTGTCCCGACCAGGTCAGACCGGGACTCGACGCTTCGCGCCTACCGCGCAGACAACCCTAGGGGATGAACCATCCGGGCGGTCGACGGAACTCGAAGTCGCTTCCATCCCTACTGACGAACCACCTGCGGAGATGGTTCCGCCGGAGCCGGTCTGCCCGGCAATGTCATTCGGATGAGTGCCCCACCGAGATCGGACTGCTCGGCGCGCACACTGCCGCCGAGACGTTCCACCACCTGCCGCACGATCGCCAGCCCCAGACCGGACCCCGGCATCGAGCGGGACTGCGTGGAGCGATAGAAGCGTTCGAACACCAGCACCCGGTCCTCCGGCGGAATCCCCGGGCCGGCATCGGCGACGGCGAGTTCGGCCGACCCTGGCGCCACCTGGACCAGCGACACCGCGACGTGCCGCCCGCGCGGCGACCACTTGGCGGCGTTGTCCAGGATGTTCAGCACCGCCCGGGACAAGCCCTGCCGGTCGCCGAAGACGAACCACGGCACCATCGTGACGTCGAACTCCACATCGGTGCGCCGGCGCCGCACCCGCTCGAGGGCACCCTCGATCACCTCGGTGAGATCGACCTCCTCGTGCACCACCTCGGGGGCGTCGGCGCGGGCGAGGTCGACCAGGTCGCCGACCAGCGTCGAGAGCTCCTCGATCTGTGCCATCACATCCGAGCGCAGTTCCACCATGTCGGCGGCGGGCACCGCGGGTGCGCCGGGCGCGCTCGAGGCGATCAGCAGTTCGAGATTGGTCCGCAACGAGGTCAGCGGCGTCCGCAGCTCGTGTCCGGCGTCGGCGACGAGCCGTGCCTGCTGATCGCGGGACTGGGCCACCGCCTGCAGCATCGTGTTGAAACTCTCGGTGAGATGGGCCAACTCGTCCTTGCCGGTCACCGGGATCGGCGTCAGGTCCTGGGTGCGGGCCACCCGTGCCGTCGCCCGGGTCAACCGGGCCACCGGTCTCAGCCCGGCGCGGGCCACCGTGGTGCCGGCCAACGCGGCCAGCGCCACACCGCCACAACCCACCACGAGCAGCACCCATGCCAGACGTTTGAGGATGCGGTCGGTACGGACCAGCGACTGCGCCAGGATCAACGTGCTGCCGTCGTCGAGCTTGCGGGCCAGCACGCGGCTGTTGTCGACGGTGCGCAGACTCTGCGGATTGGCGCCGGGAACGTTGTCCGACTCCGCGATCTTGCGTTCGACGTCGCCGAAGGGCACGTCCCCGATGTAGGGGCCCACACCCGACGGGTTCAGCAACATGATCGAGATGCTGGTGGAGAACACCGTGCCGGTGACCAGCGTGTCCGGCCGTTTGGCCAGCACACCGCTCTTGGCCAGCACCGTCATGCCGTCGGCGCGACTCTCCAGACCGGCATCGACCTCGTTGTACAGCGCGCGGTAGACCACGAAGTAGGCGGCCACACCCATCAGGGTCACCGCGGCGAGGACCACCGTCGCCGACAACGCGGTCACGCGCAGCCGCAACGACACCGACCGGGTCAGCAACAGCGGCGCCCGCATCTCACCGAGACGGCGGCGCTCACGCAGCCGCGACCACCACGTCGAACGGGATCGGTGATCGGTCTCGATGGTCGACGTGGCGCCGCGGTGCGGGTCACCCGCACGCGTGTCGGCGTCGGCGACCTGACGGAAATGACCGGAGGCACTCACTAGGGCGGGGTCTCCCGCAGGACGTATCCGACGCCGCGCACGGTGTGGATCAGCCGCGACTCGCCCTCGGCCTCGGTCTTGCGACGCAGATAACCGACGTAGACCTCCAGGGCGTTACCCGAGGTCGGGAAGTCGTAACCCCACACCTCCTCGAGGATCCGGCTGCGCGAGAGCACCCGCCGGGGATTGGCCATCAGCATCTCGAGCAGGGCGAACTCGGTACGGGTGAGACTGATCTGGCGCTCGGCCCGGAACACATCGCGCGTCACCGGATCGAGCGACAGATCGGCAAAGGTGAGGGTCTCCGAATCGACGCCGTCCTCGGGGCCCGCACGCCGCAACAGGGCGCGCAGACGGGCCAGCAGCTCCTCCATCGCAAAGGGTTTGGGGAGATAGTCGTCGGCACCGGCGTCGAGCCCGGAGACACGCTCGGACACCGAGTCGCGGGCGGTGAGCACCAGGATCGGCAGGTCGTCACCGGTGGACCGGAGCCGGCGACACACCTCGAGCCCGTCGAGCCGGGGCATCATGACGTCGAGGATCGCGACGTCGGGGCGCTCGGCGACGATCTTCTCCAGGGCCTCGATGCCGTCACCGGCCGTGTCGACGGTGTATCCGTTGAACGTCAGCGACCGTCGGAGGGACTCACGAACAGCACGATCGTCGTCGACCACCAGGATGCGCATACATACAGTTCTATCGGCATCGACTAAGAGACCGCTGAGCGACGCGCGGGCGTCATTTGGGCAGTTCGTCCGGCAGAAATGGCCTCGCCGGGCGATCCTGGGACCACCCGCCACCCACCCCGGATGTCCGAGCAGCCCGCCGACGTCGCGTCGAGACCCGCCGCCGACCACCCGAATATGACCCAGACCACAGGATGACCAGCGGAATCGGTGGTCGGCCATGCGGCCGCACACGCCGCGCGGCGCCGTGTGAGATCACGGTGACGGTCGCGTAACCGTGACAACCGAGTCGCGAAACACAGGCCGCGAATCCTGGATGGCGTGACGAGTGCCGCGACGCGATCCACCCTCTGCGCCTACTGCGGCGTGGGGTGCGGCATGGACCTGGCACTCTCCGACGACGCCGCGCCCGGCGCCCTGCCGCTGCGGGTGATCAAGGCCGGTGGCCGCAAGGACCATCCCACCAACTTCGGCCGGCTCTGCACCAAGGGTTCCACCACCGCCGACATGCTCAACGCCGGTGGCCGCCTCGAGACGCCGCTGGTGCGTGCCCATCGCGGGGCCAACCCCGAACCCGCCGACATCGACGCCACCATCACCGACACCGCACGCCGGTTGCGGGCGATCGTCGACGAGCACGGCCCCGACGCGGTGGCGCTGTATGTGTCCGGGCAGATGTCCCTGGAGGCGCAGTACCTCACCAACAAACTCGCCAAGGGGTTCATCGGCACCAATCAGATCGAGTCCAACTCGCGTCTGTGCATGGCCAGCGCCGGCACCGGGTACAAGCAGTCGCTCGGTTCCGACGCCCCGCCCGGCTCGTATCAGGACTTCGACAACGCCGACGTGTTCTTCGTGATCGGCGCCAACATGGCCGACTGCCACCCGATCCTGTTCCTGCGCATGATGGATCGTGTCAAGGCCGGCGCCAAACTCATCGTCGTCGATCCGCGGCGCACCGCCACCGCCGACAAGGCCGACCTGTTCCTGCAGGTGAACGGCGGCACCGACCTCGCCCTGCTCAACGGTCTGCTGCACCTGATCGTCGAGAACGGCCACACCGACCCCGATTTCATCGCCGAGTTCACCGACGGTTTCGAGCAGATGCCGGAGTTCGCCGCGCAGTACCCGCCGTCGGCGGTGGCCGAGATCTGCGGGGTCGACGAGGCCGATCTGCGCCGGGCCGCCGAACTCATCGGCACCGCCGAGAACTGGATGAGCTGCTGGACGATGGGGCTCAACCAGTCCACGCACGGCACCTGGAACACCAACGCGCTCATCAACCTTCATCTGGCCACCGGTGCGATCTGCCGGATGGGCAGCGGACCGTTCTCACTCACCGGGCAGCCCAATGCGATGGGCGGACGCGAGATGGGTTACATGGGACCGGGTTTGCCCGGTCAGCGTGCGGTACTCGCCGAGGACGACCGCGCCTTCGTCGAGCAGCGGTGGGGAGTGCCCGCCGGCACCCTGCACACCCGGCTCGGCGGCGGCACCATCGACATGTTCCGTCGGATGGCCGACGGCGAGATCAAGGCGTGCTGGATCATCTGCACCAATCCCGTTGCGACGGTGGCCAACCGCAAGACCGTCATCGAGGGCCTCGAACGTGCCGAGCTGGTGATCACCCAGGACACCTTCGTCGACGTCGAGACCAACCAGTACGCCGACGTCATCCTGCCCGCCGCACTGTGGACCGAGTCCACCGGCGTGATGATCAACTCCGAACGCAATCTCACCCTGTTCGAACCGGCCGTCGCCGCACCCGGGCAGGCGTTGCCCGACTGGCAGCTCATCGCACGGATCGCCACCGAGATGGGCTACGGCGAGGCATTCGACTACCACAGCGCCGAGGAGATCTTCACCGAGATCCAGGAGTTCGCCAATCCCCGGACGGGTTACGACCTGCGCGGGGTGAGCTACGAGCGGTTGCGCAGCACCCCGATGCAGTGGCCGTGCCCGCCGCCGTCGGCGGATCGGCCCGACCCCACCGCCGACGGTGCCCGCAATCCCATCCGCTATCTCAACGACGGGGTCAGCCAGACCTTGCACACGCTGCCCGACGGCACCGTGCCGCGGCTGGCGTTCGCGACCCCGAATCGTCGCGCGCAGTTCTTCGCCCGGCCGCACATCGCACCCGCGGAGATGCCCGACGACGACTACCCGATCCTGCTCAACACCGGTCGGCTGGCACATCAGTGGCACACCATGACCAAGACCGGCAAGGTCGCCAAACTCAACAAGCTCAATCCCGGGCCGTTCGTCGAGATCCATCCCGACGACGCCGAACGTCTCGGGATCGGCGCCGCCGACAAGGTCGAGGTGGCGTCGCGACGCGGGCGAGCCGTGCTGCCAGCCCAGGTGTCCGACAGGGTACGGCCGGGCAACTGCTTCGTCCCGTTCCACTGGAACGACTCGTTCGGCGAGCACCTCGCGATCAATGCGGTGACCTCCGACGCGATCGACGAGGCGTCGCAGCAACCGGAGTTCAAGGTGTGCGCGGTGACCCTCACCAGGGTCGCCGTCCCCACCGACGAGCCCGGTGTCGCCGACACCGCATCGGCGCCAGCCGAATCCGATTCACCCACCGAAACCCACAGATGGAGTCCGGACGTGCTCGATGTGCTCGCCGCCTCGCTCGGGGTGGCCGACGTCGCCGCCCCGCAGCCCACCGAGTCCGAGCGGATCTACCTCGCCGGTCTCGTCGCCGGGGTGCGGGCCAATCCCACCGGTGCCCCCACCGTCCCACCCGATGCCCCACTGCGCCCCGAGATCCGCAGCTGGGTCGGCGGAATCCTGGCCGGGATGTTCGCGCGTAGCAACATCATCGGCACGGCAATGGCGCTGCCCGCCGGTGGCGCACCGGGTCTCGGCCCGGCCACTCCCGACGGGGAGATCGTCGACGCCGAGACCGCAACGGAGACGGTCACCGTCGCGTGGGCGTCGCAGACCGGAAATGCCGAGGAGTTCGCCGCGGCCTGCGCGGAGCGCGTCAAGGCCACCGGTCGCGATGTGGTGTTCCGCGAGATGGACCAGGTCGACGTGAGCGCGTTGTCGGGGACCACGCTGTTCGTCACGTCCACCACCGGCGACGGTGAGCCGCCCGACAACGGGTCGTCGTTCTGGGATGTCCTGCGCGGCGACGACGCCCCGAACCTGTCCGGGGTGAACTACGCGGTACTCGCCTTCGGCGACTCCAGCTATGACGACTTCTGCGGCCACGGACGCAAACTCGACGAACGACTCGATGCGCTGGGTGGTCGGCGGATCACCGATCGTGCCGAGTGCGAACCCGATTACGAGGAGACCGCAGGCGGCTGGCTGGAGCAGGTGATCGTGGCGATGAGCGCCAAGGCACCCACCTCCGAGGTCACCGACGATCGTGTCGTGGTGGTCAGCGAGCCCGCCGATTCTGCTGCAGCACCGGCCATCCGGACCGGCTCGGCCTACTCCCGCAAGAATCCCTATGTCACCAGACTGACCCGAAACGTGCGGCTCAACGGCGCCGGATCACAGAAGGACGTGCGCAACTTCGCTTTCGAGCTGCCCTTCGACGAGCTCACCTACACCGCCGGAGATGCGCTCGGCGTGTGGCCGCTCAACAGCCACACACTGATCGACGAGTGGCTCGCCGTCACCGGACTCGGCGGCGACGAGAAGGTGACCGCCTGGGGCGATCCGATGACCCTCCGCCGCGCGCTGCGCGAGCGCGTCGAATTCGCCAAGATCACACCGGATCTCATGCGCTTCGTCGCCGAACGCAATGGTGCGTCGCAGGTGCGTGACCTGGTGATGCCCGGCAACAAGCAACAGCTCAACGACTGGTCGTGGGGACGCCAGGTGGTGGACGTGTTGTCGGAGTTCCCGGTGCACGCCTCGGCCGAAGAATGGGTGGATGTGTTCAAATCCCTCACCCCACGGCAGTATTCGATCTCGTCGAGCCCGTTGGAGCAGCCCGACGAGGTACAGCTGACCGTGTCGACAGTGCGCTACGACCACGCCGGAAAAACCCGCGGCGGAGTGTGCTCGACCTTCCTCGCCGACCACGCCGACGACGAGCAGGACATCGGCGTGTTCGTCACGTCGGCAACCCATTTCGGCCCGCCCGCCAACCCGGACACCCCCACCATCATGATCGGCCCGGGTACCGGTATCGCCCCGTTCCGCGGCTTCCTGAACGAGCGTCGGGCACGCGGCCACGAGGGCCACAACTGGCTGTTCTTCGGGGAACAGTACTCGGCCACCGACTTCTACTACCGCGACGAGATGACGTCGATGCTCTCCGACGGCCTGCTCACGCGCCTCGACGTGGCGTTCTCTCGCGACCAGGATCGCAAGATCTACGTGCAGGACCGGATGCGTGAGCACGGCGAGGAGCTCTACCGGTGGCTCCACGACGGCGCCCACGTCTACGTGTGCGGCGACGCCTCCCGGATGGCCAAGGACGTCGACGAGGCACTCAAAGGCATTGTCGCCCAACATGGAAAGCTGTCGGCGAAGAGTGCCGAGGCCTACGTCAAAGCCCTCGCCGCCGACAAGCGGTACGTACGGGATGTGTACTGACCGGAGCGAGGACCACGATGGTTGAGCACCCCTACGGTGGTTGAGCAAGAACCGCGTGAGCGAGGACCCCTCTTACGATGGTTGAGCAGGGACCGAGCGAAGCGAGGACCCGTGTCGAAACCTCTGCCACCCACCCCCCAACGGTGACAGAGCCGACGCCCCCCACGATGGTTGAGCAAGAACCGCACGAAGCGACGACCCCTCTACGGTGGTTGAGCAGGGACCGAGCGAAGCGAGGACCCGTGTCGAAACCTCTGCCACCCACCCCCCAACGGTGACAGAGCCGACGACAAGCAAACCGACGCCCCCTACCCTGGTTGAGCAAGAACCACGCGAAGCGAGGACCCCCCACGATGGTTGAGCAGGGACCGAGCGAAGCGAGGACCCGTGTCGAAACCCCTGTCACCTACCCTGTCAGGTGACCACCACCGCCGCTGACGCCGTCGATCACCACACTCATCCCCATCAACGTCGTCATCCACATTTGACTCCGACGTCGGCGGAGTCGCGGCCCGCGATCGGCGACAGTGTTCCCATGAGCGCGTTCATGTACATCTTGGAATGCGCCGACGGAAGCTACTACGTCGGCAGCACTCGCAATATCGAGCGAAGACTCCACGAACACAACGCCGGTGTCGGCGCAGCCTTCACCCGCCGACGACGCCCTGTGCGCGTCGCCTATCTCGCGGAGTTCGTCGACATCGGCGAGGCGTACAAGGCCGAGAAGCAGGTCCAGGGCTGGTCACGAGCCAAACGCAAGGCGCTGATCGACGGTGACTTCGACGCGTTGCGGTGGCTTGCCCGGCGGCCGTGGGAGCGGCGATGACTCCCCTGGTCGCGTAACGCGCTCGGCTCACCAAGGTTTCGACACGGGTCCTCGCTCCGCTCGGTCCCTGCTCAACCACCGTAGGCGTCCTGCTCAACCACCGTAGGGAGTCCCTGCTCAAGCACCGTAGTGGTCCTGCTCAACCACTGTAGGGGTCCTGCTCAACCACGGTAGGGCTCCTGCTCAACCACCAGAAACCAACACACAATCCGAGAACAGAAGTCCCGGACGCCACCCCATCACGCACCGGCCCCCATGCACCCGGTGTGTGGTGTCGGTGCCGTCCGGGACATCGATGACCACGCTGTCATCGAAGTGTCAGACCCACACCACGATCTGGCCGTCACGATCGTCGGCCCGGTAGGTCTCGACGGTGCCGATCCCGTCGGTCGAGCAGGTGCCGGTGGCGAAGGAGAACGCGTACTGGTGCAGCGGGCAGACCACCTTGCCGAGGTCGAACTGGCCGTCGGCCAGCGGACCGGCCTTGTGCGGACACACCGCCGACGTCGCCCGTAGGGTCCCGTCGGTCATCCGGAAGACCGCGACCTGCTTGTTCCCCAGCGCATATGCGCGTCCCTCGCCCGGCATCAGGTCGGTATCGGGACCCACTGCGACGGGTCGGGTGGTCTGCGGGTCGACGGCGGTCATCGGACCGGCACCTGGGGCAGCGGCAGCAACGGGAGCGCCGAGGTGAACTGGGCCGCCGACTTCGGCTCCTGCCGGTCGAGCCACGGATCGACGTAGCCGGCGACGGCGTCGTCGATACGTTCCTGCAGTCCGGCGACCACGCCGTCACGGTCGGCGACGACGATCTCCCGGATCTCCTCGATCCCGATCCGTGGCACCCACGCATAGGTGCGTTCGAGCCACTTGGCGTTCTCGCGGTAGAACTGGATGAACAAGCCGCACAGGCGAACCACCTCCTCCGGTGAGTCGACCGTGGCGAGCAGATCCCCCTTGCGGATGTGGGCGCCTGCCGCCCCGCCGACGTAGATCTCCCAGCGGCCGTCGCCCACCGCGACCACCCCGAAGTCCTTGCACAGGGCCTCGGCGCAGTTGCGCGGACAGCCGGTGACGGCGAGTTTGAGCTTCGCCGGGGTCTCCAGGCCCTGGAATCGGGACTCGATGGCGATGCCCAGCGATGTCGAATCCCCGAGTCCGAAGCGGCAATAGTCGGTTCCCACACAGGTCTTCACCGTGCGGAAGCTCTTGCCGTAGGCGTATCCCGACGGCATATCCAGGTCCGCCCACACCTTCGGCAGGTCTTCTTTCTTGACCCCCAACAGATCCAGGCGCTGGCCGCCGGTGGCCTTGATCATCGGGATGTCGTATTTCTCCGCGACGTCGGCGATCTTGCGCAGCTGGTCCGGCGAGGTGACCCCGCCCTTCATCTGCGGTACCACCGAAAACGTGCCGTCGCGCTGGATGTTGGCGTGTACGCGGTCGTTGACGAACAACGCACCGGGTTCGCGTCGCCAGTCGGCACCCCAGACGACCCGCAGCAACGAGGCGAGCGGCATCTTGGACGCGGCGTCCTCGCCGTCGGGCGCGAGCGCGGCGAACACCTCGCTCACCGACCGGAGATCCTGCCGCCGAATGGTGTCGATCAGTTCGGGTTTGGTCAGCGGGATGGCCGGCACATACCAGTCCGCGGCGGCGTCGGCGGTCAGCGCGTCACCTGCCGCATATTCGACGATGTCGGCCACGAGGCCCTTGCACGATCCACAGCCCTTGCCGGCGCGGGTGGCCGCACACACCTCGGCGACGCTGGTGCACCCGCCGCGGACACATGCCACGAGATCACCCTTGGTGACGCCGTTGCAGTTGCACACCTGGACGTCGTCGGCGAGTTCGGCGGCACCGGTCTGCGCACTGGGTGCGCCCATGTCGAACAGCATCGAGATGCGCTCGTCGGGCAGCGGCACCTTCTCGTCGAAGGCCTGGGTGAGGAAGTTGGCCTTGGAGATGTCGCCGAGGAGCATCGCTCCGATCAGCTTGTTGTCGCGCACCACGACGCTCTTGTAGATACCCGAGCGGGGTTCGTAGAACTGGACGAACTCGTCGTCCTCACGTTCGGGTCCCTTGACACCCATCGCCGCGACGTCGACACCGGCGACCTTGAGCTTGGTGGTCAGCCGCGAACCGTGGTACTCCGCTTGCGGATCGGCCCCGGTGATCACATCGGCGAGCACCACCGCCTGCTCCCACAGCGGCGCCACCAGCCCGTAGACCTCGCTGCGATGCTGAGCACACTCGCCGACCGCGTAGATGAATCCCTCGTCCTCGCACCGCATCTGATCGTCGACGACGATTCCGCGTTCGATGACGAGACCGGCACTCCGCGCGATCTCGACATTGGGTCGGATGCCGGCGGTCACCACGATCATGTCGGCGGGCAGCGATCCACCGTCGGTGAATCCCACCCCCGACACCGCGCCGGTGCCGTCGCGCAGCACCGCGGTGGTGCGCTTACCCGTGTACACGCCCACGCCGAGCTCTTCGATCTTGTTGCGCAACACCTTTCCGCCGCGCTCGTCGAGCTGCTGGTTCATCAGGTGCCCGGGCGAATGCACCACGTCGACCGCCACACCCTGGGTCTTGAGGCCATAGGCCGCCTCGAGGCCGAGCAATCCGCCGCCGATGACCACCGCACGTACGTGATCACGCGAGGTGGCCATGTCGAGCATGCCGTTGGTGTCGGCGATGGTGCGGAAGCCGAAAACCCCACGCGCGAGCCGGCCGTCGGGTTCCCGCAGGCCGTCCATGTTGGGGAAGAACGTATGCGAGCCGGTCGCGATGATGAGCACGTCGAAGGCGATGACCCGGTCGCTCTCGCAGGTGACGGTCTTGGCGAACCGGTCGATCGAGACCGCCCGGTCGCCGGCGTGCAGCGTGACCCCGTTCTCGGAGTACCAGGCCATCGGGTTGAGCATGAGATCGTCGTCGTCGACGGTGGTCTCGCCGGCCAGCACATGACTGAGCATGATGCGGTTGTAGTTGCCGTAGGGTTCGTCGCCGATCATCGTGATGTCGAACTGCTCGGCACCACCACGGGTGAGGATCTCCTCGACGGTGCGGGCACCGGCCATCCCGTTGCCCACCACCACCAGCCGCCGACGCGGCGCACCGTCGGCCATCAGATGATGACCATTCCGAAGTCGATCACGACCTCACCGGCACACCCCTCGGGTGCGGCGAGGACGAGTTCGAGGACCGAGTCCGGGTCGACGTCCTCCACCACCCGCAGCGGCACGTTGACCGCGCTGCGCGCTCCCATCGGGAACATCCGCATGGGTTTCCCGTCGCGCATGAGTGTCACGTGGACGAGTTCGTCGCTGCTGTTCCCTCCCCGGAAGTACAGCGGCTGAACGGTCATCCCCGGCGGCACCACATAGGTCAGGGTGGGGTCGATCGGTGCGGGCTTGGACAGGCCCGATCCGGTGAACGCGAACACGCCCT
This sequence comes from Gordonia desulfuricans NBRC 100010, assembly GCF_001485495.1. GTDB lineage: Bacteria > Actinomycetota > Actinomycetes > Mycobacteriales > Mycobacteriaceae > Gordonia > Gordonia desulfuricans. The sequence goes on along the minus strand of NZ_BCNF01000045.1, from coordinate 4,105 downwards.
GCAGGAAGTGCGGAGTACTGGACATGACGCCAGGGTCCCGAGCCCACGTGAAGGGCGACTTGCCCCGGTGTTACATCCCAGTTGTGTTCACCTCACTCGCGGCATCGGGCCGTCGTGAGACCGCCCGCCGGTCAGCGTTTGCGCAACCCGGCAGCCCCCACCATGTCGGCGACCCGGGTGAACTTGACGCGCGGACGACCCTGCTCGGCACCGCGGCGGCGTTCCATCCGGTCGATGGCCCGCATCCCCCGGTACCCGATCACCTGGCGGGTCCGGCTGCGCAGCAATGCCGCGAACTCCTCCGGCCCACGCGTGCTGCGCACCAGTTTCCCGGCGGCGGCGTCGGCGAGGAACTCCTCGACGGTGTCCTGCGCACACTGCTTGTTGGCGCCGATCCCCCCGCTCGGTCCCCGCTTGGCCCAGCCGAGGACGTAGGCACCGGGGATCACCGTGCCGTCGTCGTCGAGCAGGCGGCCGTCGGTGTTCGGGAAGACGCCGCGGCCGGAGTCGAAGGGCAGTCCGGCGATCGGCACCGACCGGTAGCCGATGGACCGTACCGCGAGATCGGCGGCAATGGTGTGTCGTCGCGTCCCGGAGGTCACCACGACCCCCTCGACGCGGCCGTCACCGATGATCTCCTCGGGTGCGGAGTGGAACAGGAACACGATCCGACGACGCTGCGTCGCCGCCGGTGCCGAGAAGTCCGGGAGTTCGGCGTCGGGGTCGTCGTGGACCACCACCTCGACTCCCGGGATCGTCGACAGCGCACGGTATTCGGCGGAGGTGTAGGCCGCGTTGGCCTGGTCGCGGCGGCCGAGCAGCACCACCTCGTGGACGTTCTGTTCCCGCAGCAACGCCAGTGCGCGGTCGGCGATGTCGGTGGTGGCCAACAGTTCCGGCGGCGAGACCAGGATGCGGGCCACGTCGAGGGCCACGTTGCCGGTACCCACGACGACGGCACGACCGGAGGCCGGGTCGTCGTCGGTGTTGCGCCGGATCGGCGGTGCGGCGTCGGCACCGGGCACGGCGTTGTACCAGGCGACGAGGTCGGTGGCCGAGGTGGAACCGGGCAGGTCCTCACCCGGGACCCCCAGGCGCCGGGCCTCACTCGCGCCGACGGCGTAGAACACGGCGTCGAAGTGGTCGGCCAGTTCGGCCGGTGAGACCACGCCGACGCGGTCGTCGCGCGGGATGTCCGGGTCGCCCACCTCGACGTTGGTGGCCATGGTGACCTTCAGGTCGCGGTAGAGCAGGTCGAAGCCCCGCAGCACCCCCTTGGTGCCGGGGTGATCCGGCGCGACTCCCGCACGCACCAGACCACCGGCGGTGGGCAGGCGGTCGATCACGGTGACCTGCGCCTCGGTGCGGTCGAGCAGGGTGCGCAGTGCATAGCCGCCGGCCGGGCCGGTCCCGACCAGAGCGATCCGCAGTCCGGCAGGCAGTTTCGGGATCTCCGGGTAGCTGATCGAGGGACGGTCGTCGGCGTCGTCGGTGGTGCCGATCGGCGACCACCCCGACCGCACGTCGGGGTTGTTCTTGTAGTAGTCGGCGTTGATGTCGATGAAGACCTGATCACGCGGGCCGAGCTTGTCGGCGGGGAAGATCGCGTCCACCGGGCAGGCGTCGGCGCAGGCACCGCAGTCGATACACGCCTCGGGATCGATGTGCAGGATGTCGGAGCTGCCGAAACCGCGTTCCTCCGGTGTCGGATGAATGCAGTTGACCGGGCAGACCGAGACACATCCTGCGTCGCTGCAACAGGATTGAGTGATGACGAACATCAGAGCATGAACGCTTTCCGGTAGTAGCGCATCGCCGGGCGGGTCAGCAGGCCCACCTCGTCGAGGAATTCCATCAGGTGGGTGCAGCTGCTGCGGATCATCGAGTGGAAGTGCGCATTGCCCAGCATCTCGCGGCGGGCACGATCGGCGTCGAGTCCGGCGTCGGCGTAGGCCTTCTTCTGCACCAGGCTGGTGACGATCATGTAGGCGCCCATGGCGATCACGAGCGCACTGAACTGTCGGCGGGCCCAGCCGATCCCCTTGACCGACTCGCGAACCTCTTCGCGGGCGAACTTCATGTGCCGCGACTCCTCGAGCACATGGATCTCGTTGACGGTGCGGATGAAGTCGAGGACCCGCTCGTCGCGCATGCAGCCGCGCTGGAAGACGTCGAGGACCTCTTCGGCGACGAGGATGCCGGCATAGGCGACCTCGTTCTTGGCCGTGGCCTTGAAGAGTCGGCCGAGCTTGCCGACGATCCGCTTGGGCTTGTAGGAGGTGCCGACCATCTTCTCGCTGGCCTTGGCGAACATGATCGAGTGGCGGCACTCGTCGGCGATCTCGACGAGGGCGAACTGGAACTCCGAGCCGTGGTAGTCGCCGAGGTACTGATCGCGGACGACCATCTCCTGCAGGATCATCTCGAACCAGATGCCGATGCACATGATCGACGCGAACTCGTGCCGCGTCACCGAGATCCGCTGTTCCTCGGTGAGCTCGTCCCAGTACTCGGTGCCGTAGAGCGACGACCATTCCGGGCTGCAGCCGTACTTGGTGGGGTCCATCGGCAACGACCAGTCGATCTCGGTCATCGCATTGCGCGAGAGTCGCGCCGCCGATGCCAGCAGGCGTGCCGACACCTCCTCGGTGCCCTCGTCACGCATGCTGATGACGGTGCCGAGGTCGTCGGTGTCGGAGTCGGAGTGGTTGCTGCGGTTCATCGCGGTGGTCATGTCGCTGTGTGCCTCCGTGTCGGGGATGCCGCTACGGCATCGGGGGTGACATCTGGTGTGACATCGGTTCGCGGATCGGGGTGATCCGCAGATCGGTATGACAACGAACGATGTCATATCAACGCATATTGTCAAGATAGCAGCGGAGTGTGACCCAGTAAACAGACAGCGGACTATACTGACGAGTAAGTTTCCCGCGAAACATCATCGACGCAGGTCACAAGGGCAGGAGAGCCAATGTCATCGATTTTCGTCACCGGCGGTGCGGCCGGTATCGGACTGGCAACCGCACAGCGATTCGCCCGTGAGGGCTGGACCGTCGGCGTCTACGACGTCGATCAGGACGCCCTCGACAAGGTCGCCGCCAACCATCCCGGCTTCATCACCGGCCGCCTCGACGTGCGCGACCCGCAGCAGTGGGCCGACGCCCTCGCCGAGTTCACCTCGCACACCGGCGGCACCCTCGACGTCCTCGACAACAACGCGGGCATCCTCAAGGCCGGCCGCCTCGACGAGATCTCCCCCGACGCCGTCCGCGCACAGATCGACATCGACGCCCTCGGCGTCACCCTCGGTGCACAGGCCGCCTACCCGTATCTCAAGAAGACGCCGGGCGCGCACCTGGTCAACATCGCATCGGCGTCGGCGATCTACGGCCAGCCGGGGATCGCCACCTACAGCGCCACCAAGTTCTACGTCGCCGGCCTCACCGAGGCGCTCGAACTCGAGTGGGAGCACGACGACATCCGCGTCGTCAGCATCTGGCCGCTGTGGGCCAAGACCGCACTGGCCGACCCGAGCGCCAAGTCCACCCAGACCCTCGGCGTGCGGATCACCCCGGAACAGATCGCCGAGAAGGTCTACGAGTCGGTGCACCCGACCCGCGCCGACCGGCTCCTGCACCGCACCAGCTACTCCGTCGGCACCCAGACCCTGGTCCTGGGCAATGCCGCGAAGTTCATCCCCAACTTCGTCAACCGCACGGTGAACAAGCTGATCGCACAGTAGGTTCACCCCACTCGAAGCCACGGGGTGGTCGCCAACGCTCTTGTCTCACCGGGTTTCGACGGCCGGGCGGCCTCGCTGCGCGAGGACGTCCTGGTCCGTCGGATTGAGCTTGTCGAAATCAACCATCGAGACGGAAGTGTCGCGAAGAGTGTTGCGCGCCTATTACGTTGATTGAGCCGATGAGGAGCGTAGCGACGAGTCGTGTCGAAATCTCCGTCGGCCGAGTTCGGGGGTGACCACCTCAGAGGTGGTTGCGTTCCATCAGATGGCTGCGGAGGTTTCGACGGCCGGGCGGCCTCGCTACGCGAGGACGACCTGCTCAACCACCAACGAACAGCACGGAAGCCCACGCCACGGCCAGCC